>JAODNN010000164.1 GCA_025465355.1 Blastococcus sp. | reverse complement strand
GTTCGCCAGGTACGCAGATCCTGCGGGAGAGCAGCCGCCGTTGTCGTCCGCCCCGGCCAGTGATCAGCCACCAGCAGCTACGGGACGCATCGGAGCACCGTGTCCGCGCCCGCGGGCTTCTGCATCGGGACGCGGCCGGCCAGGTCACCAAGCTCGAAGGCCGGGCACCCGGAGGCGGTGGTCGTGGGGGCAAATTTGCTCACTCGACGAGTCGAGTGAGCGCGCGGCTATGCCGCCGTGCCGCATCGTGTCATCGCTGCTTCTGTCTCGTCGACGACCAAGTTCGCCGCTCGCCTGCTGGGCCGGTGAGCGTCGTGACCCCCTGCCCCGGCCGGGAGGGTCACGCCCGTCCACCGTCGTTCCATCCCCGCAGGCGGCGCGGACCGGCGAGGGAGGCGCGGGCTCGGTCAACGAGCCGGACGGCATGACAGCTGGACATGACGTCGTGCCGCATTACGGCGACGGGGGATTAGGTATCCCGTCCCTCGTGCGAGCGAGTAACCAGTGCGGCACGCGTCGAGGCGAGCCAGTTCATGGCAGGGTTCTCTGCGCTCGCGACAACCTAGGGGAGGCTATGCAGAGGCCGCTGCACAGCGTCTGGACTCAGACGTTCGCTGCCGGGTGCTTCTTCCCAGCCATGGCCTGGGATCGACGATGACGGTGCTCGCCCGCGCCGTCATGGCGGATGGGGCATCGCTCCCCGACGACGCGGAGGCCGGTCGGCTCGCGGCTCAGGCCGCCATGCATGACGAAGCCACTGAGGACCGATTCAGTCCAGCGTTCGCCCAAGCCGCGATCGCTGAAGTCGGGCGGCTGATCGACGAGCTGCCCGCAAAAATCAAAGCGAGCGTCTCGGGCGGCCGAGAGGTCGCCGAGGCACTGAGCCGCGATCCGCTCCAGGGGCTGGCGGAGGTCGTGCAGAACGCCGACGACCAGCATGCGTCGACGGTCCGCGTCGGACTCACCGAAGGGCCCGACGGGCCGAGGCTTGTGGTCGTGCACGATGGCGGGCGGCTCCGACTGGATCACCTGCTCGCGATGGTGTTGCCCTGGGTCTCGACCAAGCGGGACGACCACCGCACTACCGGTCGGTTTGGCATTGGTCTCAGCACCCTGCGGGCCATAGGCGACACCTTGCAGATCCACTGCGACCCGTACCACGCGGAGTTGGCCGACGGCCGACTACGCCCCATCGCGCCCGCGGAACCGCTGCCAGGGCTCTACGAGGTCGTCCCCGCGCGACCGGCCACCATGGTCGTCGTCCCGGTGCGTCCAGGATCGACCCTAGACCGCACGGCTATCCGTGACTGGCTCACGACATGGGGCGGCGCGGCCCTGCTTTTTCTCGGCTCCGTGCATCGCGTTCTCTTCGTCGACTCCGACGAGGAAGACGGCGAATTGGCGCTCTCATTGGAGCGGACCGAACAGCCTGCGCGCTCCTTCATGCTCGCCGGGAAGGAAGTCGCCGCGCGGGTTCACGAGGTGACCGACCCGACGGCAGAGCGACGATGGATTCGGTACGAAGCGGACGTCCGAACCCCGGCAGGCGTGGCCCGTGCGCGCAAGCGGACCGGCGACTCAACCCCCCTCGCCATCGCGGTTCCTCTTGGGCCAGCAGACCGTGGGGGCGTGCTCCACGCGGGACTTCCGTTGGTTGCCACCGGGCTGCCGTGGTCGGCGAACGCGCAGTTCGACCCCGACGCGGCCCGAGGCCACGTCCGCGACACTGCGTGGAATCGTTCGATGATCGACCTGCTGGCCGACTTCTGGATGGCTGTCGCTGGCGACATCTTCGCCACGCGTCCGGCGGCCGCCTGGCGAGCGGTGCCACTGGAAGACGAGATGACTTGCACGTCCGATGCCTGGTTGGCGGATGCCCTGCGTGATGCCCTCCTGGTTCGGGCTCGGGCTGGCTTCGCTGAAAGCGCGGCCATAGACATCGGTGGGCAACCGGTACCTCTAGACGAACTCGTCTACCCGGCGCCGCTGCTGAGCGGGCTCGTTAGCGACGACGACTTGAGCGTCCTGGCACCGAACCGCGTCGTGCTGCCCATCGACGTCCGTCCTGAGGACGGGCGTTGGTGGCGCGTGCTCAATGAACTTGCTCTGGGCGAGGGCATCGAGATCGAGCGAGTGCTAGATCTCCTGACCGAGTGCGCCGTCGATGAGCGCCCGCCCGAGTGGTTCATTGCCGTGGCCGCCCTTGCCGTGACCGCGGGTGCAGGGGAGGCGCTCCGTACCCGGCCGTCAGTCGTACTCGCTAACGGCTGCCGTGTCCTCCCGCCATGGCCTGGAGAGGATGCCCGCGTCCTTTTGCCCGCCGACGCGCCTCCGTCTCTCCAGGACCGCGCGAAACTCACTCTGCGTATCCACCAGGCTTACGGCCAGGACACGGATGACGCGCGGGTCGTCCTCGACTGGCTCGCCGAGCAGGACGCCTACGTCGAGGAGTTGGTACTCGCAGAGCCTGCGATCGCTCGGGTCGCCCGAGCGCGCACGGCCTCATTGCCGCTCGAGGACTTGGCGCTCGTCGCCTTTCGCGACCTGTTCGCGAGGCTAACCACCGACGCGCAGGAACGGTACGGCCGGTTAGTCGGTCAGGTCGTCGTTGTGGACGCCGAGACGTGGGACGACACGGGGAACCGTCTCCTCCAGCAGGCGACACCGGGCGCCTGCTATCAGCCGCGCCTAATCGACCATGATCCGGACGGGTGGCCGGTCGCCGCCGCCAAGACGTCCGGAATCCAATGGGTGGCACGCAGGTACGCCCACCTGCTGAAGTCAGAATCTGGCCGGGCCGGGCTCGGTGCTCAGCGGTTCTTCACCCTCCTCGGTACCGAGCGAGCACCACACCTCAGCCCGCATCCCCAGGGTGAGGCCAAGTACAACTCCGACCGTCGTCGGGCTGTGCCGCCCTGGGCCACAGGCACGCCTGCCACTCGGTCTGAGGAGTTGCGCCACGTCGGAACTGACAAGCCGTACGTACTCGAGGACTGGGTCAGTCCCGACCTCGATCGGGTTGTGGCCTCTATTCGCAACGACCCCTCTGCCGAGCGGCGCCGCCGTCGAGCCACCGCTCTCCTAGCGACGCTCCAGCGCGCCTGGGACCGGCTCTACTCAGAGCGAGCCCAGGCCTCCGTTGTCTACGGTTCCTATGGATGGAACTTCACCGGGGCCAAGGTCAGCTCCTGGTGGCTCGCACGGCTAAGGGACGAGGAGTGGCTCCTCGACGCGGAAGGCCGGTTGTGCGCGCCGCGGAACCTGGTACTGCCCAGCGGCGCCAACCGGGCGGTGTACGGAAGCGAAGGGCATTATGCCGACCAGCGGCTGATGGCAGGGCTCCGTGATGAACTGGTCTCCGCGCTGGGCATTACCGGCAATCCCCAGGTCAGAGACGTCCTTCGCACCCTAAGAGCTATCCGGACTGGCGCACCGGACGTCACAGACCGGCAAGATCCCGTCGCCTGGCGAGAGGCCGCAGCCCGGGCCTATCCCATGTACCAGCTACTCGCTGACTGGCTCTCACCCGCCCGCCGGCGGCGAATGGACATCAGCACGACCGAGCTGCGGCGATCGTTCTCCTCCGGTACCGGTCTGGTCCTGACGGATCAGGGGTGGCGGACGCCCGAGGCAGTTTTCTCGGGCCCCCCAGTCTTCGGTGCACTCCGATGCTTCGTCCCCTACGGCTCCGCCCTCGAGAGGTTGTGGCGAGAACTGGGAGTTCGTGAGCCAGACATAGCCGACTGTGCGGCAGTGCTACGTGAAGTCGCCAATCGCCTGGGGCCAGACGGAGACGAGGCCATCGAGCTCCAGACACTGCGCCTCCTTCAGGCGAAGCTGAGGGATGGGCAGGCGCCGGCGACGCTAAAAAGGTTGTCGCTCAGGACTGAGGGCGGCCACTCAGGAAAGCGGCCGATGTACGCCGTGGATGATCCATTTCTCGCTGAAGTACTCGGACGCGTGGCGCGCGTTTGGCAGCCGGGAGGCGACATTGAACAGTTCCACGGGCTCTTCGCCGCCCTCAACGTCACCGAGCTGACCGCGCACGACTTCCGGGTCGTTGAGGAAGGCCCCGCGTTCGAGAGCCCTGGAGAGAGCACCCTCGCCCAGGCAGCTCTCACCCTGTTGCTCGACGAGCTCGTTCGCGACAACGCCGAACTGGCGACCTCCGCGGGCGTCGCCTCCGCTCAAAACACCGAGCTCAAGGTCGTGCGGCACGCGACGCTCCGACTTGGTGTCGATCTCGCTGGCCGGCGTGAAGTCATCGACGCGCTCGCATTTCTTGAGGCCACTACCGGTGTCTTGCACGTGCAGGAAGGAGAAGAGGTTGGTGACTGGGCCGTCGGGGGACGCTCCATCGCATCGCTGTTCCGAGGCGACCGGCGCAAGGTCGCCTACGCCTGGGCAGCGATGTGGGCACGCGCCGTGGCTGGGGAGCGCACGAAGGCCCTCGTACTGGACGAGCAGAAGGCGGCAGAGAGGTCAGCGGCGCTTCTTCGTCTCCGGGACGACATTGAATCGGGAGCCCTCGAGGGCGACCACAGCCAGTCGCGAATCAGTCGCCGGGCCACGGCTGCATCTACCCACCCAGAGCCTGCATCCCGGGCACCCCGCCTGCTGATCGACCCAAGCGGCCTGACTGGCACGCCTCCTGCTGGCAGGGTCGTCAATGCCGGCGGGAAGACGACCGCCCCCTCGAGCGCCCCAGATCTCCAGCTCCGTCAACCGGTCGCGAAACCGTCGTCGTCCGGGCGGCTGGTCGGGTCCGGGCCGGCGGGCTACACCGACAAGGAACGAGAAGAGATCGGGGTGGCTCTCCTAAATTTCCTCCTGCGAAAAGGCGGTGAGGAACTCCAGGACGTGCGAGACCAGATGCTGGTCGGAGCGGACGTGGTTGACGGGCATGGCCGGTTCTTCGAGCTGAAGGTGTTCGCAGGCGCCGCGCCAAACAGCGTCTCCCTGCAGGCGTCGGAGATCGCCCGTGCTCGGGAACACGACTTCTACCTCGTAATCATCTCCAACGTCGAACGAGGCGCCTCCACCCCGGAGGTGCGCATCATTACCGACCCACTCCACCGCCTGGCCGAGGTCACTGACGGTTCCCTGACCCTCAGCGGCATCCACCAGGCGGAGGCGCTCGTCTTCGACCTTCCGCTGCAAGGCCCGACCGGCTGATCCCTAGCCACGCCGGGTTCAGACGTGACACAGCGGCGTGCGCGGGGTCAGCTTTCGGGTTTTCACTGCCGCATCGTGGCGCCGAGTGAGTCCCCTGAAGTGGTGTAGATCGGGCCCCTCGGCGTGGTTCCGAAACTGGGGCAAGTACAAGGACGCCGGCGCGAACCTGCGCCAGATCGTGATCGGGATGGCCGTCACCCGCGCCGGCATCCCGGTGCGGGTGTGGTCCTGACCGGACCCCACCGACTCCGCGCTGATCCGGCAGCTCTACTTCCCGGACTGGCTGCTGGAACGACGACGGCGGGCCGAGCGAGCGCTGACCACCGTCGTCGCGACCTGCTCCCTGCTGGGCGTCTCGACTAGGCGGATGGAGAAGCTGGTCGAGAGCCTGGGGATCACCCGGCTCCCGAAGTCGCAGGTCAGCGAACTGGCTATAGACGGGGACTGCTGCACGGATCGGTGACACCGAGCCCGCCGACCGGTTGGTTAGCGCGGCCACCAACTACTAGGGCCGTCATTCGCTGAGGCCGAAGCAAGGCTGGTGAGGCGCCCATCGTGGGGGCGAATTTGCTCACTCGACGAGTCGAGCGATTTGCCAGGTAGAGCGTCGCCCTCGGAGCGGGAGTGGACCGGTGAGCGTGGTCTCGAACTGGGGACGAAGCCGAATGGTGCCCTGCTGAGGTGCCAAGCGAATACGTGCCGGGGCTGGCTCGGCAGAACCGTCGGCCCGTGGCCGCCGGCGGGCGCTCCCTTCCACGGTCAGGTCCGGAGGCGGTCAGCTCGCGGGCCACTCGTACGCCAGGAACTTGCCGTCGAACGTGACTACAACCCGGTCGCCGGAGGTGTGCTCCCGGCGCTCGACGGTTAGGCCGAAGTTGATCGCGCTCATGATGCCGTCGCCAAATTCCTCATGGATTAGCTCCTTGATGGCCGGCCCGTAGACCTGTAGGGCTTCGTAGAACCGGTAGATCGTTGGGTCGGTCGGCACCGTCGGGACGTCGGCCGCCCTGGTTGGTACCGCGGTCAGGATGGGTACGGCGGCGCGGTCCAGACCGAGGACGTCGATGACGGTCTCGGCATCTTGGGTGGTGAGGGGGTGTTGTCCGAGGAGCGCGGCGGTCACCCAGATGGGCGGTTTGCCCAGTCGTTCGGCGAGGTCCGCCCACGTCAGGCCGCGGGCCAGTCGGGCCGCCTTGATGCTCTCGGTCACTTGGTCACGCGTCATTCCTCGAGGCTATCCACCATTCATCAGCGGGCCCACTCGGCCGCCGTACGCGAGTTCTGTCCACGCGTCGATTGCTCCGGCGGGGGAGAGGACGTTGCTCGGCTGCCTTTTTGCGGGTTGCTCTCTGCGACGGAGTGAATTCCGTCGGATTTCCGGTGTGAAGTAGAGGCCGTAGAGGCTGCCGATGAACAGCGGCACGGTGAACAGCGGATGTGCCACGGCCTGGGCGAACCGACTGTGCAGCGCCTTCGGCAGCAGCACACGTGGTGCGCCGGCGGCGCCCTGGCCACGCGGCAGGGTGTGCAGTGCGAGCGTCACCGAGCTTGTGTACCCGCCATTGCACGCATGCCTGGTGTCCCTGCCAGACGCCGCTCCGGCCCGTCCACGCAGTCCGCCGACCGGCCACCGCGCACACGCGTGGCACGCTTCCTCAACCACGTTGCCGGCCCGGAGGACTCCATGATGCAGAAGGTGACCGATCGCGTGCGCTTCCTGCTCGCGTTCCTGGCCCATCCGCGGCAGGTCGGGGCGGTGCTGCCCACCTCCCGGACGGCGGTCCGCGACATGCTCGACATGGCCGACGTGCCGGGCGCGACGCTCGTCGTCGAGCTAGGTGCGGGCACGGGGGTGCAGACGGGCGAGATCCTGGCGCGGCTGAAGCCGGGGGGCCGGGTGGTCGCCGTCGAGATCGATGAGCGGCTGGCGAAGTTGCTCGAGGAGCGCTACCCCGACCCCCGCTTGCATGTGGTGCGTGACTCGGCGGAGCACGTGGCCGGCTACCTAGACGGCGCGAAGGCCGATGTCGTCGTCTCGGCGCTGCCCTACACCTCGCTGGAGCCGGGGTTCCGACGTCGGATCCTCGACGTGCTGCCGCAGACCCTCGCGCCGCGCGGCGTGGCGCTGGTCATCCAGTACTCCCCGCTGATGGAACGCGAACTGCGCGCCCGGTTCGCCACCGTCACGCGGCGGATGTCGTTCTGGAACGTGCCGCCGGCCTTCCTGTTTGCCTGCTCCTCCGGCGACTAGTCGGCGAGCTCCGGTGAGCCAGCACCGTACTGTCGATGCCGTGAGGCACGGGCGGTCGAGGGCCTGGGCGGCTGTCGGCTATGACTCGCGCGGTTGGCGATGACTCGCGTTCCGGTGGACGTCCTCGGCTGTGCGGATCCGATCGAGGCGGTGCTGTCGGCTCATGCAGGTGGGCGGCAGATTGCGTTGGCGACGTCGGGAACGACTGCGCGGCCGCGGTGGGTGGTTCGGACGGCGGCTTCGTGGGTGGATTCGTTCCCGGCGGTGTCGCGGTTGACTGGCATCGGGCCGGGTTCGCGGGTGTGGCTGCCCGGCCCGCTGGCGGCGTCGATGAACTTGTTCGGGGCGGTGCACGCACGCTTTGTCGGGGCCGTGGTCGTCCCGGCTCCCGCCGGTGCGACGCACGCCTGCCTGACGCCCGCTGTGCTGCTGCGCGCCCTCGACGACGGCGTCGATGTCGCGGGGATGCATCTGGTGGTGGCCGGCGACCGGCTTAGCAGTGTCCTGGCCGGTCGGGCCGCGGCGGCGGGGGCCCAGGTCAGTCACTACTACGGCGCGGCGGAGCTGTCCTTCGTCGCCTGGGGGAGCGATGAGGAGGACTTGCGCGCGTTCCCCGGTGTCGAGGTACAGGTGCGCGACGGGATCATCTGGGTGTCCTCGCCCTATCTCTCGCTCGGCTCCGCGGCGTCGGACGGCCCGTTCGCGACCACGCCCGACGGGTTCGCCACGGTCGGCGACCGTGGCCGCCTGACCGGCGGCGTGCTGTCGGTGACCGGCCGCGGTGACGCGGCGGTGGTGACCGCCGGCGCGACCGTGCTGGTCGATGACGTCGAGGCGGCGTTGCGCCCCGCCGCGGGCGCCGAGCTGGTCGTCGTGGGTGTGCCCCATCCCCGGTTCGGGCAACTGGTGGCAGCGGTCGGCACGGACCGGGCCGCGCTGGCCGCCGCGCGGTCGGCGGCCTCACGGCTGCTGAGCCCGTCGCAGCGGCCCCGGCTGTGGTTGCACCTGTCCAAGTGGCCGTTGACACGGGCCGGGAAGGTGGACCGGGCGGCGATCGCCGAGCTCGCCGCAGCCGGCCGATTGACGCCGGTGCCGGCGGCGGTCCGGGTGGGGGCATGACGGCGGCTCGCGGGGATGCATCAGCCGCGCCGGTGATCATTGCCGCGGCGCGTAGTCCGATCGGCACGGCAGCCCGCTCGCTGGCGGCCGTGTCCGCGGCACAGCTGGCCGCTCCCGTACTGGCCGCGATGGCGGTCGACCTGCCCGTTCCAGCGGAGGTTGGAGAGGTGGTGCTGGGCAACTGCATGGGCCCGGGCGGGAACGTCGCCCGGGTCGCCGCACTGGCGGCCGGTCTGCCGGAGACGGTGCCGGCGCTCACCGTGGACCGGCAGTGCGCGAGTGGTTTGGCCGCGATCGGGCTGGCCGCGGCCCTGGTCGCCGATCGGCCGGGGGTCGTGCTCGCCGGGGGAGTGGAGTCCGCCTCGACCGCGCCGTGGCGGTTCTGGCCGCCGACGGGCGAGGCCGGGCCCGTGCGGTATGGGCGGGCGCCGTTCGCGCCGGCGGACGTGGGGGACCCCGACATGGGGCCGGCCGCGGACGCCCTTGCCCGCGATTTCGGTATCTCCCGGGCGGAGCAGGACTACTACGCCGCCCGCTCGCACGCCCGCGCCATAGCCACGTTGCAGGAGGGCGGGTTCGCTGACGAGATAGTGCCGGTCGGCGGCGTGCGCCGGGACGACCGGCCCCGTGCCGAGCTCACCGTCGCGCGGCTGGCCCGGCTGCGCCCCGCGTTCGGCCCGGACGGGACTGCCACCGCGGGCAACTCCTGCGGCATCAACGACGGCGCCGCCGCCGTGACCCTCGCCGACGTGGGCACCCATCGCCGGGCCGGGCTGCCCGGCTTGCGGGTGCTCGCCACCGCCACCGCCGGCCTCGCATCTAGCCGGCCCGGCCTGGCGCTCGTTCCGGCGGCGCAGGCCGCGCTGGCGCGCGCGGGGCTCACGCTGCACGACGTCGACGTCATCGAGTTCAACGAAGCCTTCGCCGGTCAGATCCTGGCCTGCTGCCGGGCACTCGACCTCGACCCCGAACGGGTCTGCCGGCAGGGCGGGGCGCTGGCCCTCGGCCACCCGTGGGGCGCTTCCGGCGCGGTCCTGGTCGTGCGGCTGTTCTCCCAGATGGTCCGGCAGCGGGCCGGCCGGTACGGGCTGGCCGCCATCGCGGCGGGCGGGGGCCAGGGGGTGGCGTTGGTGGTCGAGGCTGTGCGCTGACCCTGGTTAGACCGTCCGGAGCACCAGACGGTCGGCGCCCGTGGACACGCCCCGATCGGCGGCCTGCCCCTCCGCTACCGGCCGGACGACGTCCCCCGGCCGGATAGGGCCGCCGGTGACCACTGCCGTGTTGATCCCGCCGCGGTGCACCATGGCCTTGATCAGTCGCACCCCGCTCAGCCGCTCGAGGTGCGTGCACGGCGGGCACCGCTTCATGCCGAACAGCAGCATGTCGCGACGACGACCAGCCGCACACGAGCCCGGGCAGGTCGATGCCGGTGCTGACCGGGTTTCGGCTGGCGTCGCCTATCCCCAGCGCCGAACCGGTCTCGCTGGCCACCGCAGCAACATCGTCGGCGTCGATGAGCGTCAGCTGCTTCTCCAGGTCCTGATTCTCCACCTCCCGGTACTGCGCCCAGGTCCCTCCGCCGATCACGTACTGGTCGCCGTCCAGGCCGACCCCCGCGACCAGCCGGCTGGACCGACGCGCCGGGCTCATCGGGATGGCACGGTTGCTCGCCGACAGCTGCTCGCCACCGATCGGATTGAAACGCTCGCCGCGCGCTGACGTTTCCCGGCGGGCGGCTCGTCCACCGGCGGCCGGCGGTCGAACAGCGCAGGAGTGATGGGGGGAAGGGCTGGGACAACCGGGGGTGGCGTCGGCAAGGAGCCGGTGGCGCCGGGGACGACAGGGCCGATCTCGTAGGCGAAGACGATAGCGGCCACGCGGTCGGGGGCACCGATCTTTGATACGAGAAGGTAGAGCGATTGCCTGCCTCATGGCGGGGCGTCGGAAGCTCCGCCACTTCCCACGTCATGGGGGCAAATTTGCTCACTCGACGAGTCGAGTGAGCACGCGGCTATGCCGCCGTGCCGCGTCGCGTCACGAGTGCTTTCTGTCTTGTCGTCGACCAAGGTCGCCG
>JAODNN010000160.1 GCA_025465355.1 Blastococcus sp. | reverse complement strand
GCCGGCCCACGGGGACGGCGTCCCGGCTGGATGTCGCAGGTGGCCGCCTTCGACTCCTGGATGTGCACGTTCGGGTCCATGACCACGCCGGTCAGGTCGTTCCCCGAGTCGCCGGTGGAGATGCCCTCGGAACCCCAGTGATAGGGGACGCCGACCTGGTGCACGATCCGCCCTGCCACCTTCAGCGGCCGGATCCGCTCGGTGACCAGCACCCGTGCCTCCACCGCCGCCCGCGCCGTGACGACGGTGGCCCAGCCACCGTTCTCCAGGCCCCGCTCCTCGGCCAGCTGCGGGCTGACCTCCACGAAGAACTCCGGCTGCAGCTCGGCCAGGTACGGCAGGGTGCGGCTCATCCCGCCGGCCGTGTGGTGCTCGGTCAGCCGGTAGGTCGTGAACACGTACGGGTAGACGTCGCTCTCCGGCGGGTTGCTCCGGTTGTAGGCCGCCTCGAGCTCCTCCTTGGCCGGGTTCGACTGCACCCCGTACAGCAGGTTGCGTGCCGGCGACTCGGCCGGCTCGTAGTGCGCGGGCATCGGCCCGTCCGCCAGGCCCGCCGGCGCGTGCAGCCAGGCCTTGCCGTCGCTCTGCATGATGAACGGGTCGGTGCCGGCGATCGCGTCCTGCGCCGTGGCCCCCTCCGGCGGCACGTAGTCGGGCCGCTTCTTCGGCTCGAAGTCGGGCACGTCCTCGCCGGTCCACTTCCCTTCCGACTGGTCCCACCAGACGTACTTCTTGCGCTCGCTCCACGGCTTGCCGTCGGGGTCGGCGGACGCGCGGTTGTACAGGATCCGGCGGTTGGCCGGCCACGCCCACCCCCATTCCGGCGCCACGAGGCTCTGTTCCCGGCCGGGCTTGCGCCGGGCGGCCTGGTTCACCTCGTCGGCGTAGACACCGGTGTAGATCCAGCAGCCGCCAACGGTCGAGCCGTCGTCCTTCATCTCGGTGTAGGCCGACAGCGCCTTGCCGTCCGCGCCCCAGCCGTTGATCTCACGCAGCACCGCCTCCGGATCGGGGTCGGCAGTCGGGCCCTCGGTCGGGTAGTCCCACGCCAGATCCAGCAGGGGACGATCGCGCGGGTCGGTCGACCCGGCCAGCCGCTGCTTCAACAGCCGGCCCAGGTGGAAGTAGAACCAGAGGTCGCTGCGGGAGTCACCCGGCGGCTCGACGGCCTTGTGCCGCCACTGCAGCAGGCGCTGCGTCTGGGTGAAGGTGCCGGCCTTCTCCACGTGCGAGGCGGCGGGCAGGAAGAACACCTCGGTGGCGATCTGCTCGGTGACCAGCTCGCCGGTCTCGATCTCCGGCGCGTTCTTCCAGAAGGTGGCCGACTCGATCATCTGCAGGTCACGGACGACGAGCCATTCCAGGTTCGCCAGCCCGAAGCGCTGCATCCGGCCGTTGGAGTGCCCGACCGCCGGGTTCTCCCCGACCAGGAAGTAGCCGGGAACCTTGCCCTCGATCATGTCGGCGACCGTGCGGTAGGAGCTGTGGTCGCCGTTGACCCGCGGCAGGTAGTCGAAGCAGAAGTCGTTCTCCGGCTGTGCCGCGTCACCCCAGTAGGCCTTCAGCAGGCTGACGATGTACGACGGCATGTTCCCCCAGAAGCCCGCCGTGTTCTTGCTCTGCGCGCAGTAGTCGTCCAGCGTCTCGTGCTGCGCGGCGTGCGGCATGACCAGGTAGCCGGGCAGCAGGTTGAACAGGGTCGTGATGTCTGTGGACCCCTGGATGCTGGCGTGCCCGCGCAGCGACATGATCCCGCCGCCGGGACGGCCGATGTTGCCCAGCAGCGCCTGCAGGATCGACGCCGTCCGGATGTACTGCGCCCCCACCGAGTGCTGCGTCCAGCCGACCGAGTAGACGAACGCCGTCGTCCGGTCGCGGCCGCTGTTGGCGGTGATCCACTCGGCCACCTGCAGGAACGCCTCGGGCTCCACGCCGCAGACGTCGGCCACCATCTCCGGGGTGTAGCGGGAGAAATGCCGCTTGAGCACCTGGAACACGGTGCGCGGGTGCTGCAGGGTCTCGTCGCGCTTCGCCTTCACCCGCACGGTCGGGCCACCGCTGCCGGCCGCCTCGTGCTGGCTGGCGTCGCGCACGTCGGGGCCGTGCTGGCCGGCCTGTCGGCCTTCGGCCCCCGAGGTCCTGGAACCGCCCGCGGGCTCGTCGAGGCCGCGCTCGCCGGCGGCGGAGGGCACCGGATCGCCCTCGTACTCCCAGGACGTCTCGTCGTAGTGCTTCTTCTCCGGGTCGAAGCCGGAGAAGAGGCCGTCGAGGTCCTCGGTGTCCTGGAAGTCCTCGCGCAGCAGGGCCGCGGCGTTGGTGTAGGCGAGCACGTACTCCTTGAAGTACAGCTCGTTGTCCAGGACGTACTTGATCAGCCCGCCGAGGAAGGCGATGTCGCTCCCGGCCCGCAGCGGCACGTGCAGGTCGGCGACGGCGCTCGTGCGGGTGAACCGCGGGTCGATGTGGATGACCTTCGCGCCGCGGGCCTTGGCCTCCATCACCCACTGGAAGCCCACGGGGTGGCACTCCGCCATGTTCGAACCCTCGATGACGATGCAGTCGGAGTTCGAGAGGTCCTGCTGGAAGTTCGTGGCGCCGCCACGACCGAACGAGGTACCCAGACCGGGCACCGTGGAGGAGTGCTATATCCGGGCCTGGTTCTCGACCTGGACCGCGCCCATGGCCGTGTAGAGCTTCTTCATGAGGTAGTTCTCCTCGTTGTCGAGGGTTGCCCCTCCGAGGCTCGCTATCCCCATGGTGCGATTGACGCGCTTGCCGCCGTCCTCGTCCTGCCAGCCCTTCCGGCGGGCGTCGAGCACGCGGTCGGCGATCATCTCCATCGCCGTGTCGAGGTCGAGGTCTTCCCACTCCGTCCCGTATGGACGGCGGTACTTGACCGTGGTGACGCGGGTCGGGCTGGTCACCAGTGACTTGCTGGCGCTGCCCTTCGGGCAAAGCCGACCGCGGCTGATCGGCGAATCGGGGTCGCCCTCGATCTGGACGACCTTCTCGTCCTTGACGAACACCTTCTGCCCGCACCCGACCGCGCAGTAGGGGCAGACGCTCTGGACGACGCGGTCGGCCGTGGCGGTACGGGCAACCAGGTGGTCGGTCGCCTTGCTGCGCGCCGCCTTGCCGCGGCCGAGCGGATCGGGGCCGGTCAGCTGCCTGTACACCGGCCAGGAGTCGAGCCAGGTCTTCACGTCAGGCACTCTGCCATCTGGAATCGGATCCGGCAGGCCATCCGCGCTCAGAAATGGTCGGTGAGGTAACCGCGCATCCGGTCCTCGCGCTGGCCGCCGCGGACGACGGCCGCACAGGCGACCGTCACGAGGACGGAGAGGACGAACCAGGCTCCTACAGCGGTGAGAATCATCATCGCGATGATCAACGACCCCGCTGGCCGTGAGGTGACGATCGGCTGAACAGTGGCTGTGGATCTGCCAAAGGCAGAAATCCCTTGTCCGATGATGTGCTGGGGCCTTTCACTGGGACCGGCGCTGCCGCGCCCATGGCATCCAGATCACGGTGGCGCCGGGGGAGTTCCTGTGACACGGGATTCGTCGCTGCCCGGTGGCGTCACGGGCGACGCGCCGATCCCGAGCGCGCGTCCCGCCCCGGACGACGAGCAGGCGTCCGAGTCGGCGTCACGCACTGTCCCGTCGGAGCGGCCCGGAGATCGTGGTCCTCCCTCGCGACTCCGGCTCGTCGCGTCGGTCGCCGTTGTGCTCGGCGTGGTACTGCTGCTGGCGTTCGCGCCGCTCAGCGGGCTGGTGGGCCGGCCACCGGCACCCTCACCCGCTCTACCAACAGACCTGGGGAAGGGCCCGAAGATCCCGGGCGTCTCGTCCGGCATCCAGGTCGTCCCCGCCGGCCTGCCGGCCGGCACGCGCATCCACACGCTGGCCGACGTGCGAGCCTATGCGGTCGCTGCGCTCGGGCCGGCCGGCGCGGACACGCTGACCGCCACCCTCAACGGGCCGGTGAGCCTGAACACCACCGTCGCGGGGATTCAGAACGGGATCGGCGGCGTCTATCCGTACCGGTATCCCTCGATGGAGACGCTGCTCGACGCCGTTCCACCCGATGGTCTCCGCTCCGGTGGCACTGCGCTGGGGGCGGCGCTGACGGTGCTTGCCGCCGAACGGCGGTCACCACTCGACCGGACACATACTCTCGAGAACGCCGCGCCGGCGGCTTTCGCCGTCCTCGATCGGGTGCGCGCGGGCGGGGCCTGCGCCCCGCAACTCGATCTGCTGCTCCTGCTCGCCGGCGATGGCTCGACCGATCACGCGATCGTGGCGCGCGAGCAACGGCAGGCAGAAGGCGCCTGTCCGCACGACGCAACTCCTGCCTGGTTGGTCGGCCAGGCGCAGCTTCACAACGATCCGGTCACCGTGCCGTACAGCCCGCCGGGCATGGGCCGGACATCCGATGGCGCGACGACGATGGCCCGACTCGTCACCGACCACCCGACCGGCATCGGTGCACTGACCGGGCTGGGGGACGCCTACCTGGCCGCCGGGCTGAGGCTCAACGACTCCGAGCCGTTCACGGCACGGCGCTACCTGCGGCAGGCGGTCGACGCCTACCAGCGGGCCGTTCGGCAGGGTGGTCACCACGCGGCGGCGCCGGGCCTGGCTCGCGCACTCATCATGCTCGGTGACCCGTCCGAGGCGATCCCGCTCCTGGCCCCCTACGTGGGATCCAGTCCGTCACCCGGGCCGTTCCTGGAGATGCTCATCGCCGCCCAGGAGGCGGCGCACCGCTACGCCGACGCCCAGAGCAGCGCTCGCCGTCTCGCCGATCTGGGCACCCAGGCCTATCCGGACGGCAACGCGCTGATCCCCGTGCCCGTGGGGTCCGACACGTACGACGTGAACACCCTGAAGGATCGGTCGCTGGCCTTGTCCCTGGGCGCCGACCGGCTGAGGCCGCTGGACGACATGCTCATCGGGGCCGGAGGAGCCGGCGGCGGGGTCGACAATGTCGCCTTCATCCCGCCGTTCCGGGACGCTCCCGGTCTGACCGGCACAAATGCAGCCTGCGCGTCCTGGACGTGGCGGCGGGACGCCGTGCTGGCCGGTCACCCCGCGGACGCACTGCAGTCCTGGTCGGGTGTGGACGTCTACGTTCGACCGAGCTGGTTGAACTGCAACTCTTCCGACGCATTGCAGGCGGTCGCCGAGTTCCTGACGGTCGGGCGGAAGGCCCTTCAGAACGGATCCAGTGACACCCCGGCCGACGACTGGCAGAACCTGCTCCGCTGGGCGGGCGACCTGCCCCGGGCGCGCACCTTCGTCGGAGACTGGGAGTCCGTCCGCGGGGACAGCAGCTACCTTCCCGCCCTGAGGGCGGGCGAGATCGCCTTCCTGCAGCGCCGCTTCGACGATGCCGCGGCGGAGTTCGACCTCGCCGGGCGACGCGCGAGGTTGGTGCAGTGGAACGACGACCTGACCGTAGCCCGAGCCGGTCTCGACCGCGGCGCCGCGCTCAAGGCAGGCGGCCGGACGGCCGAAGCCGAAGCCGCTCTCCGTCCCCTCGTCACGCTGGGGGTGCAGGGCTTCAGCTACAACAAGACGGTCAACGGAAACAGCACTGGATTCGCCACTGTCTCCTACCACTCCAGTGCCCAACTGGCGGACCAGGAACGAGAGTCGGGTCAGCTGCGCGCCGCCGTCGAGGACTACACGGCAGCTCTGTCGTGGGAGGACCAGCTCCACGGTCTGCCCCCGGATGCACACCTGGAAGCGCTGGACAACAACGCGGCCCTCGCTCATCTCGGCCTGGGGGATACCGCGCGGGCGGCCGCTCTGGAGACGGCTGCGCTGAACGTGGATCCGCAGAACTCCGTCTTCCTCATGACGGCAGGGTTCATCGCCGACCGGCGGAACGCGACCGCCGAGGCGGTCCGGTGGGACCGCGCGGCACTCCAGAGCGATCCGGGCGCCTATCCCGTGGCCAACGACCTCGGCGTCGAGCTCGCCCGTCAAGGCCATGACGCACAGGCGCGCGAGGCGCTTCGTCAGGCCGTCGGCGTGCGCCCCGACTACGCCCTCGGCTGGTTCAACCTCGGCGTCCTCGAATCGTCGATGGGTCCCACCCACCTGCTCGCCGCCCAGCACGCGTTCGGTACGGCGTACGGCCTCGACCCGGCCCTCCGCGACCGGCGCCACGAGCTGACGATCGACGGGAAGGTGTACCGGACGGCCCTCGACGTGTCCAAGCCGTTGCCTCCCGGCTGGAGCTTTGCCCAGCTGCAGCGCCCCGCGCCCGTCGCTGCCGTCGGGCTCCTGGCACTCCTCGGGGTCGCTGTGGGTCTGGCCAGGTCGGCCGATCGCGGCGGGACGGAGATCGCGGGCACGTGGCTGGACGCCGGCACCCGCCGCCTCGAGAAGCTGCCCCTGACCGCCCGGTTCCGCCATGCCGGCTGGGCGCTGCTCGCCACCGTGGCCGCCTTCGTATTCGCGGCACTGCACCGCAGCACGGACCCGACGGCACTGGTGGTCTACGCCCTCGGCGTCCTCGTGCTCTCCGCGACCGTGATGACCGTCCGGGAGGTGATCGCCCGACGGGCAGGGGTCGCGCTGACGCAACGGTCCTGGCTGCCCGGAATCCTCCTGGGTCTCGCCACGGGAGCTGCCGGCTTCCCCTGGGCGCCGCTGCCCGTCGTCGAGACGGAGACCGAGGACGACGCCGGCATCGCGCGGGTGCACCTTGCCGCCCCCGTGACGCTCGCGGTGATCAGCCTGCTGCTGTTCCTGGAGTTCGTCTGGGCGCACACGCCCCTCGTCCAATGGTGGGCGCTGGCTTCGCTGATCATGAGCGCGTCGATGCTCCTACCTGTCGGCCCACTCGACGGCGCCCACGTCGGCAAGGCGGGCATCGCGGCGGGCGCCGGCGTCGTCGCCACTGCCGTCCTGGTTGCCGTTGGTCTGCTGTGACTCACCCGGAGTGGCCTACGGCCTGGGCATCGAGCCGGTGGTGCTCAGCTCCTCGGCGATGTCGACCAGCCGGCGGTTCGTGATCGAGGAGACCCGGACCAGCATCGCGAACGCCTGCGCCGCGGTCACCTTGTAGCGCTCCATCAGGATGCCCTTGGCCTGACCGGTGAGATCGCGGCTGCTGAGCGCCGCCGTCAGGTGCTCGCGCTGCTCGGCCGCTGCCATGGCCACGGCCGCATGCGCGGCGAACAGCAGCGCCACGCGCACCGACTCCTCGGTGAACGCATGCGGGTGCCCGCTCTGCAGGTTCAGGCTCCCCAGGTCGTCGCCCTCGACGTAGAGCTGCACGGCCAGCATGCTGCCCAACGGCAACAGGCGGACCAGCGCGACGAACTTCGGCCAGCGGGTCTCGTACGCCAGATCGGGCAACTGGACGGCGGCACGGTCGTAGAGCGCGTCCAGGCACGGTCCCTCGCCGGCCGTGTACTGGGCCTGGTCCACCGCTTGTGGCAGCTCACCGGTCGCGGCGACCGTCACGACCTGGCGGCGCCGCCGCACCGCCGACAGCGACGCGTGCTCCGCGCCCGGCACCGTGACGACGGCCGACCGCACGATCGAGTCCAACGTCCCTTGGACGTCGGTCTCGTGCTGCATCACGCGCGCCAGATCGCTGAGCTGCTCGGCCAGCATGCCTCCACCCGCCTGCGTGCCGCCTCTCCAGGCGAGCGCCGAGACGTCGCCGCGAGAGTCGGGGAGGGGCATGCACGCATCATCGTCCGCAGAGACCCTCGCCGGAACGCACAACTACATCCCACCGAAATCGCCCGGGATCTGCCGCTGCCCGGAGATACGGAACGACTCCGCTTCACATACACCCCAACGGGTGACGCGACGACGACGACGCTGCAGGCGGGACCGCGGAATCCCGACTACCAAAGGGTGACCACCGCCCCCGTCCCGGGGCAGCCTGCGGCTGCGTCCCCGGCCGTGCCCCGAAACGGGCACGCCGGGTTCCTCGCCGGCCCCGTGCTCGTGGTCGCCGTCGGCGCTGTCCTCGCCGCCGTGCTCGTCGCCCGCCCCGCCACCGCCTTCCTCGCCCCCGCGGCGATCGCCGTCCTCGCCGGCTCGCAGGCGACGCTCTGGCTCCGCCAACGGCACCTGGCCGGGACCCTGAGCAGCAGCCAGTCCGCCTTCCGCGCACTCGTGAAGAGCAGCCCCGACCCCGTCGTCATCCTCGACGACAAGCTGCGGGTCACCTTCGCCTCGACGGCGATCACCGACCAGCTCGGCCTGGACCCCGCTGCCGTGGCCGGCCTGCCCCTCGCCGGCCTCGTCCACCCCGACGACGCCCGGGTCCTGTTCGCGCCGCACGGCTCGCCCCCCGCGAGCACCGAGTCCGCCGTCCGCACCGCGCGGATCCGGCATGCCGACGGCCGCTGGCGGCTCATCCAGGCCACCGTGCGGGACCTGCGCGACGACCCCGAGATCAGCGCGCTCGTCCTGTACTGCCGCGACGTCACGGCCCGGGTGCCCGCGCCGGGCGCCGAGCCCGAACTGCTCGAGCTCTCCCTCACCGACCCCGCCACCGGCCTGCCCAACCGCGCCGCCCTCGTCCGCCGCCTCGGCGCCGTCCAGCGCTCGGCCCGCGCCCACCGGTTCTCCCTGGCCCTCGTCGGCATCAGCGGTCTCGACGCCGGCGTCCTCACGCCCGAGACCGAGGCCGCCGTCCTCCGCGCCCTGACCTCCCGCCTCACCCGCGCGCTGCGCGGCGAGGACTGGCTGGCTCGGGGCAAGGACGGCGACTTCGTGGTCGTCGTCGACGGGAGTGTCGCGGACGCCGAGATCCTGGCCTCCCGCCTGGTCGCCGACGTCCGCCCGATCGCGACCCCCGACGGCCCGCTGCGGCTCACCGCGGCCGCGGGCGTCACCGGCCTGTCCGCCGGCATCGACACCGGCGAGGCGCTGCGCCGCGGCGACCTCGCCCTCCGCAGCGCCCGCGCCGCCGGCCCGGGCTCGGTCCACCGGTACGACGACGCCCTGCGCCTCGCGCAGGACCGCCAGGCCACCCTGCGCGCCGACCTGGACGACGCCCTCGACCGCGACGAGCTGCGCCTGGTCTTCCAGCCGGTCGTGGACGTCGTCATGCACCGCACCGTCTCCGTCGAGGCGCTGCTGCGGTGGCGACACCCGGCGTTCGGCGATGTCTCCCCCGTCGAGTTCGTACCGCTCGCCGAGGAGTCCGAGCGGATCACCGACCTCGGCCGGTGGGTGCTCCGCGAGGCCTGCGCCACGATCGCCGCCCTCGGCGACACCGACCTCGGTGTGGCCGTCAACGTCTCGGCCCGCCAGATCCGGGGCGGCGAGCTCGTGCCCGACGTCCTTGCCGCGCTGGAGAGCAGCGGCCTCCCGGCGTCCCGCCTCATCGTCGAGATCACCGAATCGGTGCTGCTCGACGACTCGCACGTGATCGAGGACCTCAGCGCCCTGCGCCAGCTCGGCGTCCGCATCGCGGTCGACGATTTCGGTACCGGATGGTCGTCCCTCGCCTACCTGGTCGGGATGCCGGTCGACGTGCTGAAGATGGACCAGCACTTCCTCGCCAATGTCGAGCACGACCCGGCGCGGCGGGCCATGTGCCGTGCCGTCCTCCAGCTCGGCGCCAGCCTCGGCCTGCCGGTGATCGTCGAAGGCGTCACCACCCCCGCCGTGCTCGCCCTGCTGCGCGACATGGGCCACCGCTACCTGCAGGGCTACGTCTTCTCCCGGCCGCTCGAGGCAGAGTGCCTCGCCGGCGGCGGCTGGCAGGCCGGGCTGACGCTGCCCGAGCATGCCGACGCTCCGGCCGTGTCGTCATGAACCTGCTGCGGAGCATCCCGCGGTCCGTGGGCTGGACCCTGTCGCTGGGCCTGCTGGGTCTGGCTTTCGCCGTGCCGTTCAGCTCTCCCGACGGCACCGGCATGCAGTGGGACGAGCTCGTCCTGGGCTCGGTCGCCGCCGGCTCCGCCTGGTCGGTGTTCCGGGCGGTCGGCACGATGGAGCGGCCGGCCGCACGCGCCTGGCGCCCGCTCGGGTTCGCCGCCCTGCTGTTCATGACCGCCCAGTGGCTGCAGGCCGGCTTCCCCGGCCCGCAGTTCGACGGGTTCGGCGTCGACGACGTCCTGCTGTTCATCGGCGCCACCGCGCCGATCGCCACCTGCGCGGTGCTCGCCCGCCGGGTCAGCCGCACCCGCTGGACGGCGCTCGTCGTCGACGGTGCGGTCATCACCGCCTCGCTCCTGGTCGTCACCGAGGTGCTGCGGACGCCACTGGTCGACCCGGTCGACGCCCCGAGCGACCTGCGCTCCCTGGTCCTCACCTACGGCGGGTACGCCGCCGTCATGCTCGGCGGCGCCGGCGCCCTCTGCACCGTGTCGACGGCCGCGCTGCGTCGCTCGGCCACGATCATGCTCGGCGCGGTGGCAGCGCAGGCCTCTGCTGCCTGGTTCGAGGCGATGGCCATCGTCGCGCCGTCCCCTCTGTGGACCGCCGCCTCCGACGTCGCCGTGGCCCTCAGCCTGCAGACGATGGTGGTCGCCGTCTCCTCCGCGCCCGCGCGCGTCGCCGATCGCAGCGCCCGGGCGAACGCCCCCGTCGCCAGCCCCATCGGCATGGTGCTCGTCTTCCTCAGCCTGCTCGGCCTGCCGCTGGCCATCGGCCTCAGCCTCTCGGACGGGCAGCCCCTCTCGGACCCCGCCGAGATCGGCTGCGCCGTCGTCTTCTGCCTCATGGCGCTGCGGCTCGTCCTCCGGATCCGCGAGGACGGCCGGGTGACCGAGGACCTCGTCCGCAGCGAGGAGGACTTCCGCGAGCTGGTCGAGGCCAGCTCCGACGGCCTCGCGATCATGGACCGCGGCTTCCGGCTGCTGTTCACCTCACCGGCCGCCCGCCACCTGCTGGGCATCGTCGATCCCGACCAGGAGGTCTCGCTGCTCGACCTGGTCGCCGCCGAGGACCGTGCGATGGTGCGCATGTCGACCGAGAACAGCCCGGCCGGGGCCGGTCCGCCGCTGCACTTCCGCGTGCGCACCGCCGAGGACGCCCTGCGCGAGCTGGAGGTCACGTCCTCCGAGCGGCCCGGCAGCGGTCGGCGCGTGCTCTACCTGCGCGACGTCACCACCCGCCGTCGCCGCGAGCGCGAGCTCGAGCGCATGGCCTACACCGACCACCTCACCGGCCTGCCCAACCGCGTCGTGCTGTTCCGGGAGATGGCCGCGCCGTCGCTGGAGGAGCGCTGCCTGCTGGTGCTCGACCTCGACGGGTTCAAGGCCGTCAACGACGTCGCCGGGCACGAGGCCGGGGACCAGTTGCTGGTCGAGGTCGCCCGCCGGCTGCACACCGTCGTCCGGGACGACGACGTGGTCGCGCGGCTCGGCGGTGACGAGTTCGCCATCCTGGTCACCGGGTCGATGGCCGAGTCGGAGGACGTCGCCCAGCGGGTCGTGGACGCCCTCGCGATCCCGCACCGCGTCGACGAGTGGGCCTTCGCCATCGGTGCCAGCGTCGGTGTCGCCGAGCTCGGCATCGCCGGCGGCCAGGTGGCCTTCCGCGAGGCCGATACCGCGCTGCGCGAGGCCAAGCAGTCCGGCAAGGGCTGCGTGCGGGTCGCCGACGCCGCCAGGGTGTCGCCGTTCGGCCAGGCCGACGTCCGACAGGCCCTCGCCCAGGGCCAGGTCTCGCTTCGCCTGGACACGGCCTGCGACGCGGATGGCCGGATCGGGCTGGTGCACGCCGTGCCGGTCTGGGCGCACCCGCTCTACGGCACGCTCCGCGGCCAGGACCTCTGGGGCGCCGCCGAACGGCACGGCCGGTCCGGGGAGCTGCAACGCTGGCTGCTGCGCCAGGCCTGCGCCGAGGCCGTCACCTTCCCCGACCAGCGCGTCGTCATCGCCGTCAGCCTCCCGGCCGGTCACGTCACCCCTGACGGCCTGGCGGCCGAGGTCGCCGCCGCGCTCGCCGACACCGGCCTCGCCGCGTCACGGCTGAGCCTCTCGATCACCGAGGAGACGCTGATCACCTCCTCGGCCGCGCTGGTGCCACAGCTGGAGGCCGCCCGCGCGACCGGCGTGCGGCTGTGCCTGGACAACTACGGCATGGGTCACAGCCTTTTCGCCCTGCTCGCCCGCATCCCCCTGGACTCGGTGCGGGTCGACCTCACCGCGCTCGCTGCCCGCGACGACACCGACCGCGCGCTGCAGGTGCTGGCCGCCATCGCGCGGACGACGTCCGGGTTCGGGCTGTCCGCGATCGCTGGAGGCATCTCCACCCCCGAACTACTCGACGGGGCCCTGGCCGCCGGGGTCCAGCTGGTGCACGGCCGCATGCTGCCCCACGACCTGTCCGCCGCCGAGCTGTGCGCGCTGCTCGAGGACGTCGTCGTACCGGTTCCCTGAGCCCGCCCGGCCCTCGCTTCTCCGGTCACGCATCGTCCAGCGGACCTGCCTGCATGTGACGAGCCGGTGAATTCGGCGCGGAATCGTGGCGCAGACCGTGATCGTCGCCGACAGTGTGGCCATGAGACCCGACGCGCGCGCCTGGTTCCAGCACCGCACCACGTCGGCCACCTCTCTGGCCGAGCTCGACCTGGACGCGCTGCTCCGGGCCAAGCGCCGCGCGGGGCACCGCGTCAGCGTCGTCCTTCCAGCCCGGAACGAGGAGGCGACGGTCGGCCGGCTGGTCACCGAGCTCCGCGAGCACTGGATGCAGCGGCGTCCCCTGATCGACGAGCTGCTCGTCGTCGACTCCGATTCCACCGACGGCACGGCAGCCGTCGCCCGGGCCGCCGGTGCGGACGTCGTCGCCACGACCGAGGTGCTGCCGGACCATGGGACGCGGCCGGGCAAGGGCGAAGCGCTGTGGAAGTCGCTGGCCGCCACCACCGGTGATCTCGTCGTCTTCCTCGACGCGGACCTGATCGGGGACGTCACCCACTACGTGCCCGGCCTGCTCGGGCCGTTGCTCGTGGATCCGCAGGTGCAGTACGTGAAGGGCTGCTACACGCGGCCGCTGGAGATCGACGGCCGGTCCGAGCCGGCCGGCGGCGGGCGGGTGACCGAGCTGACCGCGCGGCCGCTGCTCAACGCGCTGTGGCCGGAGCTCGCCGGGTTCGTGCAGCCGCTGGGCGGTGAGTACGCGGGCCGGCGCTCGGCCCTGGAGCGGGTGCCGTTCGTCTCGGCGTACGGGGTGGAGGTCGGCCTGCTGATCGACCTGCTGGGGCTCGGCGGACTCTCCTCGCTGGCCCAGGTCGACCTCGGGGTCCGCCGGCACACCCCGCAGAGCCAGGAGGCGCTGGGCGCGATGGCCGGGCAGGTGGTGTCGACCGTGCTCGCCCGGGCGGAGTGCGGGCGGCCGGGCCACCGGCGGCTGGAGGCCAGCGGGCTGCTCACCCAGTTCCGGCACGACGGCACCGGTTTCGTGCCCCGGAGCAGCGCGGTCGCCGTCGACGAGCGCCCGCCCATGGTGACCGTCCCGGAGTACCTGTCAGTCCGCGCCGGGCTCGTCGGTTGACCGCACGAAGCCCGCGCGCCGGGCGAACGGCTCAGCCGAGGTCGTGCTCGAGAGCGTCGAGGTGGGCGGTGAGGTCGGCCGGGGTGTCGTAGATGGCCATCGCACCGGCCGCGCGCAGCTCGTCGTCCCCGAAACCGCCGGAGCGGACGACGATCGCCGGCATCCCGGCGTTCTTCGCGGCCTGCACGTCGTAGACCGAGTCGCCGACGACGAAACTCGGCGCGTCCTCCGGCTCGCCGATCTTCTTCAGCGCCACGTGCAGCAGCTCCGGTGCCGGCTTGGTCGCCGCGACGTCCTCACTCGTCGTCCACCCGTCGACGACATCCCGGACGTCGAGCATGTCGAGGCTCTGGTCGACGTGGTGCGGCTTGCCCGAGCTGGCCAGCACCACCCGGTGGCCCCGCTCCTTGAGCGCGAGGATGAACTCGCGCGCCCCCGGGAGCGGTGAGACCTCGGCCATGAGCGGGTCGGCCTCCTGTACCCAGCGCTTCCGGGCCTCGTCCCCGATCCGCTCCTCGACCTCGTCGCCACCGAGCGCGCGCACCAACTGGTCGCCGCCCATGCCGATGCGCCGGTGGATCCGCCACACCGGATAGATCTCACCCAGGGAGCGGAACGCCCGGTACCAGGCCAGCGCGTGCTGGTAGTTGCTGTCGACGAGGGTCCCGTCGACGTCCAGGACGGCGATCCGCGGTGCGCTCATGCCACGCAGCGTGCCCCGGGGCTGCCCGGCCCAATCCCCGGCTCTCTGTACAGACGCCCGGTCAGCGGGAGTGGTCGAGGAGGCCGCGGATGGTCTCGCCGGCGGCCTGGTCGCGGTAGCCCTGGTTGACCTCGTCCAGCGAGTACCGCCGCGTGATCAGCCGGTCGAGCTCCAGCCGGCCCTCCTCGTGCAGCCGGAGCAGCTTCGGGATGTCCCGGAACGGGTTGCACGAGCCGAACAGCGAGCCCTGGATCCGGTGTTCGAACACCGTCGCCAGCTGGCCGCCGAGGGTCACGTCGCCGTCCGTGGGCCGGTCGGCCAGCGCCGTCAGCACGATCGTCCCGCCCTTGCCCAGGCAGGCCATCGCCCCGCTCATCACCTCGGCCGACATCTTCCCGGCGGTGACGACGACGACGTCCGCGCCGGTCCCCCGCGACAGCGAGCGGGCCGGCCCCACGGCCTCCTCGGCACTCGCGACGGTGTGCGTGGCGCCGAGCGACTCGGCGAAGTCGCGCTTCATGGCCAGTGGGTCGACGCCCACGATGTTCAGCGCCCCCGCGTGCACGGCGCCCTGCACCGCGTTCACGCCGACCCCGCCCAGCCCGACGACCACCACCGTGTCTCCCGGCCGGACCCCACCCGAGTAGACCGCCGACCCCCACCCGGTCGGCACGCTGCAGGCCACCAGCGCGGCGGTGTCGAGGGGCACGTGCGGCTCGATCCGGACGCAGGAGAACTCGCTGAGCAACGTGTGCCGCGCGAACGCCCCCACCATGCAGAATCCGCCGAGCGGCTCGCCGTCCAGCCGGAACGGATACGTCCCGCTCGGCAGCTGACCGAGGGCGATCGTGGCGCCCTTGTCGCACAGGTTGGACCGCCCGGAGGCGCAGAACCGGCAGTGCCCGCAGGCCGGCAGGAAGCTCGTGACGACGTGATCGCCCGGCGCCACGCTCGTCACTCCCGCGCCGACGGCCTGGACGACGGCCGAGCCTTCGTGCCCGCCGACGATCGGGTAGCGCCCGCCCGGGTTGGAGTGCCGCAGGTGCTCGTCGGAGTGGCAGAGCCCGGCGTAGGCCATCTCGACCAGCACCTCGCCCGGCCCGGGATCGAGGACCTCGAGCTCGAGGATCTCGTACTCGGTCTCGGGCTTGCGCAGCACCGCAGCTCTCGTCCGCACGGCGCGGTCCCTCCTCTGGTCGACGGCACGGCCGGTCGCCCATGCTGCCTGGCCGCCCGTGCGGCCCACGACACCGCCCTCCCCCGGCGCCGCCGTCGCGGCGGTGGACGACGACGACACGCCTGGCAGACGACGATCTGAGGGTTCCGACCTCACGGGCAGTTACCTCACCGATGAGCGGTTCGCACGGTCTGTGCTTATTCTGCGACCGTGAGTGAACTCAATGATCGTCGGGCACGGAAGAAGGCCCAGACCCGGGAAGCTGTCCGCACCGTTGCGCAACGGCTGTTCGCCGAGCGTGGCTTCGAAGCCGTGACCATCGCAGACGTCGCTCGCGAGGCCGACGTCGCTGTGCAGACGGTCTTCAACCACTTCGCCACGAAGGAAGACCTGTTCTTCGACGGGCACGCCCCGTGGGTCCAAGGGCCCGCCGAGGCGGTGCGGTCGCGGGAGCCAGGGGTAGCGGCCCTGAGCGCGCTCCGGGCCTACTACGTGAACCTGGTCGAGGTCCGCATCGGTTCGCTGGCCAAGCCGGAGCGCCGGGCTTTCGTCGAGACACTGGAGGCCTGCGAACTGCTCCGCGCCAAGGAGCGTGAGCTCCTCACGGAGTGCGAGCGCGAGCTGGCCGCAGCCCTGCTGGAGGCGTCGGAGGACTGCACCCAGCAGATCCCGGCAGATCCGAGGACGGCCGCCCGGCTCACCGCGGCCATCTGGACGTCGACGGCCCGCGTACTGGTCGTCGATCGCCGCCCGCGCGTGGCGGACGGCGTCGACCCGGCCGTCGCTGCGAGCGAGTTCCGCGAGCTCGCCGACTGGACTCTGCGTCAGCTGGATCACGCCCTCGGGCCGGTCGGCGCCTGGGATCGCGACCCCGACCCCGACACCGGCCGGCCGCAGGGCATCCCGGTCTCGGCGGGCTGAGGGGGTCAGACCCGCGCGTCCTCGCGCGCCGGTACGACGGTCGGCAGCAGGATCTCCTCGACCACGGCATCCACCTGGCCGGCGGTCATGGCGCCGTCGCCAGAGGCGGTATAGCGCTGCCACCAGAAGGCCTCGAGCACCGAGCCGAGCAATGCCAGCCGATGGGCGTCGATCGGCTCACCGCGCGCCTCGGATCGGGCCCCGATCTCGGCGACCGCCGCAGCCAGCGGCTGCACGAGGGCAGCCTCCAGGGCGGCCTGGAGATCGCCGTCGTGTCGCGCCGCACCGACGATGCTCGCTGCGGCCCGCTCCTCCCGGTCGAGCGGACGGGTCCAGCGCTCGACCAGGCCGGTCAGGTCTCCCCGCAGCGAGCCGGCGTCCTCGGGGATGGTGACCAGGCTGAAGTCGCCCACGGCGTGCCGGGCGAGCGCGGCCATCGATGGCCAGCGGCGGTAGATGCCCGCCTTGCCGGCCCGCGCGCGCGCCGCGATCCGGTCACTGTTGAGCCTCCCCCAGCCCTCCTCGGCCAGGATGTCGACAGCAACCGAGACCAACTGCTCGGACAGTTCCGCACTGAGAGGTCGCCCCGGCGTCCCCGTCATGACGGAATCACGTGACACCACGTCATATGCACCGCGACATACTGACCCCACAATGGAGTCACCACAACGACCGATGGACCACAATGCAATGGATTGCCGCTCATACGCCACAGCAGACCCATCAGGCCCCCGCGGCACTCTCCACGTGAACCTGCACGGTGGCGCCGTCCTCGGACACCCACCCCTTGCTCCGGGCGAACGCGATCATGGCATCCCATCGTGTCGCCCAATCGGGCTCGGTGGATCGCGGCTCGGCAGCTGCCCGCAAGGCGGCCGCGTCGAGGAAGGCCGTGTCGCCGTCCTGGATCCGGCCCAGCCCGGACCGCTGGAGCGCCTCGGTGGCCTCCTCGTCGGTCACCTCGCCCAGGGCCAGATGCAGGGCGGTGAGGTTGTCGATGTCGACGACCCGCGCCTCGGGGCGCTCCTCGGTGCCTCCGACCACTTCGACGATCACGGCGACCTCCTCGGCCTCGGTTCGTGGCCCCCTGCAGGGTCCCGCCGCGAGCTTGCGAGCGGTGGGGGGCAGGGGGCCCTTATTCAGACGTGCCAGGGGAAGCGAGTGAAGTCGGGGTCGCGCTTCTCGAGGAACGCGTCACGCCCCTCGACCGCTTCCTCCGCCATGTAGGCCAGCCGGGTCGTCTCGCCGGCGAACAGCTGCTGGCCGACCAGGCCGTCGTCGATCAGGTTGAACGAGTACTTGAGCATGCGCTGGGCGGTGGGGCTCTTCGCGACGATCCGGCGGCCCCAGTCCAGCGCGATCGTCTCGAGCTCGGCGTGCGGCACCACCCGGTTGACCATGCCCATCGCGTGCGCGTCCGCGGCGGCGTACTCCTCGCCGAGGAAGAAGATCTCGCGGGCGAACTTCTGCCCGACCTGGCGGGCCAGGTAAGCCGAGCCGAAGCCGCCGTCGAAGCTGCCGACATCGGCGTCGGTCTGCTTGAAGCGTGCGTGCTCGGCGCTGGCCAGCGTCAGGTCCGAGACGACGTGCAGGCTGTGCCCTCCCCCGGCCGCCCACCCGGGGACGACGCAGATGACGACCTTGGGCATGAAGCGGATCAGCCGCTGCACCTCGAGGATGTGCAGCCGGCCGCTGGACCCCGCGGCGTGCTCGTAGCCGTACTTTCCGCGCACCCGCTGGTCGCCGCCCGAGCAGAAGGCCCAACCGCCGTCCTTCGGGCTGGGCCCGTTCCCGGTGAGGAGCACGCAGCCGACGTCGGTGGAGAGCCGGGCGTGGTCCAGGGCGGTGATCAGCTCGTCGACGGTCTGCGGCCGGAAGGCGTTGCGCACCTCCGGCCGGTCGAACGCGATCCGGACGACGCCGCAGTCGACGGCACGGTGATAGGTGATGTCGGCGAAGTCGAAGCCCTGGACCGGCCGCCACGCCGCGCTGTCGAAGATCTCGGAGACGTCGTCACGGGCGGTCATGCGCCGAACCTAACCCGGAGCCCCATGGCGACCGGGCACCGGCCGATACGGGCTCAGCCTCCGGCCAATCCACCTAGGAGCTTCGGAGTCGAGATCACGCCGCCCACCAGGCCACCGAGGGTCTTCGTCACGCCGGAAACCACGCCCCCGACCGTGGAGCACACGCACGGATTGCCGCTCGTCGGCGGACTGCTCCGCGGCGGTGTGCCGCCACCACCACCAGCGCCACCACCGCCGGCGCCACCACCGCCGGCACCACCACCTCCAGAGCCACCACCGCCGCCCGGCGTGCCACCACCGCCGCCGGCCGCGCCACCACCGGTGCCGCCGCCCGCACCAGGCGAGCCGGCGAGGATGCCGCCGCCCGGCCCGGTCGTCCTGGCGACTCCCTCGGTCGCGCCGGCAGCGCCACCGCCGGCTCGCGCACCGTCGGTCGCTCCCGCCGCGCCTCCTGCTGCCTGATGCCCGGCCCCCCCGGTCGCGGGACCCAGCGCGGCCGTCGTAGCGATCCCGCCACCGGCACCGCCGCCTCCGGCGCCCGTGCCGGCATCTCCGGAGCGACCGTTCCCGCCACCGAAGCTGCCGCCGCCCCCGCCACCGCCCGGTCCGCCGCCGGTGATCCCGGAGAGGAACAGCGCCAGGGGTGCCGCGACGAGCAGGGCCATACAGGCGATCGAAAGCGCCCGCACGACACGGACCCGGTCCTGCGAAGAGAGGTGCCGAACAGCCATGACCCGGCGGATCGCGGTGCCGGGAGCTCGGTGGCGGGGACTACGAGACAGGACGTCTCCTTCAGCTGCTGGACCTCGCGGTGCCGGGGTGCGGTAACCCGTCGGCCTTGCCCAGGAAACGTCGCTTCCAACCGGGACACGCGGGACGAGTCCGCGATCACATCCCGGCTTCCCGCGGATCAGTCCCGGATGTCGGTCCCGGCGCGCTCCAGCAGTGGCCGCAGCCGGGGCAGGGAAGCCGCCAGACCCGGATGCAGCTCGACCTCGTGGAGAGCGGCGAGCGGCAGCCACGCGACGCCGTCGCTCTCTCCGTCCAACCGCAGGTCGCCGGCCTCGATCTTGCGGGCCGGCCGGGCGAGGACGGTCGTGTACGCCCAGCCGCCGTGGTCGTCGATCGACTCCTCGCCGAGGACCAGATCGGTCGGGAGAAGGCCCAGCTCCTCGCGCACTTCCCGCAGCGCCCCGAGGGAGGCGGGTTCATCGGCGTGCAGCGCACCCCCCGGCGTGCCCCAGGTGCCGCCGTGATGGGACCAGGCGGCGCGGTGCTGGAGCAGCAGCTCGCGACCCTCGGGGCCGTCGCGATGAAGCAGCAGTCCGGCCGCGCCGGCCCGGCCCCAGTGCCGGTGCCCCTGGGCGCAGAACGTCCAACCGTCGGTCGAGACCACCACGTGCCCAAGTGAACCCGACTGCCGGCCGTCCGCGCCGGTAGGGGCAGGGGGGCCGCAAGGTTGTGCTCTGCCCACGATGCGGGGCAGAGCACAACTGTCCGAGACACCTCTGCGCCCCGCCGGCCAGTGCCGCCCTTGCCCCTGTCGGCCGGCACCTGTCGGCCGGCACCTGTCAGCAGAGCACTAGGTTGCGAGCATGAGCACGACGACGACCATGGCCGAGCTGCCGAGCCTCATCGGCACCGAGCTGGGCACCAGCGACTGGTTCGAGGTGACCCAGGAGAACGTCAACCTGTTCGCCGAGGCCACCGGTGACCACCAGTGGATCCACGTCGACGTCGAACGGGCGAAGGCCGAGAGCCCCTTCGGCGGCCCGATCGCGCACGGGTACCTGACCCTGTCGCTCCTGGTGCCGCTGTTCGCGCAGGTCCTCGTCGTCACCGACACCGCGATGGGCGTGAACTACGGCCTGAACAAGGTGCGCTTCCCCTCGCCGGTGCCGGTCGGCACGAAGGTGCGGCTGACCGCGACGCTCACGAACGCCGAGGAGATCACCGGCGGCCTGCAGCTCACCTTCTCGTGCGTCATCGAGCGCGAGGGCGGCGACAAGCCCGTCTGCATCGCCGAGCCCGTCTACCGCTACTACGGCGGCTGACCGACCCGTGCGCATCGCTGTCTTCACCGGGTCCCAGGCCGGCCCGCCGTCCCACCGCGACGCCGCGGCCGCCTTCGCCACCGGGCTGGCCCGCGCCGGCATCGGCATCGTCTACGGCGGCGGGCACGTCGGCCTGATGGGCGTCGTCGCCGACGCCGCTCTGGCGGCCGGTGGCGAGGTGGTCGGCGTCATCCCCCAGCACCTGGTCGACGACGAGCTGGCCCATCCCGGCCTGCCGCAGCTCGAGGTCGTGCAGTCGATGCACGAGCGCAAGGCCCGGATGGCCGAGCTGTCGGACGCCTTCGTCGCGCTGCCGGGCGCCGCGGGCACGCTCGAGGAGCTGTTCGAGGCCTGGACCTGGGGCATGCTCGGGCTGCACGCCAAGCCCACCGCGCTGCTCGACGTCGACGGGTTCTGGCAGCCGCTGCTCGCCCAGCTGCGCACCATGGTCGACGCCGGCTACCTCGACGGACGGCGACTCGACGCGCTGGGTGTCGTCTCCGACGCCCCGGCCCTGCTGGCGTTCATCGAGAGCTACGAGCACCCGGCCCGCAAGTGGACCGGGGAATCTCCGGCCGCCTGAGCGCTCACGCAGGTAACCGCACGGCAACAGGAATCTGATCCACTGAACTGATGTATCCGCCGCTGGTCCGGGAGACCCGTGTCGTGCACGGGCACCGCCGCGCGTTCGTCCGGGCGGGGAGCGGTCCGCCGCTGCTCCTGCTGCACGGCATCGGCAACAGCGCTCAGACCTGGGCCGGTGTCATCGAGCACCTCGCCACCTCCTACACGGTGCTGGCCCCGGACCTGCTGGGGCACGGCGACTCGGACAAGCCGCGCGGCGACTACTCGGTCGCCGGCTACGCCAACGGCATGCGCGACCTGATGTCCGTGCTCGACATCGAGCGGGCGACCGTGGTCGGACACTCGCTCGGCGGCGGCATCGCGCTGCAGTTCGCCTACCAGTTCCCGGAGCGCTGCGAGCGACTGGCGGTGGTAGGAAGCGGCGGTCTCGGCCCCGAGCTCTCCGCCGGTCTGCGGCTGGCCACTCTCCCGGGCACCGAGCTGGTGCTCACTGCCCTCACCGGGATCTCCGGTCCGCTGCGCGCCGGCATGCGGATGCTCGACCTCGCCGGGCACCTGCTGGGGGCCCACCAGGTCCGCGACCTCGCCGAGGCCGGCGACGCACTCCTGGCACTCAAAGACGTCCAGGCTCGGCGGGCCTTCCTGCGCACCCTCCGCGGTGTCGTCGATGCCCGCGGCCAGTCGGTGACCGCCATCGACCGGCTCTACCTGGCCAACGCCATTCCCATGCTGGTCATCTGGGGCAGTCGCGACCCGATCGTGCCCGTCCGGCACGCCGAGATCGTGCGCAGCCTCGTCCCGACCGCCCGCATCGAGGTCTTCCCCGGCGCCGGTCATTGGCCGCACCTGGACGAGCCCGATCGCTTCTGCCAGGTACTGATGGACTTCATGGCGACGACCGAACCCGCCGCCCACGACCGAGCCAGCTGGCGTGCGCTGCTCGCGCAGGACCAGGCCGGCGAGCCGGCGGCCGAGACCGTCGAACTCCGGCCGGTGGGAACCGCACCTCCCGCCTAGCGTCGGGGCATGCCGGGCGAGCACTGGGACGTCGTCGTCGTCGGGGGTGGTCCCGCTGGGGCCGCCTGCGCCGCGGCCGCTCGGCGCGCGCAGCCCGATGCCCGCGTGCTGGTGCTCGACCGCGCCGACTTCCCCCGCGACAAGGTCTGCGGCGACGGCATCGCCCCCGAGGCCCTCGACGTCCTCGCCCGCCTCGGCCTGGATCCCGACGCGCTCACTGCCGGATTCCCGCCGGTGTCCCGGCTCCGGCTGCGCTCCCCCGGCGGGACGACGGTCGAGCGGACCATGCACCGGCCGGCGAGCGTCGTCCCCCGCGCCGTCCTCGACGACCGGCTGCTCACCGCGGCGCTGGCCGGCGGCGCGGAGTTCCGCCGGCACGCCGTCCGCCGGCTCGAGGTGCACCCGACCCACGTCGAGCTGGACGGGTCCGTCACGGCGGGGGTCGTGGTGGGAGCGGACGGCGCGGAGTCCGTCGTCCGCCGCGCGCTGGGCATCCCGCCCAACCGCCCGGGCCGGGTGGCGATCGCGATCCGTGGGTACGCACCCGAGCCGTACGGGCACGCGGGCGTGCAGTCGCTGCTCACCACCGGACAGCGCTGGCCGGCCTACGCATGGTCGTTCCCGCTCGGCGACGGCCGCGCGAACGTCGGCTACGGCGAGCTGGTGTCCAGCGGCGCCACCCGGGCGGACCTGCTCGCCGGGCTGGAGCTGCTGCTGCCGGGCCTGAGTGCTGCCGGGCTCCGCGCGCACCGGCTGCCGTTGTCCAGCGGCCGGCCTCGGCAGCCCGACGGCCGGGTGCTGCTGGCCGGGGACGCCGCCTCGCTGATCAACCCGCTGACCGGGGAGGGGATCTTCTACGCCGTCCTCTCCGGCACGCTGGCCGGGGCGGCCGCGGTCCACGGCGCGGAAGCAGGCGCGGCCTACCGCAGGGCGCTGAACCAGCGGCTGGGCCGACATCTGCGGCATTCGTCGACGGCGGCCTGGGCGAGCCACCGGTCGTGGCTGATGGACGCCGTGTTCCGGGCAGCCGCCGCCGACCAGCGGGTCTTCGACGACGTGGTCGCGCTCGGCCTGGCCGACGGCCGGATCACCGCGCGCACCGTCGCCGCCGCCGTCCGGCACGTACGTCAGTGACTGCCGGAGTGTGACTTCCCCCGCTCGTCGGCGGACTGCCAGGCAACGGTCACCCGGCCGTAACCCTGGCCGTCCACGCTCGGGACCTACCGGGACCAGCCCGGGAGGTTCTGACGCGCAAGTCCTGACGCGCAAGGGAGACGACGTGACCGCACTACCGCACCCGCTCGCCACCATCCCTGCGGGCTCCGACCGTGGGCTGCAGCGGCGGCGCCGGCTGCGGGTGGCCCGTACCCGCGTCGGGCTCTCGGTGCAGACCCGCCTGCTCCCGACCGGTGGCCAACGGCGTCGTCAGCGCCTGCAGGTCTGCGGCGCGGCCAACACGCTGACCGCGCTCGGCGTCCGGGTGCAGGTACTCGGGCCGTCGACGCCGTGGCCCCGCTACGAGCGCGTCGTCGTGAGCGACCACGCGGGCTGGCTCGCCGACCTGGCCGTGGCCACCGCGCTGCGCGGCGAGCCCGTGTGCGCGGCAGCCGACGCGCCGGCCGGGACGACGGTCTGCCCGTTGATGGTCTGCTTCCGGCTGGAAGGTGTGCCGGGCTACCTGCGGGCCGAGCAGTTGCCCTCCTCGGTCGGGGAGATCGCCGCCCTGCAGGGGCTGGTCGTCGAGGTGCACCTGCTCGACCCCGTCGCCGCGGCCTGAACTCGGATCCGCCGTCGGTCGAGTGCCGGCTCCGGAGCACGTCGGCTGTGAGTTTCAGAAGAGCCTGGTCAGCCTGTCTGCCGGGGGAGGTGTGGGACGTACCGTTGGACCTGCCCACACACCGCCGGCCCGCGCCACCGACCCGATCCGGCCGCTGCCCTCAGGAGGCGCTCGATGCTCGGCTTCATCGGTCTGCTGCTCCTCATCTGGCTGGTCATCACCGTCCTCGGCGTCGTGATCAAGGGGCTGTTCTGGCTCGCGGTGATCGGCATCCTGGCGTTCGTCGTGACCGCCGCCCTCGGCCGGAACCGGCGGCGGCTCCGCGGCGGTACGCCGCGCAGTCTGCGCTGAGGGCTCTCCGTCCTGAGCTAGACGGCCCCGCGGTCTCGTAGCCAGCGCAGGGCCACCCAGCCGAGCGGGACGGGCAGCCAGAAGGTCGCGAGCCGGAACAGCAGCACGGCGCTCACCGCCGCCGTGCCGGGCACGCCGACAGCGGCCAGGCCCGTGGACAGGGCCACTTCGACGGCGCCGAGCCCGCCAGGTGTCGGCGCGACGGATCCGATAGCCGCACCGGTCAGGTAGACCACGGCCGCCGCCAGGATGCTGATCGGGCCGTCGAACGCGCGCACCGAGAACCAGAGGGCCGCGATGTAGGCGGCGTTCAGCGCGAGCGCGCCCAGCAGTGCTTCGGCCAGCTTGGCGGGAGTGGTGACGAGGTCGAGCATCCTCGACAGCGCCTGGCGCAGCGGTGGCAGCAGCCGGGCGGAGAGCCAGTGCCGCGCACCGGGGATCGCCACCGCGAGCAGGATCAGGCCGGCCACGGCAGCCAGGACGCCGAAAGCCCAGCCCGGGACCGGGAGATGGTCTCTCGCCGAGGCGCCCGTCGCGGCAGCGAACGCGAGGAGCAGAACCACGTGCGACGCGGCGTTCACGGCCTGGGCCAGCCCCAGGCTGGTGGCGATGCCCGCGGGCGGGATCGCTGCCCTCTGCAGGTAGCGAGCGTTGAGCGCGAGACCACCCACGGCCGGTGGCGTGACGAACCCCGCGAACGATGCCGCGAGCTGGGCGAGCACGGTACGTCCGAAGGACAACTTCTCGCGCACGTATCCGGTCAGCGACAGGGCGGCCGCCACGTAGGTCAGAGCCGACGCGAGCAGGACGAGTGGCACCCACTGCCACCGTGCCTCTGCGAGCACGGTCGCGAGGTGGACCGAGCCCAGCTGCCCGATGATCAGATAACCGGCGATGATCAACGCGACGAGCGACAGGACCGCACGCGGCCGGAAGCGCTCCACGTTGACGAGCTCGGGCGGCCGCTGATTCGTCTGCTTCTGGATCTCGTCGCGCACGGCCTCGAGCAGTCCCTTGTGCTGCTTGACCGCCAGGCGGGTCGAGCTGGGAAGCGCGATGGGCTGCAACACCGGAAGAACGCTGGCCAGCTCGTCGTCCGTCAGGTGCCTGCGCGCGGTGCGAACCGCCCGCTCAGGGCCGGCCAGCTGCGCGGTGGTGATCAGAAGTTGCACCCGATCCAGGCTCACCCGCAGATCGCTGGCGAACACCGCGCCGTTGACCGGGATGGGGAGGACGACGTGGCCGAGCGGGTCGACCCGGATCTTTCCCGCCGACAGGCCGCGATGGGTGACGCTGTGGAAATGCAGCCTGTTGAGGCTGCTCCACAGTTCATCGAGTTGTTGTTCGGTGGGTTCGGCCAGCGGGGTGGCCACGACGAACTCGTAGGCGAGCACGATCGTGTCCGGCCCGCACGGGAGGCTCGCCACCAGCTGAGGCGTCCGGACCCCGGTGTCCTGCGCCGCCATCGCCAGCAACGCGCGATGCTCGGTCACCCGCTCCAGGGAGAGCTTCGGCGAGGGCGCGAGCTCGGCGCGGAGCCGAACGATCCGATACATGTTGTAGACCGCGCCTGACGCGATCAGCTCCCGATCGAACACCAGCACCGTGAGCTGCTCACCGGTTCGCGTCGTGGCCAGATACTCGCGGTGGTCGTCGGCCGCCTCGATCGCCTCGAGGCGGCCGATCAGAATGTTCCGCCGTCCCAAAGCGGTCGCGATCCGGTGCCCGTCCGGCCGCTCGTTCACCCTGCCCGCGACGTAGCGAACCCCGATGCCGACGATCAGCCCGAGGACCGGACTCAACACCAAGGATTGCAACGAGGCCTGGGTCGTCGTGAAGGCCGAGATCACGTACACAGCGGTCACCGCGACGAGCAGCCTGCGCCACCGCCAGTCATCCGCGATGCCCAGCACCGCCGTGAACGCGAAGAGTGCGGTCAGATAGGTGTCCAGCGGCCGGGTGGCCACGCCGCCGCCGGGAAGGTGGGTCAACGAGATGTAGAGCGCGCCCGACGGGTACGCCGCAAGCACCCGATCGATCGCCTCGGCGACCCCGATCGCGAGCAACCCCGTGAGCACCGCCTCGATGAGACGACGCTGGTACCCACGGACGACCTCTCGCACGATCAGCGCCAGCGGGAGGGCGAGGGCACCGAACGCGGACACGAGCCTCAGCGCGTGACCGATGAGTGCGGGTACGTGGCTGAGCAGGCGCATGAGGTCGTCATTGGCCCCGCGACTGGTCCCCCGGGCGACCACGGCCACGCCGACGAGCAGGAAGAGGACGACGACCAGACTCGTGAGACGGACCAGATCCAGCGGCCGGTGGACGCGGGCCGGCCAGGACTCGACGACGTCGACCTGCGTGGCCACCCGCGGTGGCGCCGCCGGCTCACTCATCGAAGCGTTTCCCGTCATGTCCCGACCTGCAGCGTTCCACCCTCGCGAGGGCACTGTTGCACGGTCAGTACACCCGGTGCGGTGATCCTCGGGCATCCCCCGGACAAGTGACACCGCACAGCCCCCGTGGCCGTGACAATACCTCTGCAACAGAGATATCGTGGGGTCGTGGAACCGGCAGAGCAGCAGCACCCGGAGGATCTCCGGCTCGCCGAGCAGTTGTTCGAGTCGCTCGGATCGGTCCGCCGCCAGGTGCGACGGACGGCGGGCCGCCCGTGGCCGGCCGCGACGCTGTCGGGCTCGCAGATCGAGCTGGTCCGGCTGGTGCGGCGTGAGCCCGGCATCGCGGTGAGCGAAGCCGCGGAATCTCTCGGGCTGGCGGGCAACACCGTGTCCACGCTGGTCCACCAGCTGACCGACGCGGGGGTGCTGCGGCGGGAGCCCGACCCGGCCGACCGCCGCGTCGCCCGTCTGCACGTGACGACGGCGGCACGGACCCGCATCGAGGGCTGGCGCGACCACCGCGCCGAACTCGCCGCCGAAGCGCTCGGCCGGCTCGGCGCCGACGACCGCGCGGCACTGACCGCCGCGGTTCCGGCGTTGGCGCGCCTGGTCAGCGCCATGCAGGACCTGGAGGGAAGCTGACCATGGCCGCAGGACCCGACCTCGGCACCGTCCCGGCGATCGACGTGCACGGGCTCACCCAGCGCTTCGGCGAGCACGTCGCCGTCGACGATGTCGATCTCACCGTCGCCGCCGGCGAGTGCTTCGGGTTGCTCGGCCCCAACGGCGCCGGCAAGACCACGACGATCCGGCTGCTGGTCACCCTGCTGCCGGTGCAGACCGGCCAGGTGCGGATCTTCGGCCTCGACGTCCGCCGGAAGGCGATGGCGGTGCGCCGACTGATGGGTTACGTGCCGCAGCAGCTCTCGGTCGAGGGCGCGCTGACCGGGCGGGAGAACGTCACCTGGTTCGCCCGGCTGTTCGACGTCCCCCGGCGGGAACGGACGGCGCGCGTGGACGAGGTGCTGGCCATGATGGACCTGACGGACGCCGCGGACCGCCTGGCCGCGACCTACTCCGGCGGCATGGTGCGACGGCTGGAGCTGGCGCAAGCACTGGTCAACCGGCCGGCACTGCTGGTGCTCGACGAGCCGACGGTGGGGCTGGACCCGGTCGCCCGCGACAGCGTGTGGACACGGGTGGGCGAGCTCCAGTCGCAGTACGGCACGACGGTGCTCCTCACCACCCACTACATGGAGGAGGCCGACGCGCTCTGCGACCGGGTGGCGCTGATGCACCACGGCTCGGTGCGGGCGCTGGGCGCTCCCGACGAGCTCAAGGCCGCGCTCGGGCCGCAGGCCAGCCTGGAGGACGTCTTCCGCCACTGGACCGGCGACCAGCTCGCCGGTGAGGAGAAGGGAGGGCTGCGCAGTGTCCGTACGACTCGACGCACCGCGGGCCGCATGGGCTGACCGGCGGCCGCCGGCCGCCGCCCGGCGGCTGGTGTCGCGGGTGGGCACCTTCTGCCTCGTGGAGCTGCAGAAGCTGCGGCACGACCGGTCGGAGGTGGTCACCCGGCTGATCCAGCCGATCCTGTGGCTGGTCGTCTTCGGGCAGACCTTCACCCGGCTACGGGCCATCCCATCCGGGAACGTTCCATACCTGGATTATCTGTCGGCCGGGATCATCGCCCAGTCGGCCCTGTTCGTCTCGATCTTCTACGGCATCCAGATCATCTGGGAGCGCGACGCCGGCGTGCTCACCAAACTGCTGGTGACGCCGACGCCGCGGGCCGCGCTGGTCACCGGCAAGGCGTTCGCGGCGGGCATCCGGTCGCTCGCGCAGGCGGTGGCGATCCTGGTGGTGGCTCTGCTGCTCGGCGTCCGGTACACGGCCAACCCGCTGAAGCTGCTGGGCGTGCTGGTCGTCGTCCTGCTCGGCGCGGCGTTCTTCTGCTGTCTCTCGGTGACCATCGCCGGGCTGGTGCTCAAGCGCGACCGACTGATGGGCATCGGGCAGGCGATCATGATGCCGTTGTTCTTCGCCTCGAACGCCCTCTACCCGGTGTCGGTGATGCCCGGCTGGCTGCAGGCGATCAGCGCGGTCAACCCGCTGAGCTACGAGGTGTCCGCGCTGCGCGGGCTGCTGCTCGGGACGCCGACGACACTGTGGCTGGACTTCGCGGTCCTCAGCCTGACCGCGCTCGCCGCGATCGGCGCGGCGTCCGCGCTGCTGGGGCGCCTGGCCCGCTGAGCGGAGGGCCTGGGTTCCGGACCCACGACCGCCGGCATCAGGGCGGGGCGCGGAGGCGACCAAAGTAGTGGCGGTGATCACAACTGGTCGTTATCGTTCCGTCGACACAGAAACTCCCGGGATCCGGTGAACAACCACACGGGGAGCGCGGCGCAGTCGGGACCGAGAGACCGTCCGATCCAGCCGAAGGGCGCCTGCCGTGACCGAACCCCTCCCGAGAAAGCTCCTCGTCGCTGAGCTGTTTTCCGAGTTCGCCGGGACGATGATCCTGATCCTGTTCGGCGTCGGCGTGGTGGCCCAGGTCGTGGGCGGTGGCCTCGGCGGCCACGACAGCATCGCCTGGGCATGGGGCCTCGGCGTGGTCTTCGGCGTCTACACCGCCGCACGCGTCAGCGGCGCCCACCTCAACCCCGCCGTCACCGTCGCGCAGGCCGTCTTCCGCGGGTTCCCGTGGCGCAAGGTGGGCCCCTACGCGGTCGCGCAGGTCCTCGGGGCCTTCGCCGCGGCGCTGCTCGTGCGGTGGGTCTACGCCGACGTCCTGAACGCGGCGGACCCCGGCCACACCTTCAAGACGCAGGGGGTGTTCTCCACCCTGCCGGGCAACGGGGCGCTGCCGGTCAGCGTCGGCACCGCGTTCCTGGACCAGATCGTCGGCACGGCGATCCTGCTGTTCCTGGTCCAGGCGGTCACCGACGTCCGCAACACCTCCCCCGCCGCCAACCTCGCCCCCTGGATCATCGGGCTCATCGTCGTGGCGATCGGCTTCGCGTGGGGCACCAACGCGGGCTACGCGATCAACCCGGCCCGTGACTTCGGCCCCCGGCTGGCGTCCTACATCACCGGGTACGGCACCGCCTGGCGAGATCAGTACGGGAGCTTGTACTTCTGGGTCCCGATCATCGGACCGCTGATAGGCGGCGTCCTCGGCGCCGGTCTCTACGACCTGATCGTCGGCCGCTTCCTGCCGCTCCCGGAGGAGGAGCAGGAGCCGGGGCGCGTGCCGACCGACCCCGAACTGGACAAGGCGCGGGCACACGAGCACACCGACGGCCAGACGGCCGACGCGACCACCGACACTAGGAGTGGAACGACCCGTGGCTGACTTCGTAGGAGCCGTCGACCAGGGCACGACCAGCACCCGGTTCATGGTCTTCGACCATGCCGGCAACGAGCGGGGCAAGTTCCAACTCGAGCACGAGCAGATCCTGCCGCGGGCCGGCTGGGTGGAGCACAACCCGGTCGAGATCAGGGAGCGGACCCAGACCGTCATCCGATCGGTCATGAACCAGATGGGCCTCGGCTCCTCGGACCTGGCCGCGATCGGCATCACCAACCAGCGCGAGACCACCGTGGTGTGGGACCGGCGCACCGGCCGCCCGTTGTACAACGCCATCGTCTGGCAGGACACCCGTACCGACCGGATCGCCTCGGCTCTTGACCGGGACGGGCGCGGCGACGTCATCCGGCGCAAGGCCGGACTGCCCCCCGCGACGTACTTCTCTGCCGGCAAGGTGCAGTGGATCCTCGAGAACGTCGACGGCGCCCGGGAGGCCGCCGAGCGCGGCGATGCGCTCTTCGGCAACACCGACACGTGGCTGCTGTGGAACCTGACCGGCGGCATCGACGGCGGCCGGCACGTCACCGACGTCACCAACGCCAGCCGCACGATGCTCATGAACCTCGAGACGCTGGACTGGGACGACGAGCTGCTGTCCTTCTTCGGCATCCCGCGGCCGATGCTGCCGGAGATCCGCCCCTCCTCGGACCCGGAGGGCTACGGCACCATCCGGACCGGCGGTCCCCTCGGCGGGGAGATCATGCTGACCGGCGACCTCGGTGACCAGCAGGCAGCCATGGTCGGCCAGGTCTGCTTCGCCCCCGGCGAGGCCAAGAACACCTACGGCACCGGCAACTTCCTGCTGCTCAACACCGGCACCGAGCTGGTGCGGTCGAAGGCGGGCTTGCTGACGACCGTCTGCTACAAGTTCGGCGACGAGCCGGTCCGCTACGCCCTCGAGGGTTCGATCGCGGTCACCGGCTCGGCGGTCCAGTGGCTGCGCGACCAGCTGGGCATCATCAGGGACGCGGCCGAGAGCGAGCAGTTGGCCGGGGAGGTGCCCGACAACGGTGGGGTCTACTTCGTGCCGGCCTTCTCCGGCCTGTTCGCCCCGTACTGGCGCTCCGATGCGCGCGGCGCGATCGTCGGGCTGTCCCGCTTCAACACCAGGGCGCACATCACCCGCGCCACGCTGGAAGCCATCTGCTATCAGAGCCGGGACGTCGCCGAGGCGATGGAGAAGGATTCCGGAGTCCGCCTCGACGTCCTGAAGGTCGACGGTGGGGTGACCGCCAACCAACTGTGCATGCAGATGCAGGCCGACATCCTCGGCGTCCCGGTCAGCCGGCCGGTGGTGGCCGAGACCACCGCGCTCGGCGCCGCGTACGCGGCCGGGCTGGCCGTCGGCTTCTGGAAGAACACCGACGAGTTGCGGGAGAACTGGAACGAGGACCGCCGCTGGCAGCCGCAGTGGGATGACCAGCAGCGGGCGACCGGGGCCGCCGGCTGGCGCAAGGCCGTGCAGCGGACTCTGGACTGGGTGGACGTCGACGGCGACGCCGAGGCGGCTCCCGACGCATGACCGCAACCGCCCCCGCCGGGGGGCTGGCGCTCGACCCTGACCGCAACCTGGCGCTGGAACTGGTCCGTGCCACCGAGGCCGCGGCGATCTCCTCGGCGCGCTTCGTGGGCCGAGGGGACAAGAACCGCGTCGACCAGGCCGCGGTCGACGCCATGCGCCCGGTCCTGGGATCGGTCGGGATGAGTGGCGTGGTGGTGATCGGCGAGGGGGAGAAGGACGCGGCCCCGATGCTGTTCAACGGCGAGCAGGTCGGGAACGGGTCGGACCCCGAGGTCGACATCGCGGTGGATCCGGTCGACGGGACGACCGCGGCGGCCAAGGGCCTGCCCGACGCCATCGCCGTGGTGGGGCTCTCCGAGCGGGGGACCATGTTCGACCCCGGCCCGTGCGTCTACATGCACAAGCTCGTGGTGCCGACCCAAGCTGCCGACTCGGTCGACCCCGAGGCCCCGGTCGCAGACATCCTGTCCGCGGTAGCCCGCGCGGTGGGCAAGCAGCCGGCCGACCTGACCGTCGCCGTCCTGGACCGGCCCCGCCACACCGACCTGATGGCGGAGATCCGCGCCACGGGGGCGGCGGTCAGATCGCTGCTCGACGGTGACGTCGCCGGAGCGATCGCGGTGGGTCAGCCCGACTCCGGCGTGGATCTGCTGATGGGAGTCGGCGGCACCCCCGAAGGGGTGATCGCCGCGTGCGCCCTACGCTGCAGCGAGGGTGCGATGTTCGGCCGGCTCCAGCCGCGGGACGAGGAAGAGCGCAGAGCCGCGCTCGACTTCGGCCACGACCTCGACCGGATCCTGACGACCACCGATCTGGTCTCCGGCGGCGACGTGTTCTTCGCCGCCACCGGGGTCACCGGGGGTGCGCTGCTCCCCGGCGTCCGCTTCCAGCCGGCCTCGGTCGTCACCTGGTCCTTGTCCATGCGGTCGAGATCCGGAGCGATCCGCCTCATCCAGACCCGGCACGACCGCAGCCGCTCGAACCTGATCAGCCACTAGACGCCGCAGCGATGCCCGCTTGCTGCCTGCACTGAAGGAGCCGCTGTGACGATCGCCGAACGGCTGAGCCCTGCCACCCGCACCGCCGCCCTGGAACGACTCCGGAGGGAGGAGCTCGACGTCCTGGTCATCGGCGGCGGCGTCGTGGGATCCGGCTCCGCCCTCGATGCCGTCACCCGGGGCTTGCGGGTCGGCCTGGTCGAGGCACGGGACTACGCGGCCGGCACGTCGAGCCGGTCGAGCAAGCTCATCCACGGCGGGCTGCGCTACCTGGAGCAGTTCAACTTCGCCCTGGTGTTCGAGGCGCTGCGGGAACGCAGCCTCCTGCTCACCACCCTGGCCCCCCATCTCGCGCGGCCGGTGCCGTTCATCTACCCCCTGGAGAAGCCCATCGACCGTGCCTACGTCGGGCTGGGCATCGGCGTGTACGACCTCATGGGCGCCGGACGGGGCGTCCCCTCCCATGCCCGGTACCTGAGCCGGAAGAAGACGACCGAGTCCTTCCCGTCCGGGAAGCGATCGGTCATCCGCGGCGCCATCCGGTTCTACGAGGGCCAGGTCGACGACGCCCGGCACACGATGATGCTGGCGCGCACCGCGGCGAGCTACGGCGCGCTCTGCGTGAACAGCACGCGGGTCGTCGGGTTCCTGCGGGAGGACGACCGGGTTGCCGGGGTCCGCGTACGCGACCTGGAGAGCGGCGAGGAATTCCCTATCAGGGCACAGCAGGTGATCAACGCGACCGGGACCTGGACCGACGAGATCCAGCACATGGTCGGCGGGCGTGGCCAGTTCCAGGTCCGCGCGTCGAAGGGGGTCCACCTCGTCATCCCGCGGAACCGGATCAACAGCGCCACCGGCATCATCACCCGCACCGAGAAGAGCCTGCTGTTCATCATCCCGTGGGGCAGCCACTGGATCATCGGGACGACGGACACCGACTGGAACCTCGACCACGCCCATCCGGCGGCCAGCCGCAGCGACATCGACTATCTGCTGGAGCACGCCAACTCGCTGCTGCAGGACCCCCTCACACGAGAGGACGTGGTGGGCGTCTACGCCGGGTTGCGCCCACTGCTCGCCGGTGAATCGGAGGCGACGAGCAAACTCTCGCGCGAGCACGCAGTCTCCAGCCCGGTCCGCGGGCTGACCGTCATCGCGGGTGGGAAGTACACGACGTACCGCGTGATGGCCAAGGACGCGGTGGACTCCGCGGTGCACGGTCTGGAGCGGGCGGTGTCTCCTTCGATCACCGATCGCGTACCGCTGGTCGGCGCGGAGGGCTACGCCGCCGCGTGGAACTCCCGGCACCTCACCGCGGAGCGCACCGGCCTGCCGGTGTCGACCATCGAGCACCTGCTGCATCGCTACGGCACGCTGTCCACCGAGTTGCTCGACCTGATCGCCGAGCACCCGGAGCTCGGGCAGCCCCTGGAGAGCGCGCCGGAATACCTCAAAGCCGAGGCGCACTACGCCGCAAGCTCCGAGGGAGCACTGCACCTGGACGACCTGCTCACCCGGCGCATGCGGATCTCGATCGAGGTCCCCGACCGCGGTGAGGCCGCCGCGGCCGAGGTGGCAGAGATCGTCGCGCCGTTGCTGGGCTGGACAGCCGAGCAGGTCGACAACGAGGTGGAGCACTACCGGCTCCGGGTCAAGGCCGAGCGTGAGTCGCAGGAGCAACCTGACGACCAGACCGCCGACGCCGCCCGGCTCGGCGCACCCGACGTGCGCGTCGGCGTGGACAGCATGACCTGACCGACCCGGCGGAGGGCGTGGGCGCGTCCTCGGGCAGCAGCTGCGACCGGGTGCGGACCGTTGCCTCCCGCGCGGTGTCGCAGGAGCCGGAGAGGGGTACGCGCTCGGCATGCCTGAGCACAAAGCTCTGCCGCTGCCCGACTACGACCATCTCCCCCTGGACACGCTGAGGCACCGGATCCGCCAGCTCGATGCGGACGGCGTGCAGCAGCTGCTGGAGTTCGAGCGGTCACACGCCAACCGGCTGCCGGTGATCGAGGTGATGGAGAACTGGCTCCAGGAGCTGCGCGAGGGCGCTCAACCCTCCGAGGGCAGCCCGTTCGAGCTCAAGCCCGAGGCGCCTCCCCCGCCGGCCGGCCGGCCACCGGTGTCCGAGGCGAAGGCCGGACCGCCGACCCGGCCACCGATGCGCCCCGAGACGACCAAGCCGGTCGATCCGGCGCCGCCCAACCCGCGCCGTCAGTGAGCCCGCGCCGGCTGCCCACGGACCGTTCCCTCGG
>JAODNN010000157.1 GCA_025465355.1 Blastococcus sp. | reverse complement strand
GGGTCTGATCCTTGCCGCGCAGGACGATGTCCCACTGGAAGGCCAGCGCCCACGAGGGCACCGTCCGCTCGTGGTCGTAGCGGCTGATGACCAGCGGCCGCGCCGCCTCCGGGACCGAGTTGAAGATCGGGTCCTGGAAGAACAGCGGATCGTCCGGGAAGTACATCTGGGTGACCAGGCGCTGGGTGAACGCCTGCCCGAACAGCGAGAAGTGGATGTGCGCCGGCCGCCAGGCGTTGTCGTGGTTGCCCCACGGATAGGCGCCCGGCTTGATCGTCGTGAACTCGTAGCGGCCCTGGCTGTCGGTCAGGGCGCGGCCCAGGCCGGTGAAGTTCGGGTCCAGCGGGGACGGCCAGTTGTCGACGACGTGCCGGTAGCGCCCGCCGGCGTTCGCCTGCCAGATCTCGACCAGCGTGTCCGGCACCGGACGACCGTCGCTGTCGAGGACCCGGCCGTGGACGATGATCCGCTGACCCTGCGGCCGGCCCTCGTGCTGGCGGGTGAGGTCGGCGTCGGTCGCGGTGACCCGGCCCTCGCCGAGCAGCGGCCCGGTGACCTCGGTGAGCCGGTGCGGGAGGTCGACCGGCGTCCGCAGGGGGGCGCGTGACCCGGTGCTCCGGTACTCGGGAAAGCCGATGGGGGTGCGCCGCGCGGCGTCCTCACGCAGGTATGCCGGCAGGTGCAGCCCGCGCGCCGATGTCGTCCCGGTCATGCGCGGACGGTACGGCCCACCGGCTACCCTGCCCAAGCCGGAACTTCCACTGGACGGGAGAACGTCATGGCCGGCCGCAGCAGCGCCCCGGGACGCACGGTGACCTCCCGCGCGCTGGGCATCCTCGACGCTTTCGGCAACGACACCCCCCGGCTCTCGCTCTCCGAGATCGCCGAGCGCACCGGGACGCCGCTGACCACGACGCACCGGCTGCTGGCCGAGCTGACCGACTGGGGCGCCCTGGCCCGGCGGACGGACGGCCGCTACGAGATCGGCCGGAAGCTGTGGGACCTCGGGCTGCTGGCTCCGGTGCAGCTGGAGCTGCGCCAGGTGGCCGCCCCCTTCCTCTCCGACGTGCACACGACCATCCGCGACACGGTTCAGCTGGCGGTGCGAGACGGGTTGTCCGCGCTGTACGTCGAGCGGATCTCCGGCCGCGAGTCCGTCCCCGTGGTCAACCAGGTCGGCACCCGGCTCCCTCTGCACGCGACCGGGGTGGGCAAGGTCCTCCTGGCCGCGGCCCCGCCCGAGGTCGTCGAGCAGGCACTCCGCTCGCTCACCCGGCAGACCCGGAACACCGTGGTCGATCCCGGCCGCATGCGCCGGGAGCTGGCCGAGGTGCGCCGGCGCCACTACGCGCGCACCTCCGAGGAGATGTCGCCGGGTGCGGCCTCGCTGGCGGTGCCGGTCCAGGTGGAGCGGCGCAGTGGGCCCGTCGTGGTCGCCGCACTCGGCATCGTCGTCCCGCCGTACCGCCGGGACCTCCCCCGGCTGGTACCCGTGCTCCAGGTGGCGTCCCGGGGCATCGGCCGGGAGCTGGCGCGCACCCGCGATTTCCACTGAACAGAAGGCCGGGGTTCCCAGACCGCCGGGCGCGCGGACACACTCGGCGTCGTGCGCACGCAGGTAGGCATCATCGGAGCGGGGCCCGCAGGGCTGCTCCTCTCGCGGCTGCTCGCCCTGCGGGGCATCGACACCGTCGTCCTGGAGAACCGCTCGAGGGAGTACGTCGAGGCACGCATCCGCGCCGGGATCCTCGAGCAGCACACCGTCGACACGCTCGCCGACGCCGGCGTCGGTGACCGGCTCCAGCGGGAGGGCCTCGAGCACCACGGCATCTACCTGCAGTACCCCGGCACCCGGCACAAGCTGAGCTTCCCTGAGCTGTGCGGGCGGACGGTGTGGGTCTACGGCCAGACAGAGGTGGTCAAGGACCTCATCGCGGCGCAGCTGGACGGCGGCCCGCCGCTGCTGTTCGACGTCTCCGACGTCCTCCCCGAGGACGTCGACACCGACTCCCCACGCATCCGGTTCACCGACGCCGACGGCGTGCCCCAGGTGCTGGAGTGCGACGTCATCGCCGGCACCGACGGGTTCCACGGCGTCTCGCGTCCGGTGGTCGCCGGCGGCACCCAGGGCAAGCTGTGGGAGCGCACCTATCCCTATGCCTGGCTCGGGATCCTCGCCGACGTGGCGCCGTCCACGGACGAGCTGATCTATGCCTGGCACCCCGACGGCTTCGCGCTGCACTCGATGCGCTCCCCGTCGGTCTCCCGGCTCTACCTGCAGGTCGACCCCGCGGAGAAGATCGAGGAGTGGTCGGACGACCGCATCTGGACGGCACTGGCCGACCGGTTCGCCCTCGACGGATGGGAGCTGCACACCGGCCCCATCACGGAGAAGTCGGTGCTGCCCATGCGCTCCTTCGTGAGTGCCCCGATGCGCCGGGGCCGGCTGTTCCTCGCAGGGGATGCCGCGCACATCGTGCCGCCCACCGGCGCCAAGGGGCTCAACCTCGCCGTCGCCGACGTCACCCTGCTCGCCTCGGCGCTGGTCCGGCTGCTCCGCGAGAAGCAGACCGACCTGGCCGACAGCTACTCCGACCGCGCGCTGGCACGGGTCTGGCGGTGCACGCACTTCTCCTGGTGGATGACCTCGATGCTGCACCGCTCGGGCGACGACTTCGACGCCGAACTGCAGCTCTCCCAGCTGCGCCGGGTATGCGGTTCGGAATCGGCTGCTCGCGAACTGGCCGAGAACTACACCGGCCTGCCCCTGGACCTGTCACCCTGACCCCATGGCCCGGAGCGTCCGCGGGCACACGGTGCTCGCCTCGACCGACGGGGCGGCGTTCGCGTCGCTGCGGCACGCCGGCACGCCCCGGGCGGAGCGCTACGCGATGGGGCGGCAGCTCCGGCGGCAGGTCCCGCGCCGGACGCTGGCCGACTGGAACGAGGACGACAGATACGCCGACCCCGTCCAGCAGGTGATCGCCACCAACGAGGGCCGGGAGCCCGGGCTGATCCCGGTGCGGGTCGGGCGGATGGCCGCGAGCCCGTTCGCCTTCCTCCGCGGAGCCGCTTCGGTCATGGCCGCGGACTTCTCCCGACTGCCCGCCACCGGCATCACCCCCGTCATCTGCGGCGACGCGCACCTGGTCAACTTCGGGTTCTATGCCTCCCCGGAGCGCGATCTCGTCTTCGACCTCAACGATTTCGACGAGGCCCACCCCGGCGCCTGGGAGTGGGATCTCCGCCGGTTGGTCACGAGCGTCCACGTCGCCGGCCGACAGAACGGGTCCTCCGAAGCTGAGTGCGGGGAAGCGGTCCGTCGCTGCATGCGCTCCTATCGGGAGCACCTCTCGCACCTCGCGGCGCAGCCGCTGCTCGCCCGTGCCTACGACCGGCTGAACCTCGACCGCCTGCACCGCCTCGCCGTCGGTGCCGCCGGCCGCCGGGAGATCGAGGACGCCGCCGCGCGTGCTCGCAAGCGCACCAGCGACCGCGCTCTCCCCCGGTTCACCGAACAGCACGACGGCGGGCTGCGGCTCGTGGAAGAACCGCCGCTCATCACCCGGCTGGACGCCGAGCAGTACGAACGCATCGCCGTCGCCCTCGACGACTACCTGAGGACTCTGCCGCCGCAGTGGGGGGGCATCGTCGGCGGGTACCGGCTGGTCGACGTCGCGCACAAGGTCGTCGGCGTCGGCTCGGTCGGGCTCCGCGCCTACATCGCGCTCTGCGAGGGCTCCGCCCCGGACGACGTGCTCCTGCTGCAGCTCAAGGAGGCGCGACGATCCGTGGTCGCGCCGTATGTGCACGGCGACTCGGCATGGCACGAGCACCAGGGGCAGCGCGTCGTGCAGTACCAGCAGGCGCTGCAGACGGTCAGCGACCCGCTGCTCGGCTGGACCACGTTCGGCGAGCGCCACTACTACGTGCGCCAGTTCCGGGACATGAAGGGGGCCGTCGTCGTCGACGGGATCGACGCCGCCGCGCTGGCCGACTACGCCGGCGTCTGCGGGCTACTGCTCGCCAAGGGGCACGCACGCACCAGCGGCGCGTCGATGATCACCGGGTACCTCGGCGGGAGCGACAAGTCCGACCGCGCGCTCTGCCGGTTCGCGCGGCGCTACGCGGACCAGACCGAGCGCGACCACGCCGCGCTGCTGGCCGCGGTCCACCGCGGACTGCTCCCCTGCGCGAGCGGCGTCTGAACCGTTGAGCCGTCAGGCCGCGAGACCGAAGCGCCGTCAGGCCGCGAGCAGGCGCAGGAAGTCCAGCACTCCTTCCGGGCCGTCCAGCACAAGGTCCGCGGACGCGAGGAGTGCGGACGGCGCCTCGGCCGATCGCACGGCCACCCGCAGCCCGTCATGTCCTTCGGTCGTGAGCTGGGCGACCGCCGCGAACGCCGGCAGGTCGCCGAGATCGTCACCGACGACCACGACGGACCGAGCGCCGGACTCGGCGACGACCCTGCGTACGCCGTCCCCCTTGTCACCGCGCACGGCGGGCCGGAGCTCCCAGACCATCTTCCCCGGGATGATCTCCAGGCCGTACCGCTCGGCGACCTCCCGAGCGGTCCGGTCGATCGCGTCGGCCCACCGATCCGGGTCGTCGACACGGCGCGTGTGGACGCCGACCGCGTACACCTTGTCCTCCAGCCAGGCACCGCTCTCCCGCACGGCCGGGGAGTCGGCCAGCGCCTCCGTCGCGGCGACGACGGCGGGGCGCGCTGCCTCCAGTCGCGGGTCCACGCGGACCTCCCCCTGGTACCCCTCCTGCAGGCCGTACAGCCCCAGGTAGCGGACGCCGGGCACCGCGACGTGCTCCGCGAGATACGGGGCCGGCCGGCCCGAGATGATCGCGACGGCGGCGAACCGGCGGGCCAGCGGATCGAGCAGCTCGACCACACCGTGCAGCGGCCGTGCCGCCTCGGGGTCGTCCACCACGGGGCTGAGCGTGCCGTCGAAGTCCAGGCACAGGGCGACCTCCCCCGCCCGCGCGACCAGCGCCCGTGCCGCCTGTTCGACCGAGGTGGTGCCGGTGGTCACGGCGCGCGCTCCAGGAGGAGTTCACGCTCCTGCCCGGGCGCCAACTCGACGGCCTGGCCCTGGACGAGGAGGTTGACGGGGGTCGTGCCACCGGGGCGCACGCTGAGCCGGATGCGGTCCTCGGCCAGATCGATGTCCACCCGCTGGCCGCGGTAGTGGACGCTGAACCGCATCTGCTTCACCTCCGGCGGCAGCGCCGGATCGAAACGGAGCGCCGGCCCGAGAGCACGCATGCCGGTCAGGCACCGCAGCACGATGTCGACCGTCCCGGCCATCGCCCCCAGGTGGATGCCTTCGGCCGTGGTGCCGCCCTGGACGTCGGAGATGTCGCTCTCCAGCGCGTGCTGGAGGAACCGCCAGGCCTCCTCGGGGCGGTAGCGGGCCAGCACCCAGGCACTCACCACGCCGCTCAGCGTGGACCCGTGCGAGGTCCGCTCCAGGTGGTAGTCGACGGTCCGTGCCAGTTGCTCGGGACTGACGTCGTAGCCGAGGTTGTGCAGCAGCCCGCGCAACTCGTCCCGGGAGAGCAGGAACAGCAGCATGAGGACGTCGGCCTGCTTGGCCAGCTTGTACCGGTTGGTGCTGTCCCCCTCGGCCTCCAGCAGCCGGTCCAGCCGCTGGATGTTGCCGTAGCGCTCCCGGTAGCCCTCCCAGTCGAACTCGGGCAGCGCCTCGTAGCCCTCGAACTGGCTCAGGACGCCGTCGGCGTGGAAGACCACCTTCATCTTCCGGGTGATGTCCCGCCACCGCTCCGGCTCCTCGTCCCGGAGGCCGAGCTCCTGGACGATCTCCTCGCGGTAGTGCGGCGGCAGGACGTCGAGGGTCTCCAGCGCCCGCTGCAGCACCCACACGGCCATGACGTTGGTGTACGTGTTGTTGCGCAACCCGGGCTCGTCGGAGTCCGGGTACGCCTCGTGGTACTCGTCCGGGCCCACGACGCCGTGGATCTCGTACCTGTCGTCGTCCGCGTTGTACGTCGCGAGGCTGGACCAGAACCGGGCGATCTCGATCAGCATCTCGGCGCCGGTGAAGCGCAGGAACGACGTGCTGCCGGTCACCATGTAGTGCTGCCAGACGTTGTAGGCGATGGCGATGTTGACGTGCCGCTGGTTGTGCGAGTGGTCGGGCAGCCAGCGCCCTGACTTCGGGTTGAGGTGGACCTCCTGGGTCTCCTCGCGCCCGGTGGCCCCGCTCTGCCAGGGGAACATCGCGCCGTCGTAACCGGCGGCGCGCGCCGCGGCGCGGGCGACGCCGAGCCGGGCGTGGCGGTAGTCGAGCAGCGCGCTGGCCAGGCTCGGCCGTTCGAAGTTGAGGAACGGGAAGATGAACATCTCGTCCCAGAAGATGTGCCCCCGGTAGGCCTCCCCGTTCCACCCGCGGGCAGGCACGCCGACGTCCAGGTGGTGCGTGTGCGGCGAGACGGTCTCCAGCAAATGGAAGATGTGCAGGTGCAGGACCGTCTCGGTCCACTCGTTGGCACTGTCGAGCTCGATGTCGAAACGGTTCCACAGACTGTTCCATGCGCCCTCGTGCCGGGCCAGCAACGGGGCGAAGTCCTCCGCGGTCGCCACGACCAGCCGGGCGTCGTCGCGACTCTCGGAGATCCCGCGGTCCCTGGAGGTGTGCACCGCGACGATCTTCTCGACGCCCACGGGACGGCCCTCCTCCAGGTCGAGGCCCAGTTCCTGGGCCACGAACCCGGGCTCCTCGACCAGCCGCCGGTCGACGTCCACCCGCTGACCGTCGCGGAACACCCGGGTCCGTGCGGCCAGTGCGACCCGCACGTGCGACTGCAGGGTCTCCACCTGCAGGTCGATGGTGTCGGCGTCGACCTGCGCCTGACCCAGCACCTCCAGGTGCCGGCCGTTGAGGTCGCGGTAGCGCTTGACGCCTGCGTTCACCACGCGGCCGTCCAGCCCGGACGACACCTCGAGCCGGCCCGTCCAGTTCTCCGCCGTGAAGGTCGTCTCGAGACCCGCGAGGTGCTCGTCCTTCATGCTGACGAACCGCCGCTGCGTCATGCTGGTCCGCCGGCCCTCCCCGTCCTGCCAGGTCAGGAAGCGGGTCAGGACCCCGCGGCGCATGTCGAGCTCGAAGCGGTGCTCGCTGACGTCGGAGCGTCGGGCGTCGAACCACTCCCCGCCGGCGATCCGGAACCGCAGGGGCAGCCAGTTGGGGATGTTGACCAGGTCCTCGTTCTCGACCATCCGCCCGGCGACGTTGGTCTCGGCCCGGTCGTACAGGCCGGCGATGTACGTGCCGGGGTAGTTCACACCGTCGGCGTCGGCCTCGGGCAGCGCACCGCGCGTGACCAGGTACCCGTTTCCCAGCGCGCACAGCGCCTCCCGCAACCCCTGCCGGGCAGGGTCGTAGGAGTCGTAGACCAGCGTCCAGACACTGGGCGGCTGCTGCGTGTGCCGCCTCCTGATCTCGGCCGCGGCCCGGCGCTCCTCGAGAAGCCCCTCGGCCAGGGCGCGGCGGGATACGTCGTCCAGCGTCGTGACGACGAGATCCGCACCCGCCTCGAGCAGCAGGTCGCGGTCGTCCAGCCTGGCCACGCCCAGGGCGGCCATGCCGGCCGCCTTGGCGGCCTGGATCCCACTGGTGGCGTCCTCGGTGACGAAGCAGTCGGCCGGGTCGACGCCGAGTTCCTGCGCGGCGGTCAGGAAGATCGTCGGGTCGGGCTTCCCCTTCGGGAAGTCGCGCCCGGAGATGTCGGCGTCGAACAGTTCGGCGAGTGTCATGCCCTCGTGGATGAAGTCGCAGTCGATCCGCTGCTCGGCCGCGAACAGATCCAGGCGGATCCGCTCCAGGAAGAGCTTCGCGTTCTTGGACGACGACGCCGCCGCCACGCGGATGCCCATCGACTTGACGTCGATGATGAACCGCAGCGCATCCGGGAACGCCATGAAGCGGCCCTCGTCGATGAGCTTGATGACGTGCTCCTGCTTGGCGTCGGCGTACTGGTCGATCCGGGAGTCGATGTCCGGCACCCCGAAGTGCTCCATCGCCGCCCGGGCGCCCTCCATGCGCGGTCTGCCGGCCATGACCTCCTGGTACACGGCCGGGGTGAAGCGTTCGGCCGTCCAGCTGGTCTGGTCGCGAACGTCACGCCACTCGCTCTCCATCAGCGCCTTGAATGCCTCGCGCCAGGCCAGCTCGTGCGGCGAATCGACGAGCACGCCGTCCACGTCGAAGATGGCGCCACGGAAGCCTGTGGTCTGGGCCATTGGGGGTCTCCCTCGCTGGAGTGCGACCGGGCGGTCGCCGTGCCGGGACAGCTCGTGGGGACGCGCGCTGCCGCGCGTGGTCAGGTGGGCCGGGGGTTCAGGGGCGGGGTCGACGGGACGGTGGGCACCGGCCGGGCCGGGGAGGGCGCGGTCGCGGTCCGCGCGCCGGGACGAGTCGTCGGGGCCGAACCTGCCTGGGCCGTCTGGGTGGCCTCCAGTTCGGCGCGGGTCGGCGGGTCGGCGCCCGGACGGGAGCAGGTGATGGCGGCGATGAGGCTCGCCGTGTCCAGCACACTGATCAGGCTGTCCTCGTCGACGGCCGCCAGCGACTCGCGATGGGAGCCGCCGATCAGGTCGGCGCGCCGCAGCCCGTCGAGGAGTCCGGAGGTGAAGGAGTCACCCGCTCCGACGGTGTCCACGAGATCGACCGGCGTCGCGGGCCGACGCACCTCCAGCTCGTTGGTGACGGCGAAGACCCCCTTCCCGCCGCGGGTCACGACGACGAGGGCCGGTCCCATGGCCAGCCATTCCCGGGCCACGTCCTCGTCCTCCCGATCCGGGTAGAGCCATTGCAGGTCCTCGTCGCTGACCTTGACCACGTCGGACAGCGCAACGAGGTGCTCGATGTCGGGCCTGGCCTGATCCGGGGACCCCAGCAGTGCGGGACGCACGTTGGGGTCGTAGGAGATGGTCACCCTGCCGCGCTGGTGCTCGTGTTCGAGCAGCTTCTGCACATCGGTCCGTCCTGGCTGCAGCACGGTGGCCAGGGAGCCGGTGTGCAGGCAGCGGGTCTCGACGGGGAGGGGCTCCAGATCCCCGATGTCCCACTCGATGCGGAAGTCATACGTTGCGATCCCGGCCGCGAGGGTCGCCACTGCCAGGCTGGTGCTGCTTCCCGAGTCGGCTCCCTCGACCCGGACGCCGCTGGCCTCCAGGTGGGCGGAGATCATCTCCCCGAAGGCGTCCCGCCCCAGATGGGTCATGAGGGTGACCGGATTTCCCAGTCGGCCGAGCCCGAGCGCGACGTTGGCCGGGCTCCCTCCGGGATGCGCGACCAGCATCCGGCTCCCCCGCTGCCCGACCAGATCGACGAGCGCTTCACCGATGACGACGAACATCCGTCCTTGCTCCCATCCGGTCGTGTTCGGATGCGCCGGCGGCCAGGTCGGCGCGGGAGGTCAGTGGGCGCCCTCGCTGACCAGAGGGCTGGTGTGCCGGCTGGTACGCAGGTCGAACAGCGCGTACAGGGCCACACCCGCCAGGCAGATCGCCGGAACGATGTATGCCTGCGACGCGCCGAACGCGTCCATGACCTTGCCGTGGACCAGCGGCAGCAGGGCCCCGCCGAGGATGGCCATGACCAGGCCGGCGGCGCCGAACTTCGTGTCCCTGCCCATCCCCTGCAGGGCGACCCCGTAGATCGTCGGGAACATGAGGGACAGCGAGAGCGAGATCCCGACGACGGCGAGCAAGCCGATCATGTTGGGCACGAACACGGCCACGAGAGCGAACAGCACACCCAGTGCCGCCATCGCGAACAGCAGCTTCGTCGGCCGGAAGATGCCGAGCAGGTAGGTCATCACGAAACGGGAGATGAGGAACAGGATGAGGCTGGCCTGCAGGTACCAGCCCGAGTTCTTGATCGGTATGCCCACCACGTCCTGGGCGTACTGGATGGTGAACGTCCACGCGCAGACCTGTGCTCCGACGTTGAGGAACTGCGCCACGACGCCGTAGCGGTAATGGCGGTTGCGCCACAGGCGGCCCAGCGCCCCGCCCCGGCGTTCCTCCCGCTCGTGGAGCCCGAATTCGCCGTGCTCGTCCGGCACCTTGATCGAGCGGAACGCGATGAACAGCCAGATCACCAGCAGCGCGAACGCGATCCCGGTATAGGGCTTGAGCACCAGGGACAGATCGTCCTTCTGCGCCTGCGCCAGCTGTGCTGCCGTCATCGACACCTTCGAGGCCTCCGGCGTGATGTGGGGAAGGATCACCACGGCGCCGAGCAGGACCCCGATGTTCGCGCCGACCGGGTTGAACGCCTGGGCCAGGTTCAGTCGCTGAGTCGCGCTCTGCTCGGGCCCCATGGCGATCACGAAGGGGTTGGCCGAGGTCTCCAGGATGGAGAGTCCGGACGCCAGCACGAACAGGGCCACCAGGAAGAACCCGTACTTGAGCAACATGCTCGCCGGGATGAACGCCAGCCCCCCGAGGGTGGCCAGCCCCAGCCCGGTGAGCACCCCGGCCTTGTAGCCGTATCTCTTGTTGATCAGGGCCGCCGGGATCGCCAGCGAGAAGTAGGCGCCGTAGTAGGCGAACTGCACCAGCGCCGACTGGAAGTTCGTCATGGAGAAGATGTGCCGGAAGACGCCGACGAGGACGTCGGTGAGGTTGGCCGCTGCTCCCCACGCCGCGAAGCAGGTGACCACCAGGACGAAGGGGACGGTCAGCCCCGGGTAGACGAGACCGGGCTTGGCCGGGCCCGGGCTCTCGGGCCGCCTCTGGATGACCGACGGGCTGGCCATGGGAACCCCCTCGCCGACAGGGACCCCCGCGGCCGTTCTCTGGGCCGCTCTCCAGGTCTCACTAGGCGCGGCGAAACAGTAGCGAGTGGCTCCGGTCACATCCAGTCGAGCGGCCACGCCGGCCCGGATATTCGGGTCCGATCGGGCTCCGCCTCCGCTGGGGTCATCCCCGGCGACGCTGCGTGGTCACTTCCCGTCCATCAGGCGCAGCTCCGACGGCTCGCGCAGCAGGTCCTCCAGGATCTTGTTGCCCTCGACGTTGTAGGGCTGCTGCATGTGCTCGTCCCAGGCCCCCCGCGAGCGGAACATCTCGAGCATGACCCAGTTCTCCGGGTCGTCCTGCGGCTGCACGAGGTGCATGAAGACGCACCCCGGCTCGTCGAGGGTGTTCCGCCGCATGGACTGGAGCTGGGCCTCCGCCTCCGCGCGTCGGTCCTCCCGCGGCTTGATGGTGACGACGAGGAAGAGTGGGCGTTCCGTCTCGGTCATGCGGGGGTTCCTACACCCGCCCGCACCCGCGCAGCGGGGTCCGCACGACGGGAGCGTCGATCCGCCATCCCCTTCTTCCGCCGGGGTCGCACCGGTTCTGCGCGCACCTGCGAAGGAGTACGGTGGCGCGACCGATCTGGCGCCCTCGGTTCGGAGGGAACATGCACCGTTACCTCGTGGTCGCAAACCAGACGCTCGACAGCGACGAGCTCGTCGCGCTCGTCCGAGAGCGGACAGCCGATGGGCCCGCTGAGTTCTGGCTGGTCGTGCCGGCCACCCCCGTGAAGGATCTCGCGTCCAACGCCATGCCGGTCCCCATGCCCGTCATGGGTGGGGTCTCGGCGTTGCCCGCTCCTCCGGCGGAGGCACGCCGGCTAGCGCAGCTCAATCTCGACGCCGCCGTCAAGAAGCTGACCGCCGCCGGGGGCACCGTCGACGGTTCGGTCTCCGACGCCGACCCCATGCGTGCCGTCGAGGACGCCGTCAACAGCCGCGAGTTCGACGAGATCATCGTGTGCACACTCCCGCCGCGGCTGTCCCGCTGGCTGCACCACGACCTGCCCGCACGTCTCCAGCACGAGTTCCACCTGCCGGTCACCCACGTGGTCGTCAAGGACGTGTGAACGGCGGGCCCGAGCGCCCCACCTTCGAGTAACCACGCTCACTCCTCATCGGGGAAGTCCACCTCTGTCCGGACTGCTGCTCTCTGTGCACGCAGATCCCGACCGAGGAGAACCGATGCAGGCCACCCTGCAGACCCTGACCGCCCAGTTCGCCGAGATCGCCCGCCGGAGCCTGGGCACCTACCTGCCCTGGAGCCCGCTCACCGGGATGGGCCCGGCGACCGAGTTCGCCGCGCGGCACCCGGCCTTCGCGATCGATGCGGAGAACGACCCGCGCTTCGACGCCTGACCCCTGAGGAGCTCGTCCAGCAGCCCCCGGGGAGCGCGACGGCCTCGAGCACCAGCTCGGCCGTCGCCTCTGCGCCACCCTCGCGCTGCACCAGCTCGACCCGGACGCGCCGTGCCGACCCGGGCCGGAGTTACCCGGCGGTAGCAAGTGTGGGATCGTCCGAAGACCACGTAGCGACGGCGGGCGCGACGACGAGCGCCGCCGTCAGGAATGAGGACCGATGCGGTTGCAGCTGTCCCCGGAGCTCGAGGCGTTCCGGGAAGAGATGCGCACCTTCTTCACGACCCAGGTCCCGCAGGAGATCCGGGACACCGTCGCGGCACGCCGGCACCTGACCAAGGAGCAGTACGTCGAGACCCAGCGGGTGCTCAACGCCGCCGGGCTCGCCGTGCCGCACTGGCCGGTGGAGTGGGGCGGCCGGGACTGGACACCGCTGCAGCGGCACATCTGGCGCGAGGAGATGCAGCTGGCCTCCGTCCCGGAGCCGCTCGCCTTCAACGCCAGCATGATCGGCCCGGTGATCGCCGCGTTCGGCAACCAGGAGCAGAAGGAGCGCTTCCTGCCGAAGACGGCCAACCTCGACATCTGGTGGTGCCAGGGCTTCTCCGAGCCCGACGCCGGCTCCGACCTCGCGTCGCTGCGCACCACCGCCGTCCGCGACGGCGACGACTGGGTCGTCAACGGCCAGAAGACCTGGACGACGCTCGGTCAGCACGCCGACTGGATCTTCTGCCTGGTCCGCACGGACCCGACCGCGGAGAAGAAGCAGCGCGGCATCTCGATGCTGGTGTTCCCGATGGACTCCCCCGGGGTGACCCTGCGGCCGATCGAGCTGATCGACGGTGGCTACGAGGTCAACGAGGTATTCTTCGAGGACGTCCGGGTGCCGGCGGAGAACCTCATCGGTGAGGAGAACCGCGGCTGGGACTACGCGAAGTTCCTGCTCGGCAACGAGCGCGTGGGCATCGCGCGGGTCGGCTACACCAAGCGACTGCTGGCCGAGGCCAAGGAGAAGGCGAGCGAGATCACCGACGGCGGCCGTCCCCTCTCGGAGGACCCGCGCATGGCGGCCCGGATCGCCGAGCTGGAGAACGAGCTGGTCGCGCTCGAGCTCACCGCACTGCGCGTGGTCGCGAACTCCGCCGACGGGAAGCCGCACCCGGCGTCCTCGGTGCTCAAGCTCCGCGGCTCCGAGCTGCAGCAGGCCGCGACCGAGCTGATCGTCGACATCGCAGGCCCGCTCTCGCTCGCCTCGTTCGCCGACGGCGGCTCCGACATTCCCGACTGGGCCCGGGTGGCCACGCCGGAGTACCTCAACTACCGCAAGGTCTCCATCTACGGGGGCTCGAACGAGGTACAGCGCACCATCATCGCCGGCACGATCCTGGGGCTGTGATCTGAATGGACTTCACTTTCGACAGTGAGCAGAACGACCTCCGGGAGGCCGTGCGCGGTCTGCTGGAGCGGGCCTACGGCGACAGCGAGCAGCGCCGCAAGGTCGTCGCGAACGACCCGGGCTTCGACGAGAAGACCTGGTCGCGGCTGGCCGAGATGGGCCTGCTCGGGCTGCCCTTCGCCGAGGAGCACGGCGGCATGGGCGCCGGGCCGATGGAGGTGGCGATCGTCGCCGAGGAGATCGGCCGGGTCGTTGCGCCCGAGCCGTTCGTCGAGGCGGTCGTGCTGGCCGGCGGGCTGATCGCCGCGGTCGGCACGGACGCGCAGAAGAGCGAGATCCTGGGCGGCCTCGCCGAGGGGGCGATCCTTCCCGCGTTCGCCCACGCGGAACCCGGCACCCGGTGGAGCCCTTCGGCGTCCGCCGTCACCGCGACCGATGACGGCGGCACCTGGCGGCTGACCGGCGTCAAGGAGCCGGTACCCCACGGCGCGCGGGCCGACGTCCTCGTGGTCAGCGCGGTTGTCGACGGCGGGACGGCGCTGTTCCTCGTCCGCGCCGGCGCCGACGGCCTGTCCCGCACCGGCTACCGGACGCACGACGGCGGACGAGCGGCGAACGTCGGCCTCGACAGCACCCCGGCCGAGCTGCTGGGCGACGCCCCCGGCGACCGGACCGCCGCGGTCGAGCGGGCGCTGGCGGAAGCGCGCATCGCGTACAGCCACGAGTCCGTGGGCGCCATGGACACCGCCCTGCGCACGACGGCGGAGTACCTCAAGACCCGCAAGCAGTTCGGGGTGACGCTCAACAGGTTCCAGGCGCTGACCTTCCGGGCAGCGGACATGTACGTCTCCCTGGAGCTGGCCCGGAGCACCGCGCTGTGGGCCTCGATGGTGCAGGACGCGGGCGGGGACGTCGTCTCGGCGGCCGACCGTGCCCGGCTGCAGACCAGTCGCGCCGGCAGGCACATCGGCAAGGACGCCATTCAGCTCCACGGCGGCATCGGCGTGACCGCGGAGTACAAGGTCGGCCACTACACCAGCCGGCTCACCGCCATCGACCACCTGCTGGGCGACGGCGACTGGGCGCTCGGCCGGCTGGCCGCGTCCGTCAACAGCTACGAGACGGTCGACCCGCTGGGAGCGCCGTACGCCTGAGCCGCGACGCCGTTGATCAGCACGCGGTCAGGGTGGCCGTTCCAGCCTCCAGTTCGCCGCTGTCCGCGTGCTGATCGTCGTCCCCCCGCTCAGGCTCAGGCGGGTACGGCTTGCCCACGCTCAGGCCATCCCGGCGGGGAGCGGGTCCGGTGCACCGTTGCCGGCCGCGCCGGGCGGGGCAGGGGGCGGCAGCGGGTTCCCCTGCGCGTCGTAGCGGTCCATCGCGGCGACGGCGGCCGCCCCGAGAGCGCGGCCGAGGGCGGTGTACGCCGCGTACTGCCGGTCGTCGAAGAACTGGTCCCCCGTGCTGTCGCGGGGGAAGCTGGCCGCGCTGTGCGCGTACGCCAGCACGGGGTACGACAGCCCCGGCCACAGGGACGACTTGGCGACGACGAGCACTCCCCGGCCACTCCCGGCGTAGGGCGATCCCGGCGGGTACTCGAACGTCCCGGCGATGACGCCGCGCTGTGAGAGCCGGGAGCTGAGCTGGGCCAGCGGGCTCTTCGGTGCGAGCGGGTCCGCGCCGCCCGCGGTGAAGGTGGTCCAGGTGCCTGCCTCGAGGTCGGTCTGCACGCCCAGCTCCTGCTGCGCGAGGGTCAGTGCCTGCGCCAGCGTGGTGGCCGCCGGCGGGGTGTCCCCTGAGGCGTCGATGCAGTAGATCCGGGTGACGCCCCGGCGGAAGAGCTCGACCAGCCCGAGGTTGTCGTAGAACCCGCCGTCGGTCACTTGCACCAGCGGAGCGGCCGCGGAATGCGCGCCGAAGAGCTGGCGGAGCAGGTAGCTCAGCCGCCGCGCCCGCGGCAGCCCGGGTTCGTACCAGGGGCACGGCCGCGAGAAGGCGTCGATCAGGTACGCCGGATTGGGCATCCAGGCGCCGAGGCGGAGCCCGGTGACGACGAAGAGGGTCTCGTACCACTTCGTGCCCTGACCGCTGACCGAGGCCGCGATCGCTGCCCCGCTGAGGGCGACCGCACCCTGCACGGTGAGATCGCGCTGCAGGCGCGGCGGCGCCAGGGCCTCCATCCGCGCGGTGGCGACGTAGCCCAGGTCGGGCCCACCCACCCAGTCGGAGCAGAACGTGTACGTGACCCGGTGGGCACCCGGCGCCGTCCGCTTCTCCCCCACCGTCGCCGAGGCGGCGAAGACCACGTGCGGGAACGGCGTCCCGTCCGGCAGCGCTCCGTACGCCGAGAGAACCGTCCGTTCCTCCGCGGCGTAGGGCCGGGCCACTGTCTGCCCGTCGCCGCGGCGCACGCGGCGCACCGCGAAGGCCGAGGCCAGGCGTGACCGGTAGAAGGGATGCAGGCTCAACGTCGTCTCGTCGGTGAACCCGCCGAGGAAGACCACCACCGCGGCGAGGCCGAGGAGCGCGACCACGGTCCCGCGCGAGAGGGGGCGCAGCCCCACCGTGGCCATGCCGCCCACCAGCAGCAGCCACCCGGCGGAGAGGACGACGAGAGTGGCCACGACGAGGATCAGCTGCACGATCCCCCGCGGGGCGCTCTTCGGCACCTTGAGGCCGGTGCTCTTGTCGGTGACCAGCTTGCGTTTCCGCCACGCGATCGAGGCCACGCTCGCGCCGTAGGCGAGCAGCACACCCGCGATCGGGCTCGCGACGTGCGCCGTCCCGCCGGTCCGGTGCAACAGCTCGGAGGACAGCCAGACGACCGCCGGGACGACAACGGCCACAGCGGCGACCACGAGGGTGAGCCGCGCGAGCATGCGGGCGGCCTCCCCCGCGACCCGCCGGACCGGCATCCACGTCGGGGAAGCCCCGTGCGCACTGGCCAATTGCGCGATCAGCCAGACGGCGACCGCCAGCGCGGCCAGGATCGCCAGCGCCCACCAGGCGCTCCCGCGCGGCGCCGGGAACCCCGGCGCGGCGCCCTGTCCGGTCGCGGCGGTGGCCGTGACGCCGAGCTCGGCGACCGGCGCGACCCGGTAGAAGGCGCCCACGGCGACGCCGAGCAGCACGGCAGGGCCGAACAGCAGGAGCAGGGTGAGCAGCAGGTGCCGGCCCAGCAGTGCCAGCGCCACCAGCAGCTCGACGAGGTTCGCGGCCAGGTAGCTGGAGTTCCGGCGGACGTGATCCTCCTCCGCCGTTCCCGGCAGGAAGGCCGTGGCGGCCGTGCCGGTGGCTGCTTCACCGTCGGCAACGGCGGCCGCCGACCGGGCGCCCGTGAGGCCCTGCTGGAAGGCCCCGGCCGTGAAGCCACCGCCGGACACCGACACCAGGTACCGCGCCGCGGGGACCACCCGCTCCCGGAACTCGGGCGACTGCAGGGCGCCCATGGCGACGCTCGCCGCGCGGATTCCGCCGCCCGAGAGGCAGATCCCGGTGGGCTGCTCGTGGATCCCGGGGTGCTCGTGCCCGCACTGCGGCACGTTGTACCCGCGCCACCACCGGGCGCGCTCCTGGGCCGCAGGGTCTCCCGGCTCCGCAGTTGATGCCCCGTCCCCCGTCGGTCCCAGGTCCCCGGGCAGGACGGGCCGTGCCGGGCGGCGCTCCTCGTCCGCGATCTCCCCGTGGCGGGTGCGCGTCAGCACCCGGGCGACCGTCAGGCCCACCCCGGCCACGAACACCAGGACGGCGGGCACGGAGGCGCTGAACTTGATGACCGCCGCCACGGAGGCGACGTCGAAGGCTCGTGCCGACGAGGATGCGGAAGCACCGGCGCGGAACGCCCACGACAGCGCGGCGTCCTCGACGACGTCGGCCACCACCAGGACGACGGCGGCGAACAGACCGAACCGTGCCCAGCCGCGCGCAGTGGCCGAGCGTGACACCACCTGCAGCAGCCAGGCACCGAGGACCAGACCGAGGCCGTAGAGGGCGATCAACAGGAGGTCCCACAGCAGGTGACCGCGAACGGCGGGGGCGAGCGTGGCGATCTGGTCGGGCGACAGGGCGCGCCCGTTCAGCTCGATCCCGACGATGCCGTCCCCGGGAAGCCGGGTGGTGTTGCGCCGGTAGAGGTAACCGCCCAGCAGGGGTGCCGCGACGGCCACGGCGGCCACGAACAGCGCCCCACTGGCGGAGAGTCGCGACGCAGCGGGGTTGTTCTCGACAGCGGCACTGTGCTCGTCGACCATCGGGGAACTCCGCTGCTCAGAACGGTTGTGGCGAGAGAGTCCTCGCCCCCGCACCCGCCGTCAACGCCCCGTCGCGTGCCGCCCCGGTGGCCCGGCGTGGCGGACGCCGTCAGGCGATCCAGTCGTCCTCGTCATCCTCGTCGTCGGTCAGCCCGAGCATGGCGCGACGCAGTTCGTCGGCGTCGGCGCGCACCTGCTCGAGCACGGTCGGCAGGTCCTCCTCACGCAGCTGACCCCGGGTGAGCCGGGTGATCGGCACCGGCTCGTAGTCCTCGACGGTCAGCCGGGCGGCCACCTCGAACGACGCGCGCAGCAGGGCGCCTTCCGGGGCGGACAGCTCGTCGACCTGGTTGAGCGGGATCGTCATCGACGACGGAAAGCCCCACTGCTCGAGGGCCACCGAGGTCAGCCGCAGGCTGTTGATGCCGTAGCGCCGTCCCTCCGCGTAGCGCCGGCCGGCGAACGTGGGGTGCTCGGCCACCAGCTCGGCGTAGCCCTCGGCGTCGTTGTGGTGGAACAGTGCGGCGCCCATCTGGGCCAGCAGACCCACGCAGAGCGCATCCTGCGGACGCTCGCCGAAGCGGGGGGCGAGCGTGGAGGAGGCGAGCGCGAGGCTGGTGGTCACGGTCCAGAAGTCCTCGGGCAGCCGCGACTCGTCGTCGAGGTTGGTGAGGGCGACGGTCGCCATCGTGCGCACGGTCGTGAAGCCGACGACGGTCACCGCGAACTGCAGCGACGTCACCCGGCCGCGCATCCCGAAGTAGGCGGAGTTGGCCAGCTTCATGACCCGGCTGGCCAGGGCGACGTCGGCGGCGAGGATCCGGGAGAGGACCTTCGCGCTGGTGTCGTCGGAGTTGGCCACCGACACGATCTGGGCGGCCACCGGACGCTGGGCGGCCATGGTGTCGATGCTGGCCAGCACCTTCTCGATGTCGAAGGCCGGGGGCCGGACCGAGGCCCGCGACGGGAACGGCATGACGGTCATCGAGCGCGGTCTCCATGGGCGGCGAACCAGGCGGCCGTAGCGCCCCCGGTCATGGGCAGGGCGAGGCCGAAGCCCTGGAGGAACGTGGCCCCCAGGCGGGCGAGTTCGTCGGCCTGTTCGGGGGTCTCGACGCCCTCGGCCACGGTACTGAGGTTCAGGTTGCGGGCCAGCGCGATGACCGCCGAGGCGATCTCCGCGTGCCCGTCGGCGAGCTCGGCGACGAAGGATCGGTCGACCTTCAGGCAGTCCACGGGCAGGTGCCGCAGGTAGGCCAGGGAAGAGTAGCCGGTCCCGAAGTCGTCGATCGCCAGATCGACGCCGAGATCGCGCAGCTGCTGCAGCACCCCGCGCGCGGAGTCGGGGTCCTTCATCAGGGCCGACTCGGTGATCTCCACCGAGATCCGGCAGGGCTCCAGCGAGTGCCGGGCGAGCGCCTCGGCCACCTGCGCAGGCAGGTTGGTGTCCAGCTGCAACGCCGAGACGTTGACGTTGGCCCGCGGGGGCGCTCCCGCGCCGAGCAGCCGGTCCCACTCCGCCATCTGGCGGCAGGTCTCGTCCAGGACCAGCAGGCCCAGCGAGGTGATCAGGCCGCTCTCCTCGGCCAGCGGGATGAACGTCACCGGGCTGATCGCGCCGCGCTCGGCGTGCTCCCAGCGCGCCAGCGACTCGATGGCGACCGGCCGGCGGTTCCGGGTGTCGAAGATGGGCTGGTAGAGCAGGGTGATCTCGCGCCGCTCGATGGCGTCGCGCAGCTCGGTGACCAGCCGGAGCTTGTCGCGGGCCTCCGCACGGGCCTGCTGGTCGAGGACGGTGATCCGCCCCTTGCCGCTCGCCTTCGCCTGATACATGGCGATGTCACAGTCGCGGATGAGGTCGTCGGCCGCGTGGTGCTCCGACGTCTGCACGGTGACGCCGACGCTCGCGTACGGCCGGACGTCGACCCCGCCCAGGTGCAGCGGTTCCGCGAGGGCGAGCGAGACCCGCTCGGCCAGCGCGACGGTGGAGGACTCGTCGACGTTCTCGCAGACGACGACGAACTCGTCGCCGCCGAACCGGGCGACCAGGTCGCCGGGGCGGACGGTGGCGCGCAGCCGCTTCGCCACCTCGATGAGCAGCTCGTCGCCGGCGGCATGGCCGAGGGAGTCGTTGACGACCTTGAAGTTGTCGAGGTCGAGGAAGAGGCAGGCCAGCCCGCCCGCACCCGGCCGGAAACGGCCGGCGATGTACTCGGCGAGCAGGGTGCGGTTCGGCAGGCCGGTCAACGGGTCGTGATTGGCCTGGTGAGCCAGCTGCGTCTCGAACGCCAGCCGGTCGGTGATGTCCTCGATCGTGCCGACGAAGCCGGCGCCGACACCCGGGGTGAAGAGGTGGGCGAAGCGGATGATCGTCGTCCGGAAGGTCCCGTCCTCCCGCACCAGCCGGGCCTTCGTCTCGCCGTCCCCGCCCTCGAGGGCCGAGGCGACGTGCTCGACGACGTCGTCGAGGTCGTCGGGGTGGACGGTGTCGATCCAGCCGGTGCCCAGCAGCTGCTCGGCCCGCAGGCCGACCAGCGTGCAGAAGGCGTCGTTGACGTGCGCCAGGCGCATGCCCTGCTCGGAGAGCAGGGTGGGGATGGGGGAACGCTCGGTGAGCGTGGAGAACCGGCGTTCGTGGGCATCGGCGGTGGCCCGCAGCGCACGCTCCTGCTCGTTCGCCGTCGAGACCAGGCGCATCGTCCACATCCGCCCGCTGGGCGACGGAGTGCTCACGATGACGGACTCGACATCCGCGCCGCTGGCGGTCCGGACGGGCAGCGTCATGCGGACGGAGCGCTCCCGACGCATCAGCAGCTTGAGCTCACCGCCCCCGAGCGTGGGGAACAGATGCTCCACCGGTATGGCGCGAAGGTCGCTCAGGCCGTAACCGAGCAACTGGACGGCGCCGTCGTTGCACCAACTCAGCCGAGCGGTGCCGCCGACGAGCTCCGCGACCAGGATGGCCATGGTGTCGCTCACGGTGGCGCTGTAGAAGACCGTCGAGACGATCTCGGCCGGTACGAGTTCGTCGTGCGGCACGCTGACGGTGACGGACACGGTCCTCCCCTCACTGCTGCTGGCGACACTGTCTGCCGGTCAGGGTTACTTCGGCCGGGGGAACCCCTTACCTTCACCCGGACGTGCGCGAGATCCCCCCTTCGAGGGGGGTGGCCACGAGACGCGCAACTCCCCGAACCGGGGCCCGGAGCCGCGTCGGAAGCTCCGGCGCCCGCCCGCGGCGCGATGCTTCGACTCCCGGTCATGGTGTCGATCGGGTCCATCGCGCATCCGCACGGTCACACCCCGTGGGGGCCGCGCACCCGGCTCACGCCCATCCGGACGTCCCAGCGCCGCCCGGGCCCCTCGGGGGCACCGTCGATGTGTTGCCCATCACATCGCCGGACCCTGACGGCCTTCCCGACCGTTACCAGGCAAGATCAGCCTCCGGTTCACCGTCAACCTCGGGCGATCCGGTCGCCCTGCGCGGTCGGCGCCGGCCGGCCAGGAAGAGAGTGCCCCGTTGCGCATCGGAGTTCCACGGGAGACCCGGGCCCGCGAGACACGCGTCGCGGCGACCCCCGCCACAGTCGTGCAGCTGGTGCGGCTCGGCTATGACGTGGTCGTCGAGACCGGGGCTGGTGCGGCCAGCAGCTTCCCGGACGAGGCATACACCGAGGCCGGCGCGCGCGTCTGCGACGGCGCGCAGGCCTGGCAGTCCGACGTCGTCCTGCGGGTCAACCCGCCGACGACGGAGGAGATCGGCCTGCTGCGGGACGGCGCGATGCTGGTGGGCCTGCTGAGCCCAGCGCTGAACCCCGATCTCGTCGACGCACTGGCCCGGCGACCGATCACCGCGCTGGCGATGGACGCGGTGCCCCGCATCTCGCGGGCGCAGTCTCTCGACGTACTGAGCTCCATGGCGAACATCGCCGGCTACCGCGCCGTCATCGAGGCCGCGCACACGTTCGGCCGGTTCTTCACCGGGCAGGTGACCGCGGCCGGCAAGGTCCCCCCGGCAAAGGTCCTCGTCGCCGGGGCCGGAGTGGCCGGCCTGGCCGCGATCGGCGCGGCCAGCAGTCTGGGCGCGATCGTCCGGGCCACCGACGTGCGCCCCGAGGTCGCCGAGCAGGTGCGCTCCATGGGCGGTGAGTACGTCGCCGTCCCCGCCGGGGAGCAGGAGGTCAGCTCCGACGGCTACGCCCGGGAAATGGGCGAGGACTTCAACCGCCGGGCCGCGGTCATGTACGCCGAGCAGGCCGCCGACGTCGACATCATCATCACGACCGCCCTCATCCCCGGGAAGCCGGCGCCACGACTGCTGACCGAGGAGATGCTCGCCAGCATGCGGCCGGGCAGCGTGATCGTGGACATGGCCGCCGGTCAGGGCGGCAACGTGGCGGGGTCCGTGCCCGACGAGCTCGTGGTGACGCCGCACGGCGTCTCGATCGTCGGCTACACCGACCTGGCCGGCCGGCTGCCCGCCCAGGCCTCCCAGCTGTACGGCACCAACCTGGTCAACCTGCTGAAACTGCTCACGCCGGGCAAGGACGGCAAGGTCGTCCTCGACTTCGACGACGTGGTGCAGCGCTCCATGACGGTGGTGCGGGACGGGGAGAAGACGTGGCCGCCACCGCCGGTCGCCGTCTCGGGGGCCCCGCCGGCCGCCGCGGGGGCGGTTGCGCCGGCGGCCGAGGTCGCGCCCCCCAAGGCCGCCCCGCCGTCCCGCCGGTACGCGCTGGTCGGGCTGGCTGCGGCGTTGCTGTTCCTGCTCACCGGCTTCTCGCCGAACGAGCTGATCCAGCACGTCACCGTGTTCGCCCTCGCGGTCGTCGTCGGCTTCTACGTGATCGGGCACGTGCACCACGCCCTGCACACGCCGCTGATGTCGGTGACCAACGCGATCTCCGGGATCATCGTGGTCGGCGCCCTGCTGCAGATCGGGCGGCACGACGCGGTCGTGACCGTCCTGGCGTTCTTCGCGATCCTGGTAGCAAGCATCAACGTGTTCGGCGGTTTCGCCGTCACCCGCCGGATGCTCGCGATGTTCTCCCGCGGCCCTGCGCCGAAGGGTGCGGCCCGATGACCGCCACCTCGGCCGCCGCCGCGGCCTACATCGTCGCCGCGCTGCTGTTCATCCTGAGCCTGGCCGGCCTGTCGCGGCACGAGACCGCGAAGGCCGGGAACACGTTCGGCATCGCCGGCATGACGATCGCCCTGGCCGCGACCATCGGGCTGGCCACCCGCAGCCTCTCCGCGGCCGGCATCACCCTGCTGGCCGTCGCGATGATCGTCGGTGCGGTCATCGGTATCTGGCGGGCGCGGCGGGTCGAGATGACCGGCATGCCGGAGCTGATCGCGATGCTGCACAGCTTCGTCGGCCTGGCCGCGGTGCTGGTCGGCTGGAACGGCTACCTGTCGGTCGAGGCCCGCGGTGGCGCGCAGACCGAGATCGCGCACTCGCTGCTGGGCATCCACTCGGCCGAGGTCGTCATCGGCGTGTTCATCGGGGCGGTCACCTTCACCGGCTCGATCGTGGCGTTCCTCAAGCTCTCCGGGCGGATCCGGTCCAACCCGCTGATGCTGCCGGCGCACAACGTGCTCAACATGGCCGCGCTCGTCGTGTTCGTCGTCCTCACCGTGCTCTTCGTCGCCCAGCCGAACCTGCTGCTGCTCGCCGGCGTGACGGCGCTCGCCCTGGCGCTCGGCTGGCACCTGGTCGCCTCGATCGGCGGCGGGGACATGCCGGTCGTCGTGTCGATGCTCAACAGCTACTCCGGCTGGGCCGCCGCCGCCTCCGGCTTCCTGCTCGGCAACGACCTGCTGATCATCACCGGCGCGCTGGTCGGTTCCTCGGGTGCGTATCTGTCCTACATCATGTGCCGTGCGATGAACCGGTCGTTCCTGTCGGTCATCGCCGGCGGGTTCGGCAACGAGGGCGGCACAGCGGTCGACCGCGACTACGGGGACCACACCGAGATCACCGCCGAGGACACCGCCGAACTCCTCCGGGACGCCAGCTCGGTGGTCATCACACCCGGCTACGGCATGGCCGTGGCCCAGGCGCAGAGCGCCGTCGCGGAGCTCACCCGTAAGCTCACGGACCGCGGCGTCGCGGTGCGGTTCGGCATCCATCCCGTTGCCGGACGGCTGCCCGGGCACATGAACGTGCTGCTGGCCGAGGCCAAGGTGCCCTACGACATCGTCCTCGAGATGGACGAGGTCAACGACGACTTCGACGACACCTCGGTCGTGCTCGTCATCGGCGCCAACGACACGGTCAACCCGGCCGCGACGGAGGACCCCGGCAGCCCGATCGCCGGCATGCCGGTACTCCGGGTCTGGGAGGCCGAGAACGTGATCGTGTTCAAGCGGTCCATGAACACCGGCTACGCCGGCGTCCAGAACCCGCTGTTCTTCCGCGACAACAGCCGGATGCTGTTCGGCGACGCGCGGGAGCGGGTCGAGGACATCCTGCGTGCCCTCTGAGGACCCCGCAGCCGTATCCACTGTCACCCCCGCTCGCCTACCGTGGGGGCGTGCGCGCACAGGGTCTGCTGAGCGAGGTCACGGCGGTGGGGGCAGGGGACCACGTCTGCTGGGTCAACGACGACCCGGGGGCGTTCGACGCCGCCGTCCATGAGTTCGTCGCCGGGGGGCTCGCCCGGGGCGAACGGCTGCTGTGCGTCGGCGAGCGGGTGATCGACAGTCTGCGCGGGGAGAACCCTTCTCTGGCCGACATGGACACGCTGCTCGCCGACGGCGTCCTCGAGACGCTCACCGTCGCGCAGGCCTACGACGCGACCGGTCGGTTCGTCCCGGAGCGACAGCTGGAGTTCTACGACGCCGCCACGCGCCGGGCGATCAGCGACGGGTATCGGGGCCTTCGGGTCGTCGCCGACGTCAGCCCGCTCGCCGACGACCCCGCGCGCCGCACCGACCTGATCCGCTGGGAGCGCCTCGCCGACGACTACGCCGCCCACGGCCCGGGGATGTCGGCGATGTGCCTCTACCGTGCCGACCTGAGCCCGGAGGCCCTGACCGAGGCTGCGTCCGGCCACCCGCTCGTGCACTCGCCCGACCACGTCCCCGATTTCCGGATCTTCTTCGACGACGGGCGGCTCGTCCTCGCCGGCAGCATTGACACCTTCGGCGCGGACCGCCTGGCCCGTGCGCTGGCCTCCTCCCCCGTCTCCGGGGCGACCGTGACCCTGGACCTGGGACGCACGGAGTTCATCGACCTGGCCGGCTGCCGCACGATCGCGACATGGGCTCGGCAGCTGCGCGGACGCTCGGTGCAGCTGGCCGTCCTGGGTGCCTCGCGCCTGGTGCAGCAGATGTGGCAGCTCCTCGCGCTCGCCGACGTCGCTCCCGTCACGTTCCTGGAGACGCCGGCGTGACCGCACCGATCCACTCCGGCCTCCCGGCCACCGGCTTCGACCACGAGGCGCTGTTCTACCGGGGTGACGCCGAGTTCCTCGCCGGCGTGCTGCCGTTCGTGCAGGGGGGGCTCGAGCGCGACGAAGCCGTCGTGGTCGCCGAGCCGGCGCCCCGCCTGGCGCTGCTCCGCGACGCACTGGGCGACGACGCCCACGTCGTGGAGTTCCACGACATGGCCGAGATCGGCCTCAATCCGGCGCGGATCATCGGGGTCTGGTCCGCCGCCGTCGACCGGCACACCACGGCCGGGCGAGGGCTCCGGGGTGTCGGCGAGCCCGCCTGGCACGGCCGCCGGGCAGTGGAGTTGGTCGAGTGCCAGCTGCACGAGCTGCTGCTCAACCACGCGTTCGGTTCCGGTCCGGCGTGGCGGCTCATGTGCCCCTACGACGAGAAGAACCTTCCCCGGTCGGTGTGTCATGGTGCGCTGCGGGCCCACCCGGTCCGGTCGACGTCGACGGAGCGGACGGCGAGCGACGCGTACGTCCCGGACGGGCACGCCGCCGCTTTCGCCGCCGCGCTGGGCCGCCCCACGGACGCCGTCCTGCGGGGGATCTACGGGCCCGGCGACGTCCCCGCCACCCGTCGCACGGTCGCCCAGTACGCCCGCTCGTGCGGACTGCCCGCCGATCGGGTGGACGCGCTGGAGCTGGCCGCCTCCGAACTGGCCACGAACAGCATCCGGCACGGCGGGGGCAACGGAACGCTGGCGATGTGGCTGGAATCAGGTGCCGTCGTCGTCGAGTTCAGCGACGCCGGCCAGCTGCTCGACCCCCTGATCGGCCGGACCATGCCGCGCCAGGACCAGGAGGGCGGCCGCGGCCTCTACCTGGTGAACCAGCTGTGCGACCTCGTGCAGCTGCGTTCCTCCCCCTCCGGGACGACGATCCGGATCACCACCTGGCGCTGACGGCCACCTGATGGGTTGCTCCGATCGGATGGCGCAGCCACCACGCCGCTGCGCGTCCCGCGGGGTGATCGGCGGTGGTTATGCTCGCCCCTCCAGTGCGCGTCACACAGCCGGCGTGCGGACGGGGCCAGCCCCGCTCACTGACGAAACCTTGGACCAGCCCGGGGTATCGCCATGTCCGCCGCCGGAACGGATTGGTCCGGTACAACCCCCCACGGAGTACCAGTGACTCGCCCTGACGCCGACGACAGCGGAGACGTCGCCGTCCAATCCGCTTTCGACGAACTCGGCCGGATCTCCTTCGCCGAGCACTCCCTCGAGTCCGTGCTGCACACGGTGACCGAACTGGCCGCCCGTGTCCTCCCTGGCGAGCCGATCATCTCCGTGACCATCCTGCGCAACGGAAATCCGAGGAGCGTGGCGGTCAGCGGTGCCCTCGCAGCCGAGCTGGACGAGGTGCAGTACCGGCTGGGCAGCGGTCCATGCCTGTCGGCGGCCGCCACCGGCCGGCCCTCGGAACTCCTGGACACCCTGACCCCCGCGGACTGGAAGGAGTTCGCCACGGTCGCGGCGGACGAGGGGTGCGGTAGCGTGCTGTCCTTCCCGCTGCCGTGCAAGAACTGGTCTCCGGTGCGCTGAACGTCTACCGCCGGGCACCGGCCGCAGGGAGCGAGCGGACGCGCGGGCTCGCCTCGCGGTTCGCCGCCTACGCCGTCGTCCCGGTCTCGAACATGTACCTCTACGAGAGCGCCGTCGAGAGGGCAGAGCACCTGCAGGCCGCCCTGGACTCGCGTGCGGTCATCGACCAGGCCAAGGGCATCCTCATGGAGCGCTTCACACTGACCGCCGACCAGGCGTTCCAGGCCCTGGCCCGGATCTCGATGGACAGCAACACCAAGGTCCGGCACGTAGCGATGCGGTTCGTGGAGACCGGCGAGTTCCCCACCGGCTGACCCCGGACGCGCCCGCGGGGGGCCGCGGGTTGCGCCGCGGGCCACGGACGCGGACGGTTGCGTTCGTGGATCCCTTACGTGGGCTGGGCATTCCCCGCATACCCGGCCTCAGCGAGCTGCTCTCCCTCCTGCAAACGCAGACCGAAGCGCTCGCTGCGCTGCCGCGCACCCTCAGCGACCTCAACGGCACCGTCCGAGAACTGACCGAGGCGACCACGATGGCCCGCGACACCATCGCGTCGGCCCAGCGGACGGCGGAGCGGCTGGAAGACCTTGTCGAGGAGCTCGAGGAGCCGGTCCGGGCGCTCCGGCCGGGGCTGGAGCGGGTCGGGAAGGTCCTCGACGATCCCGTCGTCGACACGATTCCGGACACGCTGCGCCAGATCCACGACGACCTCATGCCGCTCATCCACGGACTGCGGCAGGCGCAGACCCGCATGGGCTCGGTCACCGGGCTGCTCCGCCGCCGGCCGTCCGAGGGCGACCAGGGGGACGACGGTCGACTCCGGGACTGAGCGCCCCGACCGGTCACCGTCCCTACTGCGTCCCCTCGCCGCTGTCGCGGCGCTGGGTCGTCTCGCCGTTGTCCCGGCGGACGAAGTCGCCGACCGCCTCCTCCAGCCGCGCCCAGGTCGAGCTCCACTCCACCAGGGGCTCGAGGATCCGCTCGAAGACGGCCATCTGCTGGTCGAAGGCCTCCAGCTGCGCCGACATCGCCGCGATCGACCGACGCTGCGCCCGGACCGTCTGCGCGACCGCGCGCAACTGGGCCGCAGACAGCGCCCCGGGCGGACTGGGCAGCGCCGGGATCGACAGCCGCGACGGCACCGCCCCCGCGACCGATCTCGCCCGGTCGGTGAACCCGCGCAACTGGTGCACGAACTCGTCGATCGATCTCCCCACCAGCCCAGTCGGTCCGGCGTCGACGTCCGGCTGCTCCTCTTCCGCGCCCATGGAGCGACCGTAGGCCGCTGCGGCGCAGGACGCCCGGTGGGCGCGACCCGGTTCGACACGTGCGTCAGGATGCCGTCATGGCCTTGCCGAGCATCGGGTCCGCAGCAGCGGCATTCCTGCTCTGCGCCGCCCTCACCGCCTGCTCGTCCGGGATCCCCGGCCCGTCGGCGTCCTCTTCGTCACGAGCGGCCCGGCCGAGCACACCGGCCCCGGCCGGCACGTCGACCGGCTCACCCACGAGCGCGTCGCCTTCCGGTCCCGAGGCAGTGGCGACGGCGGCGCTCGCCCGGCTCGACCGCCGCGCGCAGATTGCCCAGCTGTTCGTCGCCGGCGTTCCGCTGACCGACCTGGCCTCCGGGGACGCCCTGGTGCGCTCCGGCGTCGGTGGCGTCTTCCTCGCCGGCCGGTCCACGCTGGCTGCCGGCGCGCTGGCCGCGATCACCACACGCTGGCAATCAACGGCACGGGGCCCGCGGCTGTGGGTGGCCGCCGACCAGGAGGGTGGCAACGTCCAGGCCCTGAACGGCCCCGGGCTCGCCCGGTTGCCGACAGCGGTGGACCAGGGGGGCCTCCCACCGAAGGCGCTCAGCGCCCTCGCCGACGGGATGGGAGCCAGCCTGCACGCCGCCGGGCTCAACCTGGATCTGGCTCCGGTCGTCGACGTCGTGCCGGCCGGCACCGAACGCTCCAACGCGCCCATCGGCGAATTCGGGCGGCAGTACGGCAGTACCCCTGCCGCGGTCTCCGCGGCGGCGAGCACCGTCGTGCACGGCCTCGCCCGGTCCGGGGTGACCGCGACCCTCAAGCACTTTCCGGGCCTGGGGCGCGTACGGGGTAACACCGACAGCGCGGCCATCACCGACACCGCCACGGGCCCGGACGACCCCCAGGTGGCGCTCTTCGGCGCCCTCGGCCGGTCGTCGGACCGCCCGTTCGTGATGATGTCGTCGGCGGTCTACGCGCGGATCGACCCGAAGCGCCCCGCTGCCTTCTCCGCCGCCGTCCTCGACGGGTTGCTCCGTCAGCGGCTCGGCTTCGACGGCGTCGTGGTGTCCGACGACCTGGGCAACGCGAAGGCGGTGGCCGACGTCTCCCCCGGCGACCGCGCCGTGCGGTTCCTCGGCGCCGGAGGAACGCTGGTGCTGACGGTGCAACCCGACCTCGTCCCCGCGATGATCGACGCCGTCCTCGCCCGTGCCGCGGCTGATCCCGCCTTCGCCTCGAAGGTCGACGAGGCGGTGCACACGGCGCTGCTCGCGAAGGCACGAGCCGGACTCCTGCCCCGGGGGTGAGCCGTCACGCGCCGACAAGGGCGCGCAGCCGCTCCGCGTTGCGAACGGCGTGGCCGTAGCCGTCGTTGTTGAAGTAGACGAAGACGTCGCGGCCCGACCCCGCCCACTCCCCTACCCGGTCGGCCCACCAGGCCAGGTCGGCGTCGCTGTAGGAACCGGCGTAGAGCGCTCCGTGGTCGGGTCCGTGCAGCCGCACGTAGACGAAAGGCGCGGTCGCGCGGAGCACGCACGGCAAGCCGGCGCCGCTCATCACGCAGTAGGCGGCCCGGTGGCGCTCGAGCAGGGCGAACACCCCCTCGTCGTGCCAGCTGGGGTGCCGGAACTCCACCGCGACCCGCATCCACGACGGCAGGCGCGCGAGCAGGTAGTCCAGCCGCGCGTCATCGCGGGCGTGGGCCGGGTGCAGCTGCAGCAGCAGAACCGCCCGCCGGTCTCCGAGCTCGTGCCACGCCGACGTCAGCCGCGGCAGCCACGGCTCCGGCGCGTAGAGCCGCTTCGCGTGGGTCAGGCCCCGCGGCGCCTTCACCGACAACCGGAACCCCGGCGGCAGGCGGCGCCGCCAGCTCGCGAAACTCGCGTCCCGGGGCCACCGATAGAAGCTGGCGTTGAGTTCGACCGTGTCGAAGCGCTGGACGTAGCGGGCCAGCCGGTCCCGCGGCGGGGTGCCCGGCGGGTAGAGCACGCCGTCCCAGTGGTCGTAGCTCCAGCCCGACGTCCCGATGTGAACGGTCACGGTCGGCGCCCGGCCGCGGGTGCGGACGCCGACGCCCCCGCTCCGGGAAGGAGCGGGGGCGTCGGACACACGCGGGTCAGCGTCGCACGGTCAGGCAGCGCGGATCAGTACCAGCCCGTGGACTGCGAGTGGGCCCACGCGCCGCACGGCGAGCCGTACCGCTGGTCGACGTAGATCAGACCAGCGTCGATCTGGCGGTAGCCGTTCGAGGTCTTGGCGATGCCGGTGCCGGCCCACGTGGAGTCGAGGAACTGCGGGATCCCGTAAGCGGTGCTGCTCGGGTTCTGCGCGGTGGGGTTCCAGCCGCTCTCCTTGCCCCACAGGTTCTCCAGGCAGGAGAACTGACCGGAGTCACCCCCCAGCTTGGACAGCGCGTACGACTGGAAGGAGCCGCCCGCGGCCGGCGCGGCGGCAGCCGCCGGCGCCGGCGCGGCGGCAGCGGCAGCGGCCCGAGA
>JAODNN010000142.1 GCA_025465355.1 Blastococcus sp. | reverse complement strand
CACCTGACCCCTGAGGAGGGGCTGTGGGACGACGCGGGTATCCGCCGGAGTTCCGGCGCAAGGTGCTGGATCTGGTGGCGTCGGGGCGCAAGGTGTCCCAGGTGGCTTTCGACCTGGAGATCAGCGGGCAGACCATCTACTCCTGGCTGCGGCAGGACCGCATCGACCGAGGCCTCGAGCCGGGACTGACGACGCCCGAGCGCGCCGAGCTTCGTGCCGCCAAGCGCAGGATCGCCGAGCTCGAGGCAGAGCTGGCCATCCACCGGCGGGCCAGCGAACTGCTGGGCAAGGTGGTGCCCCCAAAAGGCGATTCGAGGCCATCGCGGTAATGGCCGCCGAGGGGCTACCGGTGCAGGCAGCCACCCGAGTCCTGAACGTCACCGACTCCGGGTACTACGCGTGGCGCAGCCGGGGCCCGTCGGCCCGGGCGGTGCGGCACGCCTTGGTCACCGAGACAATCCGGCACGTTCACCTGGCCTCCCGCGGGACCTACGGCTATCGACGAGTCCATGCCGAACTGACCATGGGCCGCGGCCTCATCGTCGGTCACGGCACCGTGGAGTTGCTGATGGCCCGCGCCGGGCTCAAGGGGGTCACCGGCGCCCCGAAATGGCGCCGCGCCCGCCCGGACCTGCTGGCCACCGACCTCGTCGACCGACGCTTCACCCGCGAGGGCACCGATCAGCTGTGGGTCACCGACATCACCGAGCACCCGACCCGGGAAGGCAAGGTCTACTGCGCGGTCGTGCTGGACGTGTGCTCACGGCGGGTGGTCGGGTGGTCGATCGACTCCTCACCGACCGCGGCACTGGTGACCAACGCCCTGGGTATGGCCATCAACACGCGCCGGCCGCCGGCGGGCACGATCATCCACTCCGATCACGGCGTGCAGTTCGGCTCCTGGGCCTTCACCACCCGCGCCAAGCAGTCCGGCCTGCTGCCCTCGATGGGATCCATCGGCGACTGCTACGACAACGCCGTCATCGAGTCCTTCTGGTCCCGCATGCAGGTCGAGCTCCTCGACCGACAGCGCTGGAACACCCGCATCGAGCTGGCCAACGCGATGTTCGACTACCTCGAGATCTTCCACAACCGCCGCCGCCGGCACTCCGCCCTCGGCTGGCTCACACCCATAGAGTTCGAGAACCGGACATCAATAACCGTGGCATGAAGTCCCGCAACCGGACTCCACAGAAGCCGGGGCACACCACTCGGTTCTGCCGCCTCGAGGGTCTCGAGGGCGGCGATCTGACGGTAGTGCTGCTGCTCGTACTCGGCGGGTGGAACGTTCCCGCAGGCGCTGTGCAGCTGCCGGTTGTTGAACCAGTCGACCCATTCCAGAGTCGCGATCTCGACCTGGTCGAGCCCCGACCATGGCCGCGGCGACGAATCACCTCGGTCTTGAACAGGCCGATCAGCGACTCGGCCGCGGCGTTGCGCCGACAGAGCCCCGGCGACGGGTACGCGAGGCGACAGGCCGGGCGTCGCGCTGTTCAGCGCGCACGGCACCGGACGATCGCGTCGGCGGCTCTAGTGGAGCGGCCCACAGAGGGGCAAAGTTGAACGGTCATCGACTTCACCGGGAGTCCCAGGCCTCCCGGCAGCCGCTGCCGAGTTCTCATCACCGAGGCAAGGGAGCCGAGATGAGCAGATGGAACGCCATGTCCTACGAGGCCAAGGACACGATCCTCCGGGTGGTGCGCACAGAGGGCGACCAGTTCTTCGAGCTGGTCGACGACGACGCGGTCTGGGAGGCGCCAACCGGTGCCGGTCATTGGCAGGTCCGCGACCTCGTGGCGCACATCGTCGACACCACCGAGGCCTACTTCGTCGCCTTCGACGCGGCCCGCAGCGGCGGCGAGATGGACCCCGCCTACGGGCTGCCCGGCATGGCGGCCCGGGTCGACGCGCAGGCTCAAGCACTCCGCAGCGAGCCCCGGGCGGCGCTGGTGGAACGGCTGCGCACCGATCGCGCCAAGATGATGGAGATCCTCGAGGCCCTGTCTGAGGACGACTGGACGAACCTGCTGGTTTCCCACTTCTACATGGGCCCGCTGCCGGCGTTCTTCTACCCGGCGTTTCAGCTCATGGACTACGCAGTCCACTCCTGGGACGCCCGCCAGGGCTCCGGCCGCGCGCACGGCCTGGACGGCGAGGCGGCCGACTTACTGACCCCGTTCATGTTCGTGCTGTGGAAGTACACGGTCGCGGCCGGCAACGCGGAGCCGTGTGAGCTCGGGATCCGGATCACCAGCGGGCCGAACGCGGGCGACACCCGCGTCTCGGTCGGCCCCGGTGGCATGGACTACCAGCCGGGGAGCGTCGGCGACCTGTCGCCCGTCCTCGAGTTCGACCCTGGCAGTTTCGTACTCACGGCGTTCGGGCGGAGCAACGCCGGCACCATTCGTGGGGACCGCACCGTGGCCGACCGGTACCTGAACTTGTTCTTCCGGATCTAGCCCCGGGCAGCTCGGCCGACGGAGCCGCCTCGACACGTCGTGCCTGGGCGGCGAACTCGGGCTGACCACACTGGCCGTCGCCTGCCCGACCGACGCGGTCATGGCGCTGCGGCGCCGTCGGTCGTTTCGCCGCGCTGCTCAGCGGCGGGGTGTGATCCCGCCCGGTGGCCACGAAGCACCACGGTGGAATCACGAGGCCGCCTCCAAGCCCTCAACAACAGGACCCCGGGCCCTGACCTGCAGGGACGCCGAGGCGAGTTGGTGTCCGAGGGGCGACTTGGTACGTAGGCCAACGGATTGCGCTGCAGCGGCCGTGAGCCCCTGATCGATATGCGCGCGGGTCACCCCCATGGGACAGCGCTGTCACAGCGGACTGATTTGGTTTCCCGCGGCGCACCGACGTCCGAGTGTTGTGGCGGTGAGTGGTGCGTGTCGCCCGTCGCTGCGGTGGGCGTCAGGGCAGGTCAGGCCGGGACGTGCAGCGCCGTCAGCGTCGCGGCGGCCGTGTCGTGCGAGGACGCCGGGTTCTGCCCGGTGACCAGGAGACCGTCCACCACGACGTGCGGCTGCCACGGGGGACCCGCCTCGAACTGCCCGCCGCGTTCGCGCAGCCGGTCCTCCAGCAGCCACGGCGCCTGAGCAGCCAGGCCGCCCTGCTGCTCCTCCTCGTTGGTGAACCCGGTCAGTCGCTTCCCGGCGAACAGCCAGCTGCCGTCCCCCCGGTTGGCCGACAGCAGCCCGGCGGGCCCGTGGCACACCGCTGCCACCACCCGGCCCGAGTCGTACAGCTCGGTCAGCAACCGGCCCAGCGGCGCGCTGCCGGGGAGGTCCTCCATCGGTGCGTGGCCGCCGGGGATGAACACGGCGTCGATCTCACCGACCCGCTGGCTGACGTCCTCCAACCGGGCCGGGTGCGCCAGGTCCGGGAGGTCGGCGATGTAGCGTCGCAACTCCTCGGCGCGCCGCGCGTCCCCGCCGTTGCGCTCCGGGGTCAGGCTCACCGGGTCCACGGTGGGGCGCACCCCGCCCGGGGTGGCGATCTGTACCTCCACCTCGCGGTCGCGGAACGTGCGGTGCGGCACCGCGAACTCCTCGGCCCAGTAGCCGGTGGGGTGACGGGTGCCGTCCTTGAGCGTCCAGTGGTCGCTGCCCGAGAGCACGATCACGATCCTGGCCATGGCTGCCTCCAGTGCGCTGGTCCTCCGGGTCGGCCCCTGCAGGCCGGTCGCGGTCGCTGGGGCCCCGTGCGCCGGGGCGGTCCGTTGCGGGCCGGCAGGGCGCGGCGCACCAGCCCGCCCTCGGCTCGGGTCGCGGCGTGCGCCACCCGAGCAGCTACCCCGTGGCCGCCCTGCCGATGCCCGGATCCCGGTGTCGGCCGCAGCCCGGGCGGCCCTGGATCTGGCTCTCCTGGGCGCCGTGGCCGTCCTGCGTGTGCGTGCTCGAGCCAGAGCCGCGGCGAGGCGAGCTGAGGGCATTCCGCGCTGCTGGGATGGGATGAGACGAAAAATCCCCACGGTCAGCGACCGCGGGGATTCAACTCGGTGTCCGAGGGGCGACACGGTACATACGCACACGGCTGTCGGCTTTCGCCGCTGACGGCGGTTGTCACCCGTAGGCGTCGGCGCGGTGCGAGATGCGGACAACCCGTACCAGGACTTGGTCATCGTGGATCGAGTAGATCACTCGGTACTGGCCCCTGCGGGCGGACCAGTAACCCTCCAGATCGAATCGCAAGGGGTTGCCGACCCGGTGAGGATCGGCGGCGAGCGGCCCGAACAAGAATCCGACGACGGCGACGGCGACCGCCTCAGGAATGTCGCGTTCGATGGCGCGATTGCCGCCGCGGACAGGACGACGGTGAAGGTCCGAGGTCGGCTCACCGGCGGCGTGCGGCCAGCGCGGCGCGCACGTCGGCTTCGTCGTGGCCGGATCGTCGAGTTCCGCGTCATGATGCGGCCTTTGCAGGGAATTCAGGCCGTGCACGAGCAGATGGGCCGAAGCTTGGCCGCCGGCGGCTGACCGACCAGGCCGTTTCGGGAACGACGAAGGCCCCGCCGGTGTTCAGCGCCGCCGGGGGCGTGCGTCGATCGCTCTCGTCGGCGGAGCCTGGCCGGCGAGGGCTGCAGCCAGCAGCGCTTGCGCGGACCAGCGCATCACGGCCATCGCGTCCTCGTTCGACAGTTGTGCGACGTCGGTCAGCCAGACTCGTGCCTCGATCCCTGTGGCGCTGCGGATCGCCAGGGCGAGCTGATGCACCTGGCCATCGGTGAGTGTGCCGCGGAGCGGCTCGAGTGCCTCGGCGATCCAGCCGATGGCGCGGCCCTGACGCAAGGGCAGGTCGGTGTGGCTCTCACCGGGGTCCAGGGCCATCCGGAGCATGGTGCGCTGCTGCGGTTCGGTGTCGCTGATCAGCTGGGTGAAGCGCTCGACCACGGCGTTCAGGCGCGCCGCCGGATCATCTGATGCGTCAGGCGGCAGGAGCGAGGTGGTGCCGGTTTCCGGATGTGCTGCCAGTAGGAGTGCCCGCTGATTGGTGAAGTATCGGTAGGCGGTGGTTCGCGAGATCCCCGCCCGTTCCGCGGCCTGCTCGACGGTGGGCGTCGTCCCAAGCGTCACGAGATCGCGCGCGCTGGCGATGAGCGCCTCGCGAGTGCGCTGCTTCTGCCGCCATCTGCCGGTCATCTCCGCCGACTGGGTTGACATGCCGGTCATGGTACTAGAGTGTCCTTGATGGAACTTGAGTCCCACGAAGGACCCCGGAGGTCCGCCATGACAGCTGCCAGAACACTCCCGCCCATCGTGCGGCAGGCCGGAGAGGGCGAGCGGCGGTGGTTCTACGGCGGAGGAATCCACACCTGGCTGGCGACCGCTGCGGAGACTGGCGGCGCGTTCGTGCTGTTCGAGGACGCGATGGACAAGGGGAAGCGGACGCCGCTGCACATCCACTCTGAGGCGGACGAGACCATGTACGTCCTGAAGGGCGAGATCGTCATGCACCTCGACGGGATCGACGAGCGCATCGCTGCCGGCGGGCTGGCTGTCGCGCCCCGCGGTGTGCCGCACGCGTTCCTCGTGACAGCGGACGGCACGAAGATCCTCTGTCTGCAGACGCCGGGGTGTTGCGAGGCCTTCTACCTCGGCGCCAGCGAGCCCCTGACACCCGAGACCGTGCGAGTCGTCGACTTCGACCGGATCCGACAGTCAGGAGCTGTCAACGGCGGCATCGAGATCCTCGGTCCGCCGCCCTTCACCGATGAGCCGTAGCTGCCGCACCGGAGATGTCGCTCGACGGCTGATGGGTGGGTGACTGCCGATGCCGGTGTGGAGAGCCGGCTGGGCTGAAGGGAGCGGCCGCCGCCCTGTAGCGCGCCGTTCGCCGACGCAGTGCTTCAGGCAGCGGGACGATGTGCCTACATCCGAAACCACACAACCCCGACCGGCTCGGAGCACATGGGTGTTGATCTTGTGTCCGAGGGGGGACTTGAACCCCCACGCCCGATAAAGGGCACTAGCACCTCAAGCTAGCGCGTCTGCCATTCCGCCACCCGGACAGGTGGGCGCCCTCGCGAGCGCCAGGGGAAGCATAGACGAGCCTCGACCTGAGTCGTGAGAGGCACCGGTGGCACGATCGGGGTCATGGCCGACACCCCCACCCCGACGCTCGCCGGTGCTCAGAACGAGGTGGCCGAGCTGCTCTCGGACCTCATCCGGATCGACACGACGAACACCGGTGACACGGCGACGGGCGCGGGGGAGCGGAAGGCCGCCGAGTGGGTCGCCTGCAAGCTCGCCGACGCCGGCATCGAGTCGGAGGTCCACGAGTCCGAACAGGGCAGGGCGAGCCTCGTCGCCCGCATCGAGGGGACCGACAGCAGCCGTCCGGCGCTCCTGGTGCACGGTCACCTGGACGTCGTCCCCGCTGATCCGGCCGAGTGGAGCGTGCATCCGTTCTCCGGCGAGGAGCGCGACGGCTACATCTGGGGCCGGGGTGCGGTCGACATGAAGGACATGGACGCCATGGTCCTGGCGCTGGTCCGCGACTGGGCTCGCACCGGCGTCCGGCCGCCGCGCGACATCGTCCTGGCCTTCGTCGCCGACGAGGAGGCCGGCGGCACGCTCGGCGCCCGCTTCCTCGTCGACGAGCACCCGGACCTGTTCGAGGGCTGCACCGAGGCGATCAGCGAGGTCGGCGGCTTCAGCATCACTGTCCGCGACGACCTGCGGCTCTACCTCGTGCAGACGGCCGAGAAGGGGCTGGCCTGGATGCGGCTGACCGCCGGTGGCAAGCCCGGGCACGGCTCGTTCGTGCACGACGACAATGCCGTGACTCGGCTCTGCCAGGCCGTGGCCCGCCTGGGCTCCGCCCGCCTGCCCACCGTGCTCACCCCGCCGATGCGGCAGTTCCTCGACGCGGTCAGCGACGCGTACGGCATCCAGATCGACCCGGACTCGCCCGACGAGGCACTCGCCCGCCTGGGCAGCATCAGCCGGATGATCGGCGCGGCCCTGCGCAACACGGCCAATCCGACGATGCTCGATGCCGGCTACAAGGCCAACGTGATCCCCGGGACGGCGAGCGCGACCGTCGACGGCCGTTTCCTCTACGGGCAGGAGGAGGAGTTCGAGCGCCAGGTCGCGTCCCTGATCGGGGAGGGCATCCAGCGCGAGTGGATCGTCCACGACCAGGCGGTGGAGACGACGTTCGACGGCCCGCTGGTGGATCAGATGGTCGCCGCACTGAAGGCCGAGGACGAGGGCGCCCGCCCGGTGCCGTTCACCATGAGCGGGGGCACCGACGCCAAGAGCTTCGAGCGTCTCGGCATGCGGTGCTTCGGCTTCTCGCCGCTGCGCCTGCCGCCGGAGCTCGATTTCGCCTCGCTGTTCCACGGCATCGACGAGCGGGTGCCGGTCGAGTCCCTGAAGTTCGGCGTCCGGGTGCTCGACCGCTTCCTCCGGAACGTCTGACGCGGCACCGCTCGCCGCGTGGTGTGATGCGAGGGTGACGTCTCCCACTCCCGCGCCCGGTTCCGTCGCACTGATCACCGGGGGGACCGGCGGCTTCGGTCGCGCCCTCACCGCGAAACTGCGGGCACTCGGGATCACCGTCGTCGTCGCCGATCTCGACAGCGAGCGGAACCGGCAGGTGGCCACCGACCTGGGCGCGCCGTTCGTGGCCCTCGACGTCACCGACCGGGCGGCCAACAAGGCCGTCGTCGAACAGATCGAGGCCGAGCACGGCCGGCTCGATGCCGCCTTCCTCAACGCCGGGATCGCGGGTAGTTCCCGCGACACCCTCGACGTCGACGAGTTTCTCCGCGTGGTCGACATCGACCTGTTCGGCGTCGTCTACGGCACCGAGGCGGCCCTTCCGGCCCTGCGCAGGGCCGGCGGCGGCGCCGTCGTGGTGACGGCGTCCCTGGCCGGGCTGTCCCCGATGAGCACGGACCCCGGGTACAGCGTGGCCAAGGGCGGGGCGGTGGCGTTCGTCCGGTCGATGGCCCCGCGGCTGACCGCCGACGGCATCTCGATCACGGCCATCTGCCCGGGCTTCGCCGACACCGCGATCATCGACCCGATCCGCGAGGAGTTCGAGAAGGCCGGGTTCCCGGTGCTGACCGCCGAGGAGGTCGCCGACGCGATGGTCGCGGCCTGGACCTCGGGTGAGCCGGGTGCCGCCTACATCGTCCAGCCCGGGATCGGCGCCGTCCCGTACCGGTTCAAGGGCGTGCCGAGCGCGAAGACGGCGTCCGGCGAGACGGCCGTCGTCCCCGACGCGCTGCGCCCGCCGTCCATGCGCTGACGACGCCGGTTCGGGAACTCGCCCCACGGCTCAGGTCGTCCTGGCTCACCATCGTGCGTCCTGGCTCGCCGTCGGCCGTGAGCTCGGACGCGCGATGATCAGGTCACCTGATCATCCGCGGCCAGGGGCCGGGCAGGTGGCGCGGGCGGTGCCGCCGTCTGGCAGGGTCGCGGGCATGCGTGCATGGCGGGTACACGAACTCGGCGACCCCTCGAAGGTGATGAGCTTCGACGAGGTCGAGCAGCCGACACCGCGCGAGGGCCAGGTGCTGGTCAAGGTGCGGGCGGCGGCGCTGAACTTCCCCGACGTCCTCATGGCGATGGGCATGTACCAGGAGAAGCCGCCGCTGCCCTACACGCCGGGCGTGGAGCTGTGCGGCGAGATCGTCGGGACCGGGCAGCGGGTCATCGGCTCGCCGTCGGGTGGCCCGGGCGCATTCGCCGAGTACGCGCTCATGGACGCCGACGGCGCCTTCCCGGCGCCGGAGGACCTCTCCGACGAGAAGGCCGCGTCCCTCTTCCTGACCTACCAGACCGGGTACGTCGGCCTGCACCGCCGGGCGAACCTGCAGGCGGGGGAGTGGCTGCTGGTGCACGCCGGAGCCGGCGGCGTCGGGACGGCGGCCATCCAGCTCGGCAAGGCCGCCGGCGCCAAGGTGATCGCCACCGCCGGAGGGCCGCGCAAGGTCGAGGTCTGCCGCGAGCTCGGGGCCGACCACGTCATCGACTACACGGCCGAGGATTTCGTCCCGATCGTCAAGGAGGTCACCGGCGGTCACGGTGCCGACGTCGTCTACGACCCGGTCGGTGGCGACGTGTTCGACAAGTCCCGGAAGTGCATCGCCTTCGAGGGGCGGATCGTCGTCGTGGGGTTCACGAGTGGCCGCATCCCGGAGGCCCCGGCCAACCACCTGCTGGTCAAGAACTACAGCGTCGTCGGCCTGCACTGGGGCCTCTACCGGAAGATGGACCCCCCGCGGATCGGCCTGGTGCACGAGGAGCTGACCCGGCTGGTCGAGGAGGGCTACGTCGACCCCCTGGTCGGCGAGGTGCTGCCCCTCGATCAGGCCCCGCAGGCGCTGGCCAAGCTGGCCGACCGCAGCACCGTCGGCAAGGTCGTGCTCGTCCCCTGAACGAGACTGACCTCGCGGCTGCCAGGGCACACCTGCGGGCGGACTGCTCGAGGTGCGCCGCCCTGTGCTGCGTCGCGCCCGCGTTCTTCCGCTCGGCCGACTTCGCCGTCGACAAGCCGGCGGGGGAGCCATGCCGGAACCTGCAGGACGATTTCCGCTGCGGGATCCACGCGGACCTGCGCGAGCGCGGGTTCCCCGGCTGCACGGTGTTCGACTGCTTCGGTGCCGGCCAGCAGCTCACCCAGGTCACGTTCGAGGGCCGGGACTGGCGGACGACGCCGGAGCTCGCCCGCCCGATGTTCGCCGTCCTGCCCGCAATGCGGCAGCTGCACGAACTGCTCTGGTACCTGGCCGAGGCGCTGACCCTGCCGGCCGCGGCCCCGCTGTACGACGAGGCGCGGGTGCTGCAGCACGAGACGGAGCAGCACACCCGGAGTGGCCCGGGCGAGCTCGCCGTCCTCGACATCGCCGCCCACAGCCGTCGGGCGGGTGACCTGCTGCATCGCGTGAGCGAGCTGGCGCGTGCGGATCTGCCCCGCCGGGCGCGCGACCGGGCCGGCGCCGATCTGATGGGCGCGAAGCTGGCCGGCGCGGATCTGCGCGGCGCGAGCCTGCGCGGCGCCTATCTCATCGGGGCAGACCTGCACGGCGCGGACCTCCGCGACACCGACCTGCTCGGGGCCGACCTCCGTGCCACCGATCTCCGCGGCGCCGACCTCACGGGCTGCCTGTTCCTCACCCAGCCCCAGGTCACCGCGGCGCGGGGGGACATGTCGACATGCCTACCTGTCGCCGTCGACCGGCCGGCTCACTGGAGCTCGTAACGGACGTCAGTGCGACTGGGGCCGCCCCAGGCGAGCCTTCGTCGCCTCGACGTCCATGCCGTGCAGTCGCAGCAGGTTCTCGCCGAGGATCTTCCGCTTGGCCTGGTCGGTCAGCTGCGGGTAGCCGTAGCCGTCGCAGAGGTCCTGCGGGATGGAGAAGTCCTTGAACGCCTGCAGCGCCCACTGCGGTTGCCAGATCGGCGCCTCCGACCCGTAGATGATCTTGTCCTCGCCGCACCAGAACAGCAGCTTGCCCAGGATCTCGGCGAACAACCGCGGCGCGCGCACGACGAAGTTGATCGTCGCGGCGATCGACGCGTAGAGGTTCGGGAAGCGGATCAGCTGCCAGCAGGTCTCGTCGATGAACGGCAGCCCGACATGGAAGATCACGAAGTTGATGTCGGGGAAGGCGGCCGCGGCGCCGTCCATGTCCCACGTCTGCGTGGCCTCGACCGGCTGCGGGCCCAGCGGCACACCCTTGTGCACGCCGATCAGGTTGATGCCCAGTTCCTGCGCCTTCTCGAACACCGGGAACGCGATCTTCGGGTCGTCCATGCGCCAGGGGAACGGTGATCCGTAGTCGTAGCGCACGTTGTAGAACTTGAACGCCTTCGCCCCGAACTCGCCGACCTGCCGCTCCATGAGGTCGAGCGCCCGGCGCCCCTCCAGCGGGTTCACCGAGCCCCAGAACATCGTCCGGTCCGGGTCGCGGGTGGCCAGCTCCGCGCACGTCTCCCAGGGGGAGAGGCCGTCGCGGAAGAGGTCGGTGAGCGGCAGCGGCATCGCCACGAGCATGTCGGTGTCCGACTCCTCGTAGACCATCTGCCGGATGTCGGCCGGCGTCCACTCCTTCAGGAACTCCTCCGCCGTCTGCTTCGGCTCGTTCTCCGGCGTGAGGACGTTGTGGAAGGCGTAGAGGTGGTTGGCGAACATCTGACCGGGCGGGCCGTAGGCGTTCTTCGCCGTGAAGTTGAAGGGGTGGGCGACCCCGTCGAACACGAATGCGTCGCCGATCATGATCTTCTCCTCGGTTCAGGGCCGGTGGGACGCGAGATAGGCCGCGCGGTCGGGGACGGCCGACGGGTCGGGCAGGAACCGCAGCTTGCGGACGGCGGACTCCGACAGCCGATCGGTCGTCCATGCCTCGTCCCAGACGATCTCGACCGCGCAGCTGTCCACGCCCGGCTGCGTCCGGATCGCGTCCTCGACGTCGGTGAGCACGCGCGTGGCGAACGGGCACCAGCCCGAGGTGAGCAGCAGTTCGACGCGGGCGTGCCCGTCGCGGACGGCGACCGACCGGAGCAGCCCCATGTCGACCACGGAGATGCCCTTCTCGCGACAGCACGGGTCGTACACGTCCGAGAGCGCGCGCACCGCCCATGCGGGAACGGCGGAAGTGGTCATGCGGCCATCGTCGGACCCGCGCCGCTCCCGGGACAGGGCCCCGATTTCAGATGGTGACGCTGCCGGTCAGGGAGCGGGCACACCCAGCGTCAGCGCGTGCGACACCCGCTCGGCGCCGGCCAGGAGCGTCCGCCGGACGGACGGCTGCCGCATCACCGTCGGGGCGCTGACGACCCCGACCGCGCCGAGTGGACCGCCGGCCGTGACCACCGCCGCAGCCAGGCAGGAGACTCCGATGGCGTACTCGCCGTCGTCCACAGCGATGCCACCGGGCGGCGGGAGCTGGAGCCGGCGGCGATCGACCACGGTGCGCGGCGTGAGGTCGTGCAGCGGGTGCCGGGCCAGGTAGTCCTCCCGGTCGGTGGCCGCGAGCTGGCCGAGGATGCACTTGCCGAGCGCGGTGGCGTGCCCGGCATCGTGGATCCCCACCCAGAGATCGATCCGGGGTGCCCGGGCACTGTCCACGATCTCGGCGACCACGATCTCACCGTCGAGGTAGCGGGCCAGGTACACCGCTCCGCAGAGCTCGTCGCGCAGCCACTCCAGGGCCGGGCGGGCATGAGCGAGACCTCGGGCCGCGGTTCCGTGCTCACGGACGAGGTCGATCCGGTGGCCGAGCACGTAGGAGCCGTCGTCCAGGCGCTGCAGCCACCCTTCATGGGCGCAGGTGCGAAGCAGGTGGTAGGTCGTGGTGAGGGAAAGGCCGGCGGCGCGGGCGATCTCCTTGGGGTGGGCCCGGCCGTTGTGCTCGGCAATGACCTCGAGCAGCCGGAGGGCCCGCTGTACCGACTGGATGAGCGTCGGTCGTGCGCCCATGCCCGCCCCCTCGCGGTGTCGAGCACACGATGACGCCCGCTGAGCGCAGCGTCTAGATGACCGGACCCGGAAGATAGGACAGCCGCGAGCGTCGGCGCAGGATCACCTTGCGGGTGCCGTCGGCATGCAGCTGGAGGCGGGCAAGTTCCCAGCCACCGTTCTCGGCCTGCAGGCTCAACATGGTCGCCGCTGCGGACCGGGACGTGCCCGGCGGGATCCGCAGCGGCGCGTACTGGTAATCCGCGGCCGCCTCCATCGCCCCGATTGTGCATGCAGTTCGGCGTCCGGTCACGTGGTGGTCACCTCGCTGGGCGAATCCGGGGCAGCCGGCGCCTGATCCGAACGGCAGGATGGACCGTGAGCCGCCAGTCGCACGACGAGGGAGGACCACGTGACAGATCCCGACATCCCGATCGAGGTGCCCGAGGCCGACCGCATGGAGCAGGAGGAGGAGGTCGACCCACCCGCCGTCGTCACCGCTGCTGACGCCGCCCCGCCGCCCGAGGACGTACCGGAGGCGGACGCGATCGAGCAGCAGCTGGACGCGCGGGTGCGCGACGTCGGTCCTCCCCACGTGCCGCTGGGGAACCACGAGGCCGACGAGGCCGACGTCCTGGAGCAGGAGACCGGGGTCCGCATCGACGAGGCCGACGACATCGACTGAACCCCGCATCCGGACGCAGGCGGCGCGTCCTCCTCAGCTGTGCGCGTCGGCCAGCAACGCGGCCAGCCGGGTGCGCCGCGGCCGGACGTCGACCTCGCGCACGGCCCGCGCCAGGGCCGATCCGCTCGCGTGCACGATCGACAGGTGCCGCTGCGCCCGGGTGAGCGCGGTGTAGACCAGCGGCCGCGACAGCATCCCGCCCGCTTCCGGCGGCAGGACGACGACGACGCCCGGCCACTCCGAGCCCTGTGCGCGGTGCACCGTGATCGCCCAGCCGTGCCGCAGATCCGACAGCGCCTGCCCGGTCACGGTCACCGGACCGGAGGCGAACGCGACGTCGATCGAGCCCTCGCCGGTGCCGGTCACGACACCCACCTCGCCGTTGGCGAACCCGGTGGGCTCCAGGTCCAGGTGGTTGGCGGTCGCAACGACCCGGTCGCCGACGTCGAACCCCCACACGGTCCCGTCGCCAGGATTGAGCTCCGCCTTGAGCGCCTTGTTGAGCTCGATCGTCCCGGCCGGCCCGCGATGGACCGGCGTCACGACCTGGACGGACCCCGGCTCGATGCCCAGCGCCCGCGGGATGGAGTCGGTCACCAGTTGGACGACCCGGCGGGAGGCCGCCGCGCTGCCGGTGGCCGGCACGACCACCACCTCGCGGTCAGGGGAGTCCACCACCGGCAGCTCCCCGCCGCGCACCGCGGTTGCCAGCCGGGCAATGGCGCCACCCTCGGCCTGCCGGTACAGCGTGGTCAGCTCGGTCACCGGGACGGCGCCGGAGTCGATCAGATCGCCCAGCACGTGTCCCGGCCCGATCGAGGGCAGCTGGGCCGGGTCGCCCACCAGCAGCAGGTGCGTGCCGTCGGGGCAGGCCTCCAGCAGGGCCGCGGTCAGCTCGACGTCCAGCATCGAGGCCTCGTCCACGACGATGACGTCGGCATCGAGCGGCCACTCCTCGTTGCGGGCGAACCCGCCTGACGTGCCCTGCGCGCCCAGCAGCCGGTGCACCGTCACCGCGGGGTGATCGGTGAGCTCCTCCAGCCGCTTCGCCGCCCGGCCGGTCGGCGCGGCCAGTGCGACGTCGGTGCCCTTGGCCCGCAACAGCTCGACGACGGCGGCGACCGTCCGGCTCTTGCCGGTGCCCGGGCCACCGGTGAGCAGGCTGACCCCGGCGCCGAGCACCTGGGCGACCGCGGCCTGCTGGGCCTTGTCCAGGCCCTTGGCCACCGAGCGCACCGACGCGGGATCCGCGATCCGCTCGGCGGAGGCCGCCAGGCGGGCGACGCCTTCGGCCACCGCCTCCTCGGCCATCCCGTAGCGGGCCAGGGACAACGTGCGTATGGCCTCGGCCTCCGCGTCGTCGGGGTCCTCCGGGAGCGGAGGCTCGTGTTCCAGCACGTCCCCGGAGTCGACGGCGGCCACGATCGCCGCGGCCGGATCGGTGATCCCCTCCGCCTGGAGGGCGGCCACGACCAGGGCCGCGGGAAGCACGGTGTGCCCGTCGCGGGTCGCCGTCCGGAGGGTCAGCGCGACGATGGCGCGGCCGCGGCGGGTGTCCTGCCGGTCGGCATTGGTCAGCACGGCGATCGCCAGCCGGTCGGCGTCACCCAGCTTCACGCCGGTGAGGCCGAGCAGGGCCCACGGGTCGTCGCGCAGCCGCCGGGCGGCGTCCGGACCCAGCGCGTCGGCCACCCCGGCGGCGAGCCGCGCTTCCAGGCCTGCCCCGACGAGGATCCCGACCACCTCGTAGGTGGGTTGTGCGGACAGGAAGCTGGAGAACAGCCGCTCGGCGCGCTGCCGTCCCACGCGGGGCAGCTTCATGAGCCGGTCGGCCGAGACGCCGTCCGGCGTGCTGATCCCGGCGGCCGGCAGCTCGGCCGCCGTCCGCTTGCCCAGGCCCGGCCACAGGCCCGCGGCGCAGAAAGCCGTGAAGACGGGGTCACCGCCAGGCCCGGCGGTGGCTGTGGGCGCGCTCATGACCGTCACCGTTCCGAGCGGCGCTCGGGGTAGCTGAAGGGCGGGGCCGAGACGTCCTCCAGGGCGGTGCGGATCGCGGCGGGCAACGTCACGCCGTCGGCGTCCAGGGACGCCTGGAGCTGCTGCGCGGTGCGTGCGCCGACGATCGGTGCGACGACGCCCGGGCGGTCGCGCACCCAGGCGAGGGCGACCGCGAGCGGGCTGGTGCCCAGGCCCTCGGCGGCGGTGATCACGGCCTCGACGATCCGGTCGGACGTGGCCGAGCGGAGCCCGTCGATGAAGCCCTGCCACTGCGGGGATGCCCCGCGGGACTCGGTAGGCGTGTTGTGCCGGTACTTGCCGGTCAGCAGCCCCCGGCCGAGTGGCGACCAGGCGAGCACTCCCATGCCCAGCGCCTCGGCGGCCGGCACGACCTCGCGCTCCACTCCGCGCTGCAGGAGGGAGTACTCGACCTGCGTGCTGATCAGCGGGGTGCGGCCCGGCCACGCGCGCTGCCAGGTAGCGGCCTGGGCGGTCTGCCAACCGGTGAAGTTGCTGACCCCGACGTACCGCGCGCGCCCCGACGAGACGGCGAGGTCGACGGCGGCCAGCGTCTCCTCGAGCGGAGTGACGTCGTCCCAGGCGTGCAACTGCCACAGGTCGACGTAGTCCAGCCCCAGTCGCTCCAGCGACGCGTCGAGCGCGGCCAGCAGATGCCCACGGGAGGCTCCCCGCCCCATCGGCCCGGCCGTGGTGCGGCCGACCGCCTTGGTGGCGACCAGCACGTCCGACCGGGGGACGACGTCGGCGAGCAGGTGGCCGAGGGTGCGCTCGCTCTCGCCATCGCAGTAGACATCCGCGGTGTCGACGAGCGTGCCGCCGGCGTCGACGAACGCCGTCAGCTGCATGGCCGCCTCGTCCTCGTCGGTGTCGCGGCCCCAGCTCATGGTGCCCAGCCCCAACCGGGACACGACCAGGCCACTGCGCCCCAGCGCCCGTTGCTCCACGGAGGGCCAACTTACCGGTGGTCACCTCCGCGGCCGGCCGCGCGACACCGGCCTGGGGACGGCGACGCGGCGCGCCCGTCGGGAAACGGGAGCGTCGACACCACCTTGAGACCGTGTTCAGGTTCGGACCCCTAGAGTGCCGCCACGTGTCGTTCCTCTGCGGGGCCCCGGCCCCCTTCGTCGTCCGCCCCACGCTCCTCGGAATCGGCTGACGGGCATGGGCTGGTTCGAGGCAGTCGTCCTCGGGATCGTCCAGGGTCTGACGGAGTTCCTGCCGATCTCCTCCAACGCGCACCTGCGGATCGTCGGCGCCGCGTTCGGCTGGAGCGACCCGGGCGCGGCGTTCACCGCCATCACCCAGATCGGCACGGAGCTCGCCGTCCTCGTCTACTTCGCCCGTGACATCGGACGGATCGTCACCGCCTGGGTGAGCTCGCTGTTCAATCGCGAGCGCCGCGGCGATCCCGATGCGCGCATGGGATGGCTGATCATCGTCGGCAGCATCCCGATCATCGTTCTCGGCCTGCTGTTCCAGAAACAGATCGAGACCGACCTCCGCGACCTGCGGATCATCGCCATAGCGCTCGTCGTCTTCTCGCTGTTCCTCTACGTCGCAGACCGGGTCGGTGCGAAGAGGCGGGGGCTGGATGATCTGACCGTGGGCCACGGCCTCGTCTACGGGGTCGCGCAGGCGCTCGCGCTCATCCCGGGGGTCTCCCGCTCCGGCGGGACGATCACCGCCGGGCTGTTCCTCGGCTACACCAGGTCAGCGGCGGCCCGCTACTCGTTCCTCCTGGCCATTCCCGCCGTGCTCGGCTCGGGGCTGTACGAGGTCTACAAGACGTTCAAGGGCGGCGTCCACGGCGCCCAGGTCGACTGGGCGCCCACGATCGTCGCCACCGTGCTCGCCTTCGGGGTGGGCCTGTCGGTGATCGCCTGGCTGCTGCGCTACCTCGACCGGGGCAGCTTCGTGCCGTTCGTGATCTACCGGGTGGTGCTCGGTCTGCTGGTCCTCGCGCTGGTCGGGGCGGGGGTCCTGAACCCCACCTGACCCGGTCCCGGAGGCGCCGCCGCCTAGGCTCGGCGCCGTGACCACCGTGGTGTTGCTCCGGCACGGCCGGACGACGGCGAATGCCGGCGGCGTCCTGGCGGGCTGGACCCCGGGCGTGCAGCTCGACGACTCCGGTCGGGCACAGGTGCAGGCGGTGGGGGAGAGGCTGGCGAAAGTTCCGCTGGCCGCGGTCGTCAGCAGCCCGCTCGAGCGCTGTCGCGAGACAGCCGAGGCGGTCGCCGCCGGGCGGCAGCTGGCCGTGCAGACCGACGACCGCCTCGGCGAGGCCCGCTACGGCGACTGGACCGGACGGACCATCAAGGAACTGGTCAAGGATCCGCTGTGGAAGGTGGTCCAGCAGCATCCGTCGGCGGCGGTCTTCCCAGGCCCGGAGGGCGAGGGGCTGGCGCAGACCCAGGCCCGCGCGGTGGCCGCCGTCCGCGCCTGGAACGCGACTCTGGGCCCCGACGCGGTCTGGTTGGCGTGCAGTCACGGCGATGTGATCAAGGCCATCCTCGCCGACGCGCTGGGCCTGCACCTGGACCAGTTCCAGCGGATCGTCGTCGACCCGGCGTCCATCTCGGTGGTCACTTACACCGAGACGCGGCCGTTCGTCAGCCGTGTCAACGACATCGGCGGGGACCTGTCGGCACTGGTCCCGCCGCCGAAGCGCCGTCGCCGGAGCAAGGCGTCCTCGGACGCCGTCGTCGGCGGCGGAGCCGGTTCGGGAGCCTGACTCCACCGTCCGAAGTCGGTGTCGTCGCAGGCGGGCGCGGTGTCCGCCCGCGTAACCTGGGCGCGTGTCCCGTCAGGTCTATCTCTTCGAACGCCCGGCCCGGTTCGTCGCCGGCACCGTGGGCCAGCCAGGGGACCGCACTTTCTACTTGCAGGCCTCCGACGGCTCCGGCCGGACGGTGAGCGTGGCGCTGGAGAAGTCGCAGGTGCAGGTTCTCGCCGACCGGATGAACGAGCTCCTCGACGAGGTCGCCAGCCGGGCCGGCACGGTCATCCCGCCCGATGCCGACGTCGACGACCTGGAGCCCCTGACCGCCCCGATCGACGAGGAGTTCCGGGTCGCGGCCATGGGCCTGGCCTGGGACGGCACGTCGGAGGCTGTCGTCGTGGAGGCCGTCGCCGCCACCGACGAGCCGATCGACGAGGACGCCATCCTCTCCGACAGCGAGGAGGGCCCGGACGCCCTGCGGGTGACGATCACTCCGATGGCGGCGCGGGCGTTCGTGGCACGCGCTCGTCGTGTGGTTGCGGCCGGGCGCCCGTCCTGCCCGTTGTGCTCGCTGCCGCTGGACCCGGTCGGGCACGTGTGCCCTCGGCAGAACGGCTACCGCCGCTGAGCCGCGGCTGGTCCTGCTCATGAGCGAACATCCCGTCGAGCCGGCCGACATCCCGGATCTGCGGGCACCGGACGACGACGCCGAGGCCCAGCTCCTGCTCCGCGACGGGGAGATCGACCTCGAGGGCCGGTTGCTCGACGCCAGCAACGTCACGCTCGTCGGCTCGATCCGTACCGGCACGCTGTCGGCCGAGTGCGTCTACAAGCCGGTGGCGGGGGAGCGGCCGCTCTGGGACTTCCCCGACGGCACGCTCGCCGGCCGGGAGATCTCGGCCTACCTGGTTTCGGAGGCCACTGGCTGGCACGTCGTCCCGCCCACGATCCTGCGGGACGGCCCCTTCGGCCCCGGCATGGTGCAACTGTGGATGGACGGCGATCCGATGATCGACCTCGGCGCGTTCGTCCGCCGCGATGATGCCGGGCTGCGCCGGATGGCGGTGTTCGACGCAGTGGTGAACAACGCCGACCGGAAGGGCGGCCACATCATCCCGATGCGCAATGGGCACGTGTACGGCGTCGACCACGGCATTTGCTTCTCGACCGATCCCAAGCTGCGCACGCTGCTGTGGCGCTGGGCCGGCAAGCGGCTGCCCGCGGAGGCGGTCGAGATGCTGGAGCGCCTCGGCGACGATCTGCGCGGGGATCTCGGTGAGCAGTTGCACGAGCACCTGACCCGCCGGGAGGTGCGCTGCACGCAGGAGCGGGTCGCCGAACTGCTGCGCACCGGCCGGCACCCCGAGCCGAGCGGTGAATGGCCGGCGCTCCCGTGGCCGCCGTTCTGATCGTCGTCCACCGGACGCCACCGCGGCCAGGAGCCGTTCCCCTGTGCCGCTCAGCCGTTGCCCGTCCTGCCCCGGGGAGGCCTCCGGCCCCCCGCTCGACAGGACCCGCCTTGTGCGCTGACCATGCCGGACATGCCGCATCGCAGCAGACTCTCGATCCTGCTTCTCGACCTCCCGCCGGAAGCGCACGCTGCCGGGCGGGCGTTCTGGGCCGCCGCGACCGGCCACCCCGCGAAGCCGGATGACACCGACGAGGACTGGTCGTCGCTCGGTTCGTTCGCGGATGGCTGGCACGTCGAGGTGCAGCGCACCGGGTCCGGGACGCCACCGCGGTGGCATGTCGACATCGAGACCGACGACATCCCCGCCGAGGTGGCCCGGTTGGAGGCCCTTGGCGCCCGACGCCTGGCGGAGATCGGTGGCCGGTTCTGGCAGATGACCGATCCGTCGGGGCTGGTCTTCTGCGTGGTCGGCATCCAGACCGGTGAGGAGTTCGACCGCCATGCCACGACCTGGCCCTGAGCGCGAACAGAGTCCGATCCGCCGGCTGAGGAAACCCGGTTTCGGAATTCTTCACGCCGAGGCGAGGAGACTCCCGCGATGCGCATCGCCAACCTGGACGGCCGACTCACACTCCTCACGGGGGACCGGACGACGCCGACAGCCCGTGCCATCGACGTAGAAGGCGCCAGCGAGGGGCGCTTCGACGCCGATCCGCAACGCGTCTACGACCGGTGGGACGAGTTTCGGGCCTGGGCACGAACCGCCGGCGGCGTCAGAGGTGAGGCGTACGAGCCGGCCCGGTTGAGGTCGCCGGCCCCTCGGCCCCCACAGGTCTTCGCAATCGGGCTGAATTACTCCGAACATGCCGCCGAGAGCGGTTTCGCCGCGCCAGACAGCGCGCCCCCGGTCTTCACGAAGTTCCCTGCTTGCATCACTGGTCCCTACGGCAGCGTCGTCCTTCCTGCCGGTGGGCACACCGACTGGGAGGTCGAGCTGGTGGTGGTCATCGGACGGCGGACGGAGCGCGTGCGCGCGGAGGACGCATGGTCCTGCGTGGCCGGCCTGGCCGTAGGGCAGGACCTCTCCGAGCGGGTGTCGCAGATGGCCGGACCGGCGCCCCAGTTCAGCCTGGCGAAGTCGTTCCCTCGCTTCGGCCCGGTGGGCCCGTGGCTCGTGACTCCGGACGAATTCGATGACCCCGACGACCTGGCACTCGTCTGCTCCCTCAACGGTGAGGTGGTCCAGGAAGGGCGGACCTCAAAGCTGCTGTTCGGGATCCCGGCCATCCTGGAGCAGCTCTCGGCCGTGGTGCCGCTGTTGCCAGGTGACGTCGTCTTCACCGGTACGCCCTCCGGCGTCGGCATGGGGCGGGTCCCGCCCCGGTGGTTGTCGCCCGGCGACGAACTGGTCAGCAGCGTGGAGGGGATCGGCGAGATGCGTCACTGGTTCGTCGGCCAGGAGAACTGACGCGCTTACCGCGACTGCGTCGTTCTGGCCGTGCCGGGCCACCGTGATCCGTGCCTACGCCACCGGGTGGCACGTCCCCTTTCCGCAATGTGGTAAGGGCATACTGCCGCCACCCGGGCACGTCGGCGCACGCGGGGCCGAGGCACATGACGACGGTCCCGGCCTCGGACGGGAGCGGGGATGGAAGCGACGCAGGGGTGGGGCGAGCCCCTACGGAAAGCTGTCCCGACCCAGTCGGACGACGAGGCGGGGGCCGCTGTATCCGGGGGACCGTCCTGGGTCATCCGACGCAAGATCGTCCCTCCACCACTCTCGGAGTCGGTGGTTCCGCGGCTCAGACTGGAGACCCTGCTCAACGGACTGCTGGACCAGCACCGACTGGTGTGCGTGTACGCCTCCGCGGGTGCGGGAAAGACGACCGCGATCCTGCAGGCTGCCCAGCGCCTCCAGCGACCGCTGGCCTGGTTGGACCTCGATGCCACCGACGTGTCCACGGGCCGACTGCTGGTGTACCTGGAGGCCGCCCTGGCTCTCCACGTCCCCCAGGTGACCGGCGTCGCGGCGGCCGCTCTGGCTGCCCAGCTTCCGCACGCCGAGGTCGCCGGGCTGCTCGCCGAGTCGGTAGGGGACCGGCAACTGCTGGTTGTGCTCGACGACGCAGAGCGCCTGGCCGGCGATCCTGAGGCGGTGGACGTACTGGGCGCGTTCGCCCGCTACCTTCCACCTTCGGCCCGGCTCATCATCGCCAGCCGCGTGGAGCTGCCTTTTCGCTCGAGCGTGGGCGCCTCGCCGTGGGTGGCCGCGATCGGGGAGGAGGATCTGGCCCTCACCGTCGAGGAGGCCAGCGCCGCACTGGCCGCCAGTGGCCGTGCCGACATAGACCCGGTCGACGCGATCGTCGAGACCGGCGGCTGGATGACCGGGGTCCTGTTCGAGGCCTGGCGGGCGCCCGACCACGTCCTCGGGCTCGGCGGTGAAGCCGATCCGCTCCACGGGTACCTGTCGACGGAGATCCTCGGGCAACTCAGCGAGGCGGACGCCGAATTCCTGATCAGCACCTCCGTCCTGACAGAGGTCACCGCAGCCCACGCGCAGGCGCTGGGCGTGGCCCATTCCTTCGCTCGGATGCACTCCCTGTCCCGCCACCGGTTACCTGTCAGCTGGAGCCGTTCGGCAACCGTGATGCTCTGCCATCCGCGGTTCCGCGAGTTCCTCCTCAAGCGGCTTGCTCGGCGACCTGAGCACGAGCAGCGGGAACTCCACCGTGCGCACGCCCGCTTGCTGTCGCAGGAGCACCACGACGAGGAGGCGGTGCAGGAGTACCTCGGTGCCGGCCTTCTGGCCGAGGCGCTCGCGATCATCCACCCGGTGGTGGAGCGGCTGATCGAGCGCACCGATTTCGGCCTGGCCGAGAGGTGGCTCGAGACGCTCGCACCTGTCCGGGGCGAGGAGGACATCTCTCTCGCTGCCGCAGAACTCATGCTCGCGGTCGTCCGGGAGGACTTCGGCGCCGGCATCGCCTTGGCCGATCGGCTCGAGAAGTCGGGCCAACGACAGGAACTGGCGGGGTCGTCGGCACGGGCTGCGGGGTTCATGGCGTGGTGTTACCTGCATGCGGGCCGCGTGGAGGACATCGACCGTGTCCTGGACGTCGCGCCGCAGGGGCCTGACCTCGACGCGGTGCGCTATGCCATGGCGGTCGTGCGCGACGAGCCAGCGGACATCGCCCCGTCCTCCCTGGGTGCCCTCAGTGGGGGACCGATGGACGCGCTCGTGCTGCGCGCGCACTTCGACTTCGGGCGACTGGGGCTGCTCACCGCAGTACCGCAGTCTCCCTGGGCGGCGAAGGCGGCAGAGTCCTGGATGGTGAGCGCGCTGCTGACGACCGGGCACACGGAGCGGGCCTTCGAGCTGTACCACCGGCTCGTGAACAGTTCCGACCAGAGCGTCTGGCTGCTGGGGCTGCTCGGGCCCCGCCTGATGCTGGAGGTGGGAGACCACGCGGAGGCCTGGCGCCTTCTGCACGAGGGCCGCCGTCGCATCCAGGCCACCGGATCGGTGATGTTCGAGACGTACAGCCTGCTGATCGAGGCAGAGTTCGAGCTGCGTCTGCACAAGGATCCCGCAGCGGCGCACACCGTGCTCGAACGCCTGGCTGCCCACCCCGTCGGGAGCCGGTACGCCTTCCTCGTCGAGCAACGCGACATGCTCGCCGGTCTGGCTGAGCTCTATTCCGGGGCTCCCAGAGCCGCCGCGGCGCACCTGCGTCGGGCCGTTGAGAGCATGCAGCGCGGTGAACGACTGCTGCACCTGCCCGTCGCGGCGGTGTACCTCTCGGAAGCAGAGTGGCGGTGCGGGCGCGAGGAGGCGGCCGATGTCGCCGCGGAGACCGCACGCGTGGCCGCCCGGCGTCAAGGGTCGGAACACATGCTGCTGTCCGTGCTCACCGAGTTCCCCGACGTGCTGGCCCGGCGCATCGACCTCGAGCCCGGGGCCGACTCCGAGTGGCACCAGCTCGGCCGAGCGCTGTTGGTACGGGGTGTTCAGGGCCCGGAAGTGGGATCAGCGACGGTCGAGGTCGTCGAGTTCGGGCGAACGGCGCTCACGATCGACGGCTCCGAGGTGAACCCGGGGCTGAGCAAGAGCGTCGAACTGTTGGCGTACCTGGCGAATGCCGAGCGCGAGGAAGTCTCGCGCCAGCGGCTGCTGGATGCGCTCTTCGAGGGCCGCCGAGACACCTCGACGACGGCCTACCTCCGGCAGGCATCCCTCAAGCTTCGTAAGGCTGTGCCGGATGTGCTGGATCCCACCTCCCGGCCAGGCACTCTGCGGTTGAGCCCCTCCGCGCGAGTCGCCACCGAGTCCCGACGCCTCATCGGCCTCCTCGGCGAAGCCACCTCCGTGCGGGGCGAGGAACGGTTGCGGCTGCTGGTGGCGGCGCTCGACATTGCCGACCGTGGTCCGTACCTGCCGACCGTGGCGTCCGTCTGGGCCGAGGACCGGCGCCAGCGCCTTGACGAACTGGTGCGCAGCGCCCGGCTGGAGGCGGCCGAGGTGGCGTGCACCATCGGACAGCTCGGGGAGGCGCGCCGACTGGCAGAGCAGGTGGTCGCGACCGATCCGTACCGGGAGGCCGCCTGGCGCCTGCTCATGCGGCTGGCCGCGGCGCTGGGGGATCACGACCGCGTCATCGCCGCGTACCGGCGCTGCGAGGAGGCCCTGCGTGAAATCGGCGCCCAGCCGTCGGGTGCCACCGCCGCACTGCTCCGGGATTTCCGCCACTAGCGGGAGATTTCGCCTTCCTTCACGGCACCCTCTCCAGACTTCTCCACCATCGGTCCCGCTCGCTGGGATCCCCGCCGAGAAGCGCAGAAGAGGAAGCCGATGCCGTCCTGGCTGCTGATCACGAACGCGACAATCGTGGATGGCGCGGGGAATCCGCCCGTGTCCGGCGCGTCAGTCCTCGTCAAGGACGAGCTGATCTCCGACGTGGGGCCGCACGTCGGTCGCAGCCTCGTCCCGCGGGGCGAGGAGCTCACCGAGATCGACGCGACGGGCAAGACGCTCATGCCCGGCCTCATCGATGCGCACTGCCACATGACCTACGGGGAGAGCCGCAGCGAGGAGGAGATCGACCTCTACACCAGCCCGGAACTTCGGACGCTGAAGGCCGCCTTCAACGCGCAGAAGGTGCTGCGCGCGGGCGTCACCGGCATCTCGCAGCCCGGGGGCAGCTACTACATCGGTGTCGGCCTGCGGGAGGCCATCAAGGACGGCATCGTGCAGGGGCCGCGGATGACTGCGGCCGGCCGGTACATCACCACCAGCAACGGCCTCACCGACTGGTTCCCCGATTCCGTAGGGGTCCCGGAGGGCTCGATCGGCGTCCTGCACAACAACGTGGACGGCATGATCAACGAGGTCCGGCACCAGGTGAAGAACGGTGTCGACCTCATCAAGCTCGCCGACAGCCCGTTCGGCCAGTACCAGTCGTTCACCGACGACGAGATGAAGATCGTGGCCGACCTCGCGCACCAGCTCGGCAAGAAGGTGACGATCCACGCGAGGGGATCAGCCGAGGTCGATGCCGCCGTCCGTGCCGGCATCGACTGGATCATGCACGGCAACATCATGGACGACGGCACCATCGGACGGCTGGCGGAGTCGGGGACGCCGCTGGTACCGACACTCCTTCTGCTCTCGAACGCCGGCGACTTCGGACACTTGGTGGGAGCACCCGAGCCGCTGCGCGAGGGCATGAAGCGGATGCTCGACCGGACCGGCGACGCGATGACGCGGGCGCGCCAGGCCGGGGTGAAATTCGCCCTCGGGACCGACAGCGGCTTCTCGCTGACGCCCTACGGGGTGTGGCATGCGCGCGAGCTGGAACTGCTGATGGACTACGCCGGGCTGACCTCGGTGGAAGCGATCCAGGCCGGTACCAGCAACGGTGCCCTCATGTTGGGCCTCGACGGCAAGGTCGGCGTCGTGGCTCCCGGAATGATCGCCGATCTGATCATCGTCAACGGTGATCCGGTGAAGGACATCCGTGTGCTGCAGCGCCGCGAATGCATAGAGACGGTCATCCAAGGCGGGGCCGTCGTCGTGTTCGACGAAGAGAAGGTGGCCCGGTCCTGGCCGCACGAACGGGGAATCGGCTACTCCGTCGGTGACCTGACCTACGACGTTGTGTACGGCGGCCTCGACCCGGCTGACCCGGTGAGCGCCGCGGAGTCCGACGGCGTCCAGGTGCACGACCTCCGGACCTCGGAAGAGGCCAACGACCTGGTGTCTGCCCTGTCGCACCGCGAGACGGGCGCCCGGCACATCGACTGAGCGGGAAGAGGTCGGGTGGGAACGCAACCGGCGTAGGCGGCTCGGACCGCGTGCGGAGGCTGCGCGCGAACAGCTTCTCCCCGCGGCCGTTCATTCCGGTATTCGACCACATAGCGCAGAACGCAAGGATCGGCGTGAGCACATCGAGCACCGAGGCATTCCGCATCGGTGCGACTCGGTCATGAAGGAGACGCCCCACAATGATGCACACTTCGCGCCCTCACCGTCTCAGGCGGGCGGTCACATTTATGGCAGGTCTTCTCATGGCCGCCACGGCGGTGTCCGCCTGCAGTGGCAGCAGCGCGGGAACCACCGACAGTTCACCGGCCGCCTCCGGGAATGCCGCTGTTGAACTCAACGGGCTTCTTCCTCGCCTCACGGCCGAAAAGAAATACCAGATCGGCTACACGCTCCCTCAGTTCCGGGATCCGTTCTGGGTCTCTGTCGCCTACGGCATCGAGGACGAGGCCAAGAAGGCCGGTCTCGAGGTGGTCTCCAGCAATGAGGCGGGTTCGTACGCCGATCTCGGCAAGCAGTTGTCGCAGGTCGATGACATGACGCAGCGCGGGCTGGACGCCATCCTGGTCGCTCCGGTCGACCGAGTCGGGATCGCGCCGGCCCTCGATAACGCTCAGCGGGCGGGCATCAAGGTCATCGGTGCCGGCAACCTCGCCAGTACGGGCGCCATGAGCGCCGGTGTCACGTTCTCGCACATCGAAGCGGGCCACCGCATGGCGGACGCGATCGGCAAGCACCTGAATGGAAAGGGAAAGGTCGTCATGCTCAACGGCCCGAACGGTGCCGACTGGGCCATCCTGCGTGACCGAGGCTTCAAGGAAGAACTGGCGGCCAACTACCCGGGCATCGAGATCGTCGAGCAGGCGTGGCTCAACCCGGACCGCGCCGCCGGACAGACCACGATGGAAGACTGGTTGCAGAAACGTGGCGACAGCATCGATGCGGTTTTCTCGGCCGTCAGTCTGACTGCCGAAGGAGCGGTCCTGGCACTGCGCAATGCGGGGCGCGCGGGCAAGGTCTTCGTCGCCACCTCATCCCTCTCCAGTGCCGCCAAAGACATGATCGCGGCGGGCGAAATCCAGTTCTGCTACGCCGAGCCGGGTCAGCTCGTCGGGCGACTCGCCGTCCAGTACGCGATCCGGGCGATCGAGGGCAAAGAAATGGCCGGCGCCAAGGCGGCCGAAGGCGACGAGAAGTACCCCGAGAAGGTTCTGTACGTCGAGCTGCCCCCCATCACGCCGGAGACCGTCGGCAAGTTCGACCCGATGATCCTCGACTGGGCTCCCAAGGGCTTCTCACCCGCCTGAGAGGGGGAACGATGCGATCCGACGACATCTTCGCGGCCCGGTGAACGGGCAGGGCTCCGGCCCAGCGCCACAGGTCATCGCTGCTCTCCGGGGCGTTCACAAGCGGTTCGGGAACACCGTCGCACTGCGTGCCGTCGACCTCGAACTCAGAGCCGGCGAGGTGCACGTGCTGCTCGGCGAGAACGGCGCGGGAAAATCCACCCTGGGAAAGGTGCTCGCCGGGATACAGGCGCCCGACCGGGGCACGGTCGAACTGGACCAGCAGGCTGTCGCCGGCCACTCGCCCGGCCACGCGCGGCAGGCCCGGATCGAGGTAGTGCATCAGGAGACCACTGTCGTGCCGCAGATGACCGTGGTGGACAACGTCACGCTCGGCAGTGAGGAGGCATTCACCAGGCTGGGGATCCTCGACCGGCGAGGCATGCGAGCGGCGACCATCGAGCTTCTTGCGAAGGTGGCACCCGGGATCGACCCAGATGTCCGTGTGGAACAGTTGACGGGCTCTCAGCGCCATCTCGTCGCCGTCGCGAAGGCGCTGTTCCGGAAGCCGCGAGTGCTGATCTTCGACGAGGCGACGGCAGCACTGAACAAGCAGGAGCGGTCCCTGCTGTTCGACGTGATCCGTCGTGCACGCGACGAGGGCGTAGCCGTTCTGTACATCACCCACCACCTGGACGAGGTCTCGCGGGTCGGGGACCTGGTGACGGTCATGCGGGACGGCGCCGTCGTGGCGGAGTGCAGTGCCGACGTTCCCGAAGACCAACTGGTCGAGCACATCGTGGGACGGCGAGTATCGGTGGGCCGGCAGCCCGTCGAGTTCGGTTCGGTGACGGGCGCGCCCTTGCTCGAATTGCGTGACGTCTGCGTCCCCGGGGCGTTACGGGACGTCAGTTTCGAGGCGCTCAGCGGCGAGATCCTCGGGGTGTACGGCGTCGGGCAGTGCGGCGTGAACGAATTGGCCGAGGTCCTTGCCGGTGCGTTGCGGCCGGATTCGGGCGAGGTGTTCGTGCAGGGGCGGGTCCGCAGCAGAGCGGGAGTCAGCGCGGCCCTGAAAAACGGGGTCGCTTTCCTGCCTGGCGAGCGCGGTCGCGCCGGCATCGTGCCCACCTTGTCGATCCAGGACAACATCAGCCTGTCCAATCTGCACCGTCTCACTCGCTGGGGATGGCTCAGGCCGAAGGTGACCGGCGGTTACGCCGAGCGGGAGGCGACCCGCATGCGGGTCCGCGGCGGATCGCTGCGCTCTGGAATCACGACCCTGAGTGGCGGTAACCAGCAGAAGGCGCTCCTGGCCCGGGCGCTGGGCTGCCGAACGCCGGTGCTGGTGCTCAAGGACCCCACTGTCGGCGTGGACGTCGGTTCTCGTGCCGAGATCTACGACGCCTTGCGGGAGAACGTTCGCCAGGGCATGTCGGTGGTGTTCCTGACGGCCGATCTCGCCGAGTTGCTCGTGCTCGCGGACAGGGCCGTGGTGCTCTACCGGGGAACCCTGGCCGCCACCTTCAGCGGCACCGCACTGAACGAAGAGAACGTGCTTGAGGCGGCGCTCAGCGCTACGGCGACGCTCGACGACGAGGCAACGTCCTGAGGAGTTGGTGCAGGTGCAGATGCAGGCGCACGTGAACGTGGACGACTCCGCCACGCGGGCCGGGCCCGAGGTCATGAGCCCCGAGCCAGGTGGGGGAGCGCGGCTGGCTCGGGTACGGAAGTTGCTGCTCAGCCCTGACCTCGCGCTGCCCCTGCTGGTCCTGCTGCTGTTCGTCGCCACGGCGCTCCTCGAGCCGAGTTTCCTGCGGATCAGCAACCTGCAGAACATCCTCCGGCAGATGTCGGTTCTGACCGTGCTGGCTTCCGCCGCGGCCATCACGATCATCTCTGGTGGCCTCGACCTTTCGATCGGCGCGGTGGCGGCGCTCTCGGGTGTGGTGGCCGCCACGGTCATGGTCGACCACGGCGTCCTGCTCGGTGTCCTCGCCGGGCTGGCGTGCGGAGCGGTCGTCGGCGTGGTGAACGGAGGATTGGTCGCTCGCTTCGACGTCTCGCCGTTCATCGTGACGCTGGGCATGTTGTCCGTGGCGAGCGGCACGGCTCTGACCGTCACCGGCGGTCTCCCCGTCTACGGGCTGCCGACCTCGTTCACCAATCCGCTCGGCTACCAGAAGATCCTCGGAGTACCCATCTCCTTCGTGCTGGCCTTCATCACGCTGCTGCTGGTCGCTGCGCTCCTCGCCTACACACGATTCGGGAAGTACCTGTACGCCTTGGGCGGCAACCGCACGGCGACGACTTACGCCGGCGTCCCGGTCAGGCGATACATCACGGCGGCATACGTCGCATCGGGGACCTTGGCAGGTCTCGCGGGTCTGCTGCTGACTGGGCGGGTCGCGGCGGCGCAGCCGACCGCGGGAACGGGCCTGGAACTCCAGGCCATTGCGGCGGTCATCATCGGCGGTATCGCGCTGACAGGCGGCAGCGGGCGAGCGCGCCACGCCTTCTACGGAGTCGCGCTGCTCACTCTGCTCTCCAATTCGATGAATCTGCTGAGCGTCTCGTCCAATGCTCAGTTGCTCGTCACGGGTCTCACCGTGATCGTGGCAGTCGTTGCGGACCGGATTCGACGGAAATAGCACCCCAACCATTCCTCCCCTCCAATAGGGGCCTACGCCGACAGGTGTCGTCGGTCGAGAGAAGAGAAGGAATTGATGGCGAAAGCAAGGCACGCGGAGATCGTCGGCGGCGGGTTGGCCGGCCTGGCCATGGCAACAGCCCTCGGGCAGCGGGGGTGGACGGTCCGGGTGCACGAACGGGCATCGGAGCTCCGGATGTTCGGCGCCGGGATCTGGATCTGGGAGAACGGCCTCAAGTCGCTCGGGGTCCTCGGCGTCGCAGATCAGGCAATGGCGCGAGCAAAGTCCATCTCCGCGTTCGACATCCGTGACCAGGACGGACAGGCGATGATGGAGCGGCCTTTCGCGGACGGGGACCGGATGCTGCTCCCGCCTCGGGCCGACCTCTACGACGCACTCATCGCCGGCGCCACGAAGTACGGGGCGGAGATCGTCACGGACTCGCCTGTCCGTTCGGCGACGCCGGACGGGGAAGTGATTCTCGAGGACGGAACAACGCTGCGAGCCGACCTGGTCGTGGCAGCCGACGGCGCCTACTCGAAGCTGCGTGAGTCCCTCTTCCTGACGAAGAAGGTCGACTACCTGTGGGAGGGCTACATCCGGCTCCTGATCCCACGTCTGCCGGACTACTCCGACAGCGTCATCAGCGAGTACTGGAACGGCAGTCGCCGCCTCCTGTACTGCCCGTGCACTGACGATTTCAACTACATCTGTCTCGCCTGTTCCGTCGATGACGTCCGCGCGCGCCGCGTCCCTGTGGACAAGGCGACGTGGCTGGAAAGTTTCCCGGAGCACGAGGCGATCATCGAGCGCTTTCCGGAGGAGGGGCGCTGGGATCGGGCGGTCAACGTCACGTGCCGACGTTGGTCTTCCGGGAGAGCCGTCGTGATCGGTGACGCGGCCCACGGCCAGCCGCCGAACCTCGGCCAGGCCGCCAACATGACGTTCACGAACGTCGTGTCTCTCGCGGCCGCGGTCGACTCGGCACAGGACATCCCGGGTGCTCTGCGCTCCTGGGAAGCCGTCGAGCGACCCCTCACCGACCATGTCCAGCGTTGGTCCCAGCTCTACGGGAAGATCGTCGGCCACTGGCCCGAGAACCTGTCACCCCAGCGGACCAGGTTCCTGCAGTTCGCGACGGCGCTCCCGTGGGTGCAGAACCAGTTCAACCGAGCCGCGCGGCACACGCCGTACGGGGCATAGGGGACCCCCGGTGCCGATCGCGCATATCAACGGTGTGTCGATCTCCTACGAGATCGATGGCGACGGCGAACCCTTCGTGTTCGTCGGGGGAACCGGTGTGGGGGGAGGCGTCTGGGAGCATCAAGTCGAGTGCTTCCGGAAGTCCTTCAGATGCGTCACCTTCGACCTCCGGGGCACGGGGGCCAGTTCGGCGCCCGATGAGCCGTACAGCGTCGACATGTTCAGCCGTGACGTCTCAGGCCTCATGGACCATCTGGGACTCCGGTCCGCACACTTCGCCGGCTTCAGCCTTGGCGCGGCGGTGATACAGCGGTTGGCCATCACCCAGCCGGAACGAGTCCGCACCGCTTGCTTGGTCTCCACATGGTCGTCCAGCCGCCGTGAACATCACATCCGCAAGTGGTTCGAAGCGAGGAAGCGGGCACTCGAGGAGGCACCTCGGGAAGTGTTCCAGGCGTTCAGCTTCTGGATGTTCGCCCCATCGATCGTGGATCACGAGCCGGAGGTGGTCGCCCGCGTCCAGGAAGTATTCGCGGCCCACTCGTCGGCGCAACCGGTGCATGCCTACACCCGCCATTTCGAAGCGGATCTCGGACATGAGACCCGGGACGAACTATCACAGATAAGGTGTCCCGTCCTGGTGGTGTACGGGGAAGAGGACCTGATCACCCTTCCTTGGTACAACCGCACTATCGCGGAACTGATCCCGGGCGCTGTCCTTCGCGAGATCCCCCGTGCTGGCCACTTCCTCTGGCTCGAGCGACCGGAACAGCTGAATGCAGCGATCGAGGAATTCCTCATCGCGTCGAGCAATCTCTGACGAATGGATGATGACGTGACAAGTGTGGAGCACTGGACACGGGAAGAATTCCGGGTACCCGGTCTGGCCGAGCCGATCAGTCACTACACGGATGCTGTAGTGGCCGGACCGTTGGTGTTCATCTCAGGATGTGCACCCGTCGACTCATCGGGCCGCCTGGTCAGCGACGACATCGAGGCGCAGGCGCGGCAGGTCCACGAAAACCTGAAGCTCATTCTCGATGCAACAGGCAGCGACTTCACGCAGATCACCAAGGTGATCGTATATGTCACCGAGATGTCCGAACGGGCAGTCATCAACGACGTGCGTCGCGAGTACTTCGGGTCGGCTCGACCCGCCAGCACACTCGTCGAAGTGTCCGCGCTGGCGATTCCCGGCATGCGGGTGGAGATCGAGGCGATAGCGGTGCGAGGAACCTCAGCAAGCGTGGACGAGGTGTGACAACGGCGACCGGGAGTGCAGACGGTCCAGTCGCTGTCGTCACCGGGGCATCGTCCGGGATCGGTCTCGGAATAGTCGAGGCGCTGGTCGCCGGCGGATTCCGGGTCGCAGCGGTCTCGCGCAGCGGAGCCACGGGGCCGGGCGTGGCCGAACTTCCCGGCATCCGGCCGTACGCGTGCGACGTCCGCGACCCAGCTGCCGTCGACGCGATGGTGCGGGACGTCGCTGAGCACTTCGGCCGCCTCGACGGCCTTGTCAACTGCGCCGGCGCGCTGGTCGAGGCGTCGCTGGCCCAGGTGACCGAGGAGCAGATACGCCTCCAGTTCGAGGTGAATGTCTTCGGGACGCTGTACACCTGTCGGTCGGCGGAACCCTTCCTGCGCGTCCAGGGCGGCTCAATCGTCAACGTGAGTTCGCTGCTGACGCAACGGACCTGGCCGGGCACTGCGGTGTACACCGGGACCAAGGGCGCCGTGGAGGCGTTGTCCCGGACGTTGGCACACGAGCTGGCGCCCAGTGGAATACGGGTCAATGTGGTCTCGCCATCGATGGTGCGCAGTGGCATCTACATCGCGGCGGGGATGAGTCCCAGCGCGTACGAGGATCTGCTGAGCGAGTGGCGAGACCGATTCCCGCTGGGACGGGTCGGCGAACCGGCCGATGTGGCGCACCTCGTCGCCCTTCTGTTGTCGCCATCATCCTCGTGGATCACGGGCACCAACATCCCCGTCGATGGCGGCCGTGGTGTCGCCTAGACAGGCGGCCCCTTGCCGGCTGCTGGCTCGACGGGGGCGGCTACGGTGACGGCCGCCCGCTCCGGCGCCATTTCGCCGAACCTGGCCGTGCTCATACTGAGCGCAGCCGGGTTCGGCAGCCTCTATCTGTTGTTCGCGGTGGTCCCGGTGCTTGCTGCCGGCCACGGGGGACGATTCGGTGCCGGACTGTCCACAGCGGTGTTCATGGGGACGACGGTCCTTGTCCAATTCTGGCTCCCGCGGATCGCAATGCGGGTCCGACCACACCTGCTCGTCATGGGGAGCCTTCTCCTCCTGGCGCTCCCGGCGCCGGTCTACAGCTGGACTGGCGGGCTGTGGCCCGTACTCCTGGCGACAGCTGTCCGGGGCGCGGGGTTCGGGATTCTGACGGTTGTCGGCGTGGCGCTGGTGTCCGCCTACACCCCGCGTGGCCGGCGAGGCAGCGCCCTCGGGATCTATGGGCTTGCCACGTCGTTCACCGGAGTGGTGGCGCCGCCTCTTGGTCTCGTGATGCTGGAGGCCGGACGGGGCACCGTTGTGTACCTGGTGGCTCTGCTCGTCCCGCTGGGAACGCTGTGGAGCCTCGGCATCGTGCGTCGTGCCTCGCCGGGACCGATGGCGACGGTCGAGGCGGGAAGCCGCGGCCTGTCGGGGGTATGGCGGGACGGTCGCCTGATGAAGCCTTCGCTGCTCTTCCTGCCGTGCGCCGTGGCATATGGCGGCGTCTACAGCTTCCTTCCGCTTTCCTCGGCCGATGCCCCGGGCGCACTGCTCTTGTTCGGGGCAGGCTTCGCAGCTGCACGATTCTTCTGCGGGCCGATCGCTGACGCCGTTCGTCCGGACCTGCTCGCGGTGCCCCTGCTGGGACTCAGCCTGCTGGGAGTCCTCCTCACGGCCTGGATCACGGGCTGGGGGCTCATGCTGGCGTCGCTGATGGCCGGGACGGGAATCGGCGGACTGGCCACCGCCTCACTGGTCGCGGTCATGGCACAGGCGAGCGCCGGCGAGGGGGCGCTCGCCTCCTCGGTGTGGAATCTGACGTTCGACCTGGGTATCGCGTTCGGCGGTCTGGGGCTGGGTGCTCTGGCCGCGCTGAGTAGTTACCTCGTCGTCTATCTGACCGCGGCCGCGTGCATAGCCGTGGCCTTCTGCGCGGCCGCACTCCGTCTCATCCGGCGGGTCCCGAAAGCGGCGACCTGACTCGCCGGGAGACCGCCCGTCCGGCTCGAACTCGCAATACCCACTCGAAGCACGCGCGTCGCCACGACTAGGGAGAGAGATGCCGCAGGTCCAGGATCCGACAGGCAGTCACTTCATCCCTCGTCCGGAGACGGCGACCGGGCCATACCTCCGGGACATCCTCGAGGACTTCTACATGCACAGGTGGAACCTGAACAAGGACACCGTCGCGGCGGTGTCGAGGTGGAAGGACTGGCCGCTCGTCGTCCGGATGCCGGACGTGCAGATGGACTTCACGGTCCTCATCGACAACGGTCTGGTGCAGTCAGTGGCCGTCGGTCTGCCCGAACGTCCGCGGATCCTCTGCGTGCTGCTCGCCGAGACGATGCAGCACATCTACTACCAGGAGACGACCGCGGCCATCGAGTGCATCGCCGACCGGATAATCGTTCGCGGTAACGACTTCGAGCGCCGCCGCTTGCTGGCCGCCATGTCCTACCTCACGTGGTGACCTGCTCCGGTCCACACGTCGCCCGTGATCGCGAATTGTCAGCCTGACCCGCTACTCGAGTTCCACCAGTTCGATCATCGCGGTGGCCTGGACCGGGTCACCGTCCACCGTCAACACCTCGTACGGCACCCGTCGCCAGACCTCCAACATCAGGTCTCCGGCGATGCCGGTCACCGTGGCGATGGGAAACGGCTTGGACCCGGCGAAGAGCATGCGCTCGGCGTGGGCGTCCACGGCGTGGAAGGCCACCGGCTCGGCGTTCTCCGGCGGCCCGTTCGGCAGCGTGCGGGGGACCCACACCTCGAGCCACTCGTCGAGCCCGTCGAGGCCGACATCTGTCGGCACCGGGCGGAAGTCGTCGAGCACCTGCTCCACGTCGACGGTGTGCACGACCACCTCATGGACCTGCCGGCGCAGCACGAACGCGACATCCTTCTGAGGAGCCCACGTCCACACCCGCTCGGCGGGATCCGCTCGGGTCAGCGCCGTCTCCAGTTCGACGCTCTGGACGACCTGCCAGGCCAGCAGTTCGTCGTTCGGGCGGCGTTCCGGTTCCACGTAACCGGACGGGTCCTGCGCGCGGGTGCGCACGACCCACGCCCAGAAGTGCTGCACCTCCGCCAGGTGCCAGACGAGATCGGCGAGGGTCCATCCGGGACAGCCGGGCACCGGCGCGGACCAGCCGCGCGCCAGGACCGCCTGTGCGGCGGCCTCGGCGAACCGGGCGTCGGTCCGTCGCAGAACCTCCAGGTACCCCTCGCGCTCCATCGCTCATCCTCTGTCGGCGGACCCTGCCCCAGGACGGTAGGTGACCTGCCGGACGGAACACACCCCGGCGGACGCCGCGGAGCGGCGTCAGGACCCCGATCTAGGCTCGTGCTGTGCTCGCCTGGCCTGCTCCATTGCTGCCGACCCTGCCGGGGTCCGGTCCCGTACTCAAGCTCCACGACACCGCCCGGGGAGAGGTGGTCGCCACCACGCCGGACCGGACGGCGCGGATGTACGTCTGCGGCATCACGCCCTACGACGCCACGCACCTCGGTCACGCCGCGACCTTTCTTGCGTTCGACCTGATCAACCGGATGTGGCGCGACGCAGGGCACGCCGTCCACTACGTGCAGAACGTGACCGACATCGATGATCCCCTGCTCGAGCGTGCCGAGCGGGACGGCGAGGACTGGATCGTCCTCGCCATGCGCGAGACCGCGCTCTTCCGCGAGGACATGACGGCGTTGGGGATCCTGCCGCCCGAGAACTTCGTGGGCGCGGTCGAGTCGATCCCGCGGATCGTGGTGCGGATCGAGACGCTGCTCGAGGAAGGCCTGGCCTACGTCCTCGACGACGGGTCCGGCGACGTCTACCACGACGTGGCGCAGGCACCCGGGTTCGGTGGGGAGTCCGGCTACGACGAGGCGACCATGCTCCGGCTGTTCGCCGAGCGTGGCGGTGACCCCGACCGTCCGGGCAAACGCAACCGGCTCGACCCGCTGCTGTGGCGTGGCGAGCGCCCCGGCGAGCCGTCGTGGCCTGGTCCGCAGGGTGTCGCCGGCCGGCCTGGCTGGCACATCGAGTGCGCGACGATCGCGCTGGACACGATCGGCATGGGCTTCGACGTGCAGGGCGGCGGCAGCGATCTGGTGTTCCCGCACCACGAGTACTCCGCCGTCCATGCCGAGGCACTGACCGCCACCAAGCCCTTTGCCCGGGCCTACGTGCACACGGCGATGATCGGTCTCGACGGCGAGAAGATGAGCAAGAGCAAGGGCAACCTGGTCTTCGTCTCGCGCCTGCGCGGCGACGGTGTGGACCCGATGGCGATCCGCCTGGCGCTGCTCTCCGGGCACTACCGCACCGACCGCTTCTGGACGGCGGACCTGCTCTCGACCGCGGAAGAGCGGCTGGCCACCTGGCGGAGGGCGGTCGCGCTGGACGCCGGCGCACCCGCCGCGGCAGTGCTGCTCGGACTGCGCGAGCGACTCGCCGACGACCTCGACACGCCGGGCGCGATCGCGCTGGTGGATGCCTGGGCACAGCAGAGCCTGGCGGGGGACGACGCCGATCTGGAGGACGAGGCGCCGCGCATGGTGTGTGATGCCGTGGACGCCCTGCTCGGCGTGGCACTGGAGCCGTGTGCGGAGCCGACGGCGCTGGACCGCGGATGACGGCGGCTCCCGCGAGCACGTTCCGGTTCACCGACCGGGCGGCGCGGGAACGAGCTGAGGAGCAGCTGGCACCTGCGGCGGTCCGCTCGTCGGCGACGCGCGGACGGGCGCACCCCGAACCCGAGGACCAGTTGCGCACCGCCTTCGAGCGCGACCGCGACCGCATCCTGCACGCCAAGGCTTTCCGCCGGCTCAAGCACAAGACGCAGGTCTTCCTGAACCCTGACGGCGACCACTACGTCACCCGGTTGACCCACACGCTGCAGGTCACCCAGGTCGCTCGTTCGCTCGCCCGGGCCCTCGCGCTCAACGAGACCCTGGCCGAGGCGATCGCCCTGGCGCACGACCTCGGCCACTCACCGTTCGGGCACCTGGGTGAGGACGCGCTCGAGCCCTACGTTCCCGGCGGCTGGCACCACGCCGCCCAGGGTGTGCGGATCGTGGAGGTGCTCGAGCAGCTCAACCTGACGTGGGAGGTGCGCGACGGCGTCCGGGCGCACAGCTGGAAGATCGATCCGCCTCCGTCCACCCACGAGGGCGAGTGCGTCCGCTACGCCGACCGCATCGGCTATCTCTCCCACGACGCGCTGGACGCCATCCGGGCCGGCGTGGTGCGGTTCCAGGACCTCCCCGAGCGCGCCCGCGACGTCTTCGGCGAGCCGGGCAGCGAGATGGTCGGCACGATGATCGAGGCCGTTGTCGAGGGGAGCCTCTCGCCCGGCAACACCGCCGGCGCCGTCGTCATGGCACCCGCGCCGCTCGAGGCGATGCACGAGTTGCGGGCCTTCATGTTCGAGCGGGTCTACAACTCGCAGACCGCCGCGGGGCAGAAGCACGTGGCCATCGACGTCATCCGGCGGCTCGTCGACCACCACCTGGCCCACCCCGAGCTCATACCCGCCAGCTACCGCGACACCGAGGCCGACGCGGTGACCCAGGTCGTCGACTACGTGTCCGGAATGACCGACCGGTTCGCGCTGTCGATGCACGACCGGCTCTTCGATTCCGACGCGACGATCCGGATGACCCCGCTACTGCCGCCGCTGTAGGCCCCGTCCCGGGACGGGGCCTTCTTCAGCTGGGGGAGGAGCCGCGGCGGCGCAGGTAGCGCTCGAACTCCCGGGCGATCTGGTCACCGTTCGCCTGCGAGAGGTCGACCTCGGCGGCCCGCTCCTCGAGGGAACGCACGTACTCCACGACCTCGTCGTCCTCGTTCGCCATCTCGTCGACGGTCTTGACCCAGTCGTCGGCCTGCTGCGGCAGGGCGCCGAGCGGCACGGTCAGCTCGAGCACCTCCTCGACCCGCTGCAGGAGCGCCACGGTCGCTCGCGGCGACGGCGGCTGCGAGACGTAGTGCGGAACGGCGGCCCAGAAGCTGATCGCGGGAAGCCCGGCCTGCACGCAGGCGTCCTGGAAGACGCCGAGGATCCCGGTCGGCCCCTCGTAGCGGGAGGTCTCCAGCCCGTAGGTCCGGGCCGACTCGGCGTCGTACGCAGTGCCGCTGACCGGGGTGGGGCGGGTGTGCGGCGTGTCGGCAAGCAGCGCGCCGAGGGCCACGACCATCTGGACGTCGAGCTCGCGCAGCAGGTCGAGGAGTTCCGCGCAGAACCCGCGCCAACGCATGTTGGGCTCGATGCCGCGGATGAGGACGACGTCCCGCTCGCTGCCCGGCGGCCGGGCCACGGAGATCCGGGTCGTCGGCCACTCGATGCGACGGCTCAGGCCGCCCACCAGGGAGACCGTCGGCCGGTTGACCTGGAAGTCGTAGTAGTCCTCCGGGTCCAGCGCGGCCAGTGGCTTCGCATCCCAGATCAGCTCCAGGTGTTCGACCGCCCCGGTCGCGGCGTCCCCAGCGTCGTTCCAGCCCTCGAAGGCGACGACCACCACGGGGTCGGTCAGCTGGGGCAGGTCCTCATGTGGGGACGTCGGGTCGATCACCTCTCCCAGCCTACGTCGGTCGCGGCCTTCGGCTGGGATCTGCGTCCCGCCGAGAGACCGGACCTGACGTCGGCAGGTATCTACGCGAGCGCAACGCGCGCGAAGTGAGACCATGTCCTCCAGGCCCGGCAACGCACCCGCCTGGACCGGCCCACCGGGGAGCCGGCGTCCAGGGCTTCCACCGCACATCGAAGAGACCACTGAGGATCGCCTGTGTCCGATTCACCGTCGCTCCGCCCCGACGCCACCGCAGAGCTGACCGCCCTGCTGGAGCGGCGCATCCTGGTGCTCGACGGCGCGATGGGTACGGCGATCCAGCGGGACCGGCCCGACGAGGCGGGCTATCGCGGAGAACGGTTCGCCGATTGGCCGAGTGACGTGCAGGGCAACAACGACCTGCTCAGCATCACCGCGCCGGCGATCATCTCCGGTATCCACCGCGAGTACCTCGAGGCCGGCGCCGACCTGATCGAGACCAATACCTTCAACGCCACCGCGATCTCGCTGGCCGACTACGGTATGCAGGACCTCGCCTACGAGCTCAACGTGGCCTCCGCCCGGCTCGCCCGCGCGGAGTGCGACGCGATGACCGCGCGCACCCCCGACAAGCCGCGCTACGTCGTCGGGGCTCTCGGCCCGACCAGCCGCACCGCGTCCATCTCGCCCGACGTGAACGACCCCGGGGCCCGCAACATCACCTTCGACCAGCTGGTCGAGGCCTACCTGGTGCAGGCCAACGGGCTCGTGGACGGCGGCTCGGACGTGCTGCTGATCGAGACCATCTTCGACACCCTGAACGCCAAGGCGGCGATCTTCGCCCTGGAGACTCTGTTCGAGGAACGCGGGCGGCGCTGGCCGGTGATGATCTCCGGCACCATCACCGATGCCTCCGGACGGACGCTGTCCGGCCAGGTCACCGAGGCGTTCTGGCATTCCGTGCGGCACGTGAAGCCGCTGCTGGTGGGCCTGAACTGCGCGCTGGGGGCGAAGGAGATGCGGCCCTACATCGCCGAGATGTCCCGCGTCGCCGACACGTTCATCTCCTGCTACCCGAACGCCGGCCTGCCCAACGCCTTCGGCGAGTACGACGAGTCGCCGGAGGAGACCGCCGCCGTCCTGGAGGAGTTCGCCGGCAGCGGCTTCGTCAACCTTGTCGGTGGCTGCTGCGGCACGACGCCTGCCCACATCGCGGCGATCGCGACCGCGGTCGAGGGCAGGGCCCCCCGGACGCCGGTCGAGCTGCCGCCCGCGCTCCGGCTCTCCGGCCTCGAGCCGGTCACCGTCACCGACGACACCCTCTTCGTGAACGTCGGCGAGCGCACGAACATCACCGGCTCCGCCCGCTTCCGGAACCTGATCAAGGCCGGTGACTACCCCGCTGCGCTCGCGGTCGCCCGGCAGCAGGTCGAGGCCGGCGCGCAGGTCATCGACATCAACATGGACGAGGGGATGATCGACGGCGTCGAGGCGATGGACCGCTTCACGAAGCTGGTCGCGACCGAGCCCGACATCTGCCGGGTGCCGACGATGATCGACTCGTCGAAGTGGGAGGTGATCGAGGCCGGGCTGAAGAGCGTCCAGGGCAAGTCGATCGTCAACTCGATCTCCCTCAAGGAGGGCGAGGAGAAGTTCGTCCGGGAGGCGCGGCTGTGCCGCAAGTACGGCGCCGCCGTCGTCGTCATGGCCTTCGACGAGGACGGGCAGGCCGACAACCTCGAGCGGCGCACGCGGATCTGCCGGCGGGCCTACGACATCCTGACCAGGGACGTCGGCTTCCCGGCTGAGGACATCATCTTCGACCCGAACGTCTTCGCCGTCGCCACCGGCATCGAGGAGCATGCGAACTACGGCCTGGACTTCATCGAGGCCACCCGCTGGATCAAGCAGAACCTGCCCGGCGCCCTCGTCTCCGGTGGGGTCTCGAACGTCTCGTTCTCCTTCCGCGGCAACAACCCGGTGCGCGAAGCGATCCACGCGGTGTTCCTGTACCACGCCATCGCGGCAGGCATGGACATGGGCATCGTCAACGCCGGTGCCCTCGAGGTCTACGACGAGGTGCCCGAGCTGTTGCGCGAGCGCATCGAGGACGTGATCCTCAACCGCCGCCCGGACAGCACCGAGCGCCTCCTCGAGATCGCCGGAGACTTCGCCGGCGACGGCTCGGTCAAGGAGGTCGCGTCCGAGGAGTGGCGGTCGCTGCCGGTCGACGCGCGCATCACGCACGCGCTGGTGAAGGGCATCGACCAATTCGTCGAGGCCGACACCGAGGAGCTCCGGGCGCAGATCAGCGACCGCGGCGGCCGTCCGATCGAGGTCATCGAGGGCCCGCTGATGGCCGGCATGAACGTCGTCGGCGACCTGTTCGGTGCCGGGAAGATGTTCCTGCCGCAGGTGGTGAAGTCGGCCCGTGTCATGAAGAAGGCCGTCGCGTACCTGATCCCCTTCATCGAGGCGGAGAAGCAGCCCGGCGACGCCGAACGCAGCAACGGCAAGGTCGTCATGGCCACCGTCAAGGGCGACGTGCACGACATCGGCAAGAACATCGTCGGCGTCGTGCTGCAGTGCAACAACTACGACGTCGTCGACCTCGGGGTGATGGTGCCGGCCCAGAAGATCCTGGACGCCGCCAAGGAGGAGGGCGCCGACGTCATCGGGCTCTCCGGTCTCATCACGCCGTCCCTCGACGAGATGGTCAACCTGGCGACGGAGATGGAGCGGCAGGGCTTCGACATCCCACTGCTGATCGGCGGCGCGACCACCTCGAGGGCGCATACCGCGGTCAAGGTGGCGCAGAAGTATCACGGCCCGGTGATCTGGGTGAAGGATGCGTCCCGCTCGGTGCCGGTGGTCGCCGCACTGCTGTCGGACGAGCAGCGGCCGAAGCTGCTCGCCGAGACCGAGGCCGACTACGAGGCCCTGCGCGAGCGGCACGCCGCCCGTCAGGACACGCGAACGATGCTCCCGATCGCCGCCGCCCGCGCCGCGGCGCCCCCGATCGACTGGAGCGCCTACCACCCGCCGCGGCCGCGGATGCTGCTGCAGCAGGCGATGGACGTGTGCGCCGGCCCCTCCTGCGACCACGTCCACCATGTGGCCACCCAGTTCGTCCGCACCTTCCAGGACTACTCCCTCGAGGAGCTGCGGAGCTACATCGACTGGCAGCCGTTCTTCAACGCATGGGAGATGCGGGGCAGGTTCCCCGACATCCTCAACAACCCGGCGTCCGGCGAGGCGGCCCGCCGGCTGTACGAGGACGCGCAGGCCATGCTCGACCAGGTCATCGAGGGGAAGTGGCTGCGGGCGAACGGGGTCTTCGGCCTCTTCCCGGCCAACCAGGTGGACGGCGACGACATCGAGGTCTACACCGACGAGTCGCGGGGCACGGTCCTGACGACCCTGCACCAGCTCCGGCAGCAGACCGAGGGTCGCGAAGGCTCGCCCCGCAAGTCGCTGGCGGACTTCATCGCCCCGAAGGCGACCGGGCTGCGCGACTACGTCGGCGCCTTCGCGGTGACCGCGGGCCTCGGCTCGTCCGAACGGGTGGCGGCCTTCAGGAAGGCGAACGACGACTACAGCGCCATCCTGCTGGAGTCGCTGGCCGACCGCCTCGCCGAGGCCTTCGCCGAGCGGCTGCACGAGCGCGTGCGCAAGGAGTTCTGGGCCTACGCGCCCGACGAGCACCTCGACGGCGACGCCCTGATCGCCGAGAAGTACCACGGCATCCGTCCGGCGCCGGGCTATCCCGCCTGCCCCGAGCACACCGAGAAGCAGACCATCTGGGAGCTCCTCGACGTCGAGGCCAACGCCGGGATCCAGCTCACAGAGAGCATGGCCATGTGGCCGGGTGCCGCGGTCAGTGGGCTCTACTTCTCACACCCGCAGTCCCGGTACTTCGTGCTCGGGCGGATCGGCCGCGACCAGGTCGAGGACTACGCGGCGCGCAAGGGGTGGACGGTCGACGAGGCAGAGAAGTGGCTCTCGCCGAACCTGGGCTACCGCACCGAGGACGAGTGAAGTCGAAGGACCCCCGTGCCCCCCACGACTCGCTCCGCTCGCCGCGGGACCCTGCACGGGGGCCGGCTCTGGACGGGGGCCGGCCGACCGGGGCGGGGCCGATGCGCGTCCTGGTGACGGGCAGTGCCGGACACCTGGGAGAGGCGCTCGTCCGGACACTGCGCGAGTCCGGGCACGACGTCGTCGGCCTCGACCTCCTGGATTCGGAGCACACCGACGTCGTCGCATCGGTCGTCGACCGCGCCGCGGTCCGGGCAGCGGTTGCCGGTGCGGACGCCGTGGTGCACTCCGCGACCCTGCACAAGCCGCACGTGTTGTCCCACACCCGGCAGGCGTTCGTGGACACGAACGTGACCGGAACACTGATCCTGCTGGAGGAAGCGGTCGCCGCCGGCGTCGGAGCGTTCGTCCACACCAGCACCACCAGCGCGTTCGGGCGGGCGCTGACACCGGGGGAGGGCGAGCCCGCCGCCTGGATCACCGAGGACGTCGTTCCGCGCCCACGCAACATTTACGGGGTCACGAAGGTCGCGGCCGAGGACCTGTGCGAACTCGTCGCCCGCGACCACGGCCTGCCCTGCGTGGTGCTGCGCACCTCCCGGTTCTTCCCCGAAGAGGACGACAGCGAGCAGGTGCGTTCCGAGTACGCGGATGCCAACGTCAAGGTCAACGAGCTGCTCTACCGGCGTGTCGACCTGTCGGACGTGGTGGAGGCGCACGTGGCCGCCCTGACGGGGGCTCGCCGGGTCGGGTTCGGCCGGTACATCGTCAGTGCGAGCACGCCGTTCCAGCGGGGCGACCTCGCCGAGCTGCGCCGGGACGCGCCCGCGGTGGTGGCGCGGCTCTTCCCGGACTACCGGGAGGTTTTCGACCGGATGGGCTGGCGGATGTTCCCCGGTATCGACCGCGTCTACGACAGTTCCCGGGCGCGGGCCGATCTGGGGTGGGAACCGCGCTATGACTTCCGCCACGCGCTCAACAGGCTTCGCGCCGGTGAAACGCCGGAGAGCGCGCTCGCGACCAGCGTGGGAGCCAAGGGCTACCACCCGACGACGACGGGGATCTACACGACTCGCTGATCGGCCGGCGCCGGCCGGTTGCCTACTGTGGTGGCGATGGCGATGACTGGACGATGTGGAGAGCACGTGCCCGATCCAGTGGTCGCTCCGTTGCGGGCGGTCCTCTTGGACATGGACGGCACCCTCGTGGAGACCGAGCAGTACTGGGGCGAGGCGCTGTTCACGCTGGCACGGCGGCTCGGCGGCCGGTTGTCCCCGGAGGCCCGCCGGGCCACGGTGGGCACGAGCATGCGGACGTCGATCGAGATCCTCTACCGCGACATCGGCGTCACCCGCAGCGAGGCCCAGTTGCGCACGGACGCGCAGTGGGTGGAGGACACCACGGCGGGAATGCTCGCGGAGGAGATCACCTGGCGTCCGGGCGCCGCCGACCTGCTGCTGTCGGTGCGGGAGGCGGGACTGGCCACCGCCCTGGTGACCACGACGCCGCGCCGACTCGCCGACATCGTGCTGCGCACCATCTGCGACGACCTGGGTAGCGACCCGTTCGACCACACTCTGTGCGGAGACGAGGTGCCGGCGCGCAAGCCCGATCCGGCGCCGTACCTGCTGGCGATGGACGCGCTCGGCGTGGAGGCCGCGGAATGCGTCGTCGTCGAGGACTCGCAGGCCGGCATCGCCGCGGGCCTGGCTTCCGGTGCGGCGGTGCTCGGCGTGCCGACCATCCAGGTCGTGCATCCGGCGCCTGCGCTGACGCTGCGGGAGGGGCTGCTCGGCGTCGGACCCGCCGAGCTCGCAGCCGTCTTGGCGGACGCCGACCTCCAGGCCTCGGCCGCCTGATCGCCGCTGCGCGCGGCGATCGGACCCCTTCAGTCCAGCTCGACGACCGGTAGCCGGGTCTGCCAGCCGGCGGCGGCCGCGGCCTCGGCGGGGAACGCCGGGGGAGTGCCCCCGAACGCCGGGCAGACCGCCTGGTGGTCGCACCAGCCGCAGAGCCGCGTCTTGTTGGGCCGGAAGTCGCCCGTCGCCACCGCCCGCTCGATGGCCGACCAGATGGCCTGGAGGGTGCGCTCGAAGCGGATCAGCTCACCTTCGTCGGGGGCGTAGGTCAGCGCCTCGCCGTCGGCCAGGTAGAGCAGCTTGAGCTGGCTGGCCACGACGCCCCGGGTCCGCCAGAGCACCAGGGCGTAGAACTTCATCTGGAACAGGGCCTTGCCCTCGAAGGCCTCCCGCGGCGTGGACCCGGTCTTGTAGTCGACCACCCGGAGCGCACCGTTCGCCGCGACGTCCAGTCGGTCGATGTAGCCCCGCAGCAGCAGCCCGTCGGGCAACGTGACCTCGACCAGCTCCTCCCGGCCGTCCGGCTGGATGCGGGTCGGGTCCTCCAGGGTGAAGTACCGCTCGACCAGCTTCCCGGCTGAGGCGAGCCAGGCGTCGACGGACTCGGGGGCGGCCGGCGTGCTGTCCCGGCCCTCCTCCTGCGCCACGGCGAAAAGGTCAGCGACCCCCGGCTCCTCACGCAGCTCGGCCCAGGCGGGCGCGAGCAGCTCCTGGGCGGCCTCCACGGTCCGCCTGGGGGCGGGGAGGTCGTAGAGCCGCTCGAGGACGGCGTGCACCAGCGTGCCGCGGACGGCGGCGAGGCTCTTGCGCTCCGGCAGCCGGTCGATGGTGCGGAAACGGTAGAGCAGCGGGCAGGTCTTGAAGTCGGCCGCGCGGCTGGGCGACAGGGAGGGCCGGCGCGGAGCGCGAGCGTCCTCTGCCTCCGCCGCCGGCTCGGAGACCTGTTCGTCGTGCACCATCGCCGTCATGCGTCCGAGGTTAGGTCGGACCACCGACAGTTCCGAGTGCCCGCGCCGGATCGGGGACACGGGTCACTCGGCGTCGTCCGTAGGCT
>JAODNN010000136.1 GCA_025465355.1 Blastococcus sp. | reverse complement strand
TCACGTCGAGCAGACGCGACTTACCGCACCGCTTCTCCGGCGCGGTGATGACGAGCCGGGTCGCGTGCTGCCAGGCCGGTTGTGCGTGCGTCGCCGCAATCCACAGCGTCACCGCGTCACCGGCTTCGGCCGAGGGCATGATGACGTACCGGCGCAGCGCGCGGCCCAGCTGGTCGAGCAGGTCTGACCCCGCCCATGCGTCGTCATCGGCCCACGGGGCCAGGAGTTCCTCCGTCGTGCTCACCACACCGGCACCGGCCCGCCCGCGTACTGGACGCAGCCGTGACGGAACAGGTTGATCGTGTAGAAGTCCGGTTCGCTGACCTTGCCGTCGCTGAACCGCCAGAGGTTGCCGGGCTCCCGGCGGATCCGCTCCAGCTCCGACCAGACCGGCTCCCGGGCGACGCGTGCGAGGCGCCGGCGGGTGTCGTCCTGGCCGTCGATGATCGCGGCGAGCACCTGCTCGCGCCCGACCTCGACGCCGTGCCGGAAGAACGTCCGGGCGGCCAGCCGGTAGCCCGCGGCCCGGTTGGCCCGGTCGCGCTCGGCGAGGTCGCCGATCTCGTCGACCAGCTCGGCGGCGGCCAGGGTCAGGGAGTGAAGCTCGGCCACGCGGGGATCAGTGGCCACTGACGGTGGCGCGTGGGATGATGCGGCCATAGGTGGTGTCCTTCGGAGGGGACGCAGTGGCGGTGCCCGGGATGGTGGTCCCGGGCTCGCTCATTTCAGGGGCGTCGAGGGGATAGGCATTTGAGGGCGGGTCACATGGCCGCGCATTAGGGGCCTGTGACCTGCGGTTTCGTCGCGTCGTCTCACGTCTTGTCACTGCGTTCCGCCGTCCAGAGCGGCGAGGATCGAGCTGGTGAGGATGCGCGCCTTGCTCCCGACGCTGATCGTCTTGGCCGGGAACTGCCCGCGCTTGACCAGCTCGTAGGCGTAGGCCCGGGAGATACCGAAAGCCGTGGCGGCGGTCGCCGGATTCACGGTCGCGGGCCACGCCCGGATCTCGTCGAGGCTCGGGCCGTTCACTGAACCGTCGCTCGGCCCGGCTGCCGCTCACGCTCGGCGAGCCACTGCAGGACGGCCTGACGGCGGTAACGGATTCGACCGCCACGGCCGGGGCTGAGCTTGGTGTAGGGCGGCCCGTCGCCACGCGAGCGCATGTGGGCCAGCGTCTGCGGCGAGAGTTTGGTGATCACGGCAGCGCCGGAAGGGGGGATGTAGTCGTCTTCGTCCACGTGAGGGCAACCCTCTCTTGAGAGTGGTCGATGCGTCGTACACAGCGATTACGACTGCGACGCATCATTGCTTCACATTGCCACACATGGATTGACTCTGCAACCGACGCATGAAACGCTGCGTCCGTGGCAGCAAACGAGAGTGACCGACGACATCGGAACGCGGTCGCCGAGACCGGCCGGCTGGTGGGGGTGAATCTGCGGCGACTGCGGGACCTGCGGCGATGGTCGACGAACGACCTTGCCCAGCAGCTGGGGGAGAAGGGCCGGCCCATCCCGCCCACGGGCATCACCCGGATAGAGAGCGGGAACAGGGCCGTCGACGTCGATGACCTGATGACGCTGGCGACGGTGCTCCGGGTGAATCCGAACGCCCTGCTGTTCCCGCCTGTAGCGGACGACACCATGATCGCGCTCACGGCCGCGGGAGTAATCCCGGCCTGGGTGGTATGGCAGTGGGCGGACGGCCACGCACCCTTGGCGATAAGAGCAGATGAGGAAAAGGCCCAGTTTGAGCCCGGCGCGCTAACCGACTTCTTCGCCCACGCTCGACCCACGGGACTGCCGAAGGACGCCGAGACCCTCGCTGCACTGAATGACCTCAAGATCCGAGCGAGTCGCCTGATAGAGGGCCTTCAGCACCGCCAACGGGGCACCGTCGATCCCATCGTTAAAGGGGTCGGTGCCGATCCTGCCGAAGACCTCGCCAGGCGCGCGGAAGCCGTCCGGCGAGCAATGAGACGTCTTGAGGCCGAGGTGGACGACCTGCTCGCCGAGGCCGAAGACAGCTGAAAGCGGTTCTGTCCGAAAGGAGAAGAATGGCCGATCCCATCAAGACCATCACGCTCAAGGACGGGACGAAGCGATACCGCTTCGTGGTCGATATCGGCCGTGACCCGGTCACCGGAAAGCGCCAGCAGAAGACCTACACCTTCGACAAGAAGGGTGAGGCGGGCAAGGAGCGCGACCGGATCCGCCACCAGTCCAACGAGGGCACGTACGTGAAGCCCTCCGAGGAGACGCTGAGCGAGTACCTCGATGGCTACCTGAAGGGCGCCACGCGAGGAAAAGAGGAATCCACCAAGAGCAACTATCAGCACGCGTTCCGGTGCGTGCGCGAGCGCCTCGGGCATCGCAAGGTCCAGAGCCTCACCAAGCGCGACATTGAGGAGCTGGTGGACTTCATGCTCGCCTCGGGCCGCAAGCGGGGCGGGAAGGCGGGAACTCCGCTGAAGGCCCGGTCGGTCCAGCTCATGCTCGGCCGGCTGACCGCCGCTCTCGAGATGGCCGTGCTGGAGGGCAAGCTGGTCCGGAACGTGGCGAAGCTGGTCGATCCGCCGCCAAGTGATCAGGAGGAGCGTGAGCCCTGGTCGAGGGAGGAGGTGCACATCTTCCTGAAGGTCGCCCAGGACGACCGGCTGCACGCGGCGTGGCGGTTGAGCTTGTACGGCCTGCGGCGTGCCGAGGTGCTCGGCCTGCGGTGGGAGGACATCGACCTGAAGGCCAAGACGCTGACCGTCGCTCAGACCCGGGTCCTGGTCGATTACCAGGTGATCGTCAAGGGGCCGAAGTCCGACAACAGCAAGCGGAAGCTCCCGCTCGATGACGAGCTGGTCGCCGCGCTGACCGCGCTGCGCAAAAAGCAGAGCAAGGAGAGCGAGGACGCGGGGGACGCCTACCGCGCCGAGCTCGACGCGCTCGGGTGGTACGACGGCGGCGAGTACGTCGTCATCGACGAAGTGGGCACGCCCGTTCACCCGGAGTGGTACTCGGATGAGTTCGGGCGCATCCTGCGGCCGGCGGGCCTGCGGCGGATCACGCTGCACGACAGCAGGCACACCACTCTGACCCTGATGGAGCACGCGGGCGTGCCGATCTCGGTCATCAGCAAGTGGGCGGGCCACTATGACCCGTCCTTCACCTACAAGAAGTACGTGCACGCGAGCGATGAGGATCTCGCCCAGGGGGCCGAGACGCTCGCCCAGGTTTACAAGATCGACAAGGCCGTGTGAGAAATTGTGAGACGAACGGCCCTAGAAACGCTTCAGGGCCCCGTCTCCTCGAAGAGAACTAGGGCCCCTGACCTGCTAAGACTCT
>JAODNN010000112.1 GCA_025465355.1 Blastococcus sp. | reverse complement strand
GACGGCCGGAAGTTGCTGTCATGCCGATGTGCGCGGATGAGCCGAAGGTCTCAGCAGGTTGCGGTGGACGCCGGCTTCAGACGCTTTCGCTCGACAACGCTCGTTGCCGTCACCACACTCAGCGGTGGCACGTCCTTCGCGACAACGGTGCCCGCGCCGACGACCGAGCCCCGACCGATTCTCACTCCAGGGGTGACCGTGGCTGCGGCGCCGATCCACACATCATCCTCGATGACGATGGGCGCGTGCGTGATGGAGTCGTAGCGTTCGTCGAGCTCGACGGGGTGTCCCGCCGTGCTCAGAGTCACTCGGGGACCGATCAAGACGCGGTCACCGATGGTGATTCCCCCGTAGTCGAGGAAGAAGCATCCCTGATTGATGAACACGCGCTCTCCGAACGATGCTCCAAGCCCGTAGTCGCAATAAAACGGGGGCAGGATGGACAGTGAGTCAGGGATCGATTCACCGAAGATCTCGGTGAGCACCCTCCTGCGCGCGTCGAGGTCGTCAAATGGCAGCACGTTGAGGCGCGAGGTCAGCTTCATGACGTGCTCTACGCGCTCGGCAAAGGCTCGTGACTCGGGCGTCCGTGCTTGTAGGCGTTGCTCGTTGCGCACGAGGCGATGCTGGCACGGGGAGCCAGAGACTCGGCGACGACCCACGCGCAGGTAGCGCGTCACTCCGCAATCCGGGCACCCTCGTCGAACACCCGGAGCTGCCGCGACAGGTCACTGGCGAAAAACATGCCGCGCACCGTGCCGCCTAGCCCGGCTGCGGCAGTCGCGACCACATAGACACACCCAGTAAGACCTCGGTAGTCATGGGTGCCAGTGGTCCGCGGTCGAAACGCGTCAGTCCCAGCTCCGGCGTTGCTTCTTGAGCTGACCGCGCTGCTTCTTCGCCTCGATACGGCGCTCCTGGGAGCCACGCGTCGGCTTGGTCCGGCGGCGGGCCCGCGGAGGTGGCGCGAGGGCGGCGCGCAGAACGGCGGCCAGACGCTCACGGGCGGCCTGCCGGTTACGCAACTGCTGGCGGTACTCGCTCGCCGCGATGGTGAGCACACCGTCGACCAGCCGCGTGCCGAGCCGTTCGGCCAGCCGTTGCTGCTGGGCCTCGCTGAGGCCCGGCATCTCGAGCGGCGCGACGGACAGCTCCACCCGGGAGTCAGCCGTGTTGACGCCCTGTCCCCCGGGCCCCGATGACCGGGAGAACCGCCAGTTCAGCGCCGCTGCGGGTACGACGAGGGACCCGGTGACCGGAAGGTCACCGGACGGGTCGTCGGCGCCGGCCATCCCTCCAGTCTCGCCGAGACGCTGCCCCGTCAGAAGGCCAGCCCTCCGGACGAGTCAGGCGGCGCTGGGCACCGGGTCCGCTCCCCCGACCGCGCCCGGCCGGCACCGCAGCAACCGCCGTGCCGTGAGCCACGCGCCCCGGCGCGCGCCGTGCCGCTCCAGCGCCTGCACGGCGTAGGCCGAGCAGGAAGGCTCGAACTTGCAGCACGGCGGACGCTTCGGACTGATCTCCCGCTGATACACGCGGACCGCGGCGATCATCCGCTCGGCCACCGTCCGCCCGCGCTCCCGGGGCGCCGCAGCATGCACGTGCCGCAGCGTGGTCGGCGCGACGAGGAGGAGGTTGTTCCCGCAGCCGATCGCCTCGGCCAGGCAGCACCCGGCGTCCAGCAGCAGCAGGTCGCGCAGGCACGAGCCGCCGCCACCGCCCCGCCGGTATCCGTACCCGTACCCCGGCGGCGGGCCGTAACCGCGACCCCAACCGGGCGGCGGACCGTACCCGCGACGACGACGAGGGCCCCAGCCGCTGCCCCAGATGAACACCATGCCCTCCCTGTACCGCGGGACGATGGCTGGCATGCCTGGTCTCGTCGATGCTGTCCGGTCCGGACCCGTTCTGCTGGACGGCGGGCTGTCCACCGAGCTCGAGGCGCGGGGCAACGACGTGAGCTCGGCGCTCTGGTCGGCCCTCCTGCTCCGCGACGATCCCGCGGCGATCGTGGCGGCACACCGTTCCTTCGCCGCGGCCGGAGCGCAGGTGGCGACGACCGCCAGCTACCAGGCGACCATCGAGGGCTTCGCCGCGGCCGGGATCGACGCAGCGCAGGCCCGCCGGCTCATCGCGTCATCGGTCCGGCTGGCGCGCGAGGGCCAGAACGAAGGCCAGGAGGAGGGCCAGATCGAAGGCCAGGACGGGGGCTGGGTCGCGGGATCGGTCGGCCCGTACGGGGCGATGCTCGCCGACGGCTCCGAGTACACCGGGGAGTACGTGCGGGACGTCGGAGTCGCCGCGCTGCGGGCCTTCCACCGGCCGCGAATGGAGCTGCTCGCCGAGGCCGGTGCCGACGTGCTCGCCTGCGAGACGGTCCCGGCAGCCGCGGAAGCGGAGGCGCTGATCGCCGAGGCCGACGCCCTCGGGGTCCCGATCTGGCTCTCCCTGACCACCGTGCTGGACGACGACGGCGCCGTCCGCACCCGACGGGGTGAGCTCGCTGCCGACGTGTACGGGATGGCGGCAGGCGTGGACTCGGTGATCGCCGTCGGCGTGAACTGCTCGGCCCCGGCCGTCGTGGGGCCGACCGTGGCAGCCGCCGCGGCCGCCGGCAAGCCGGTGGTGGTCTATCCGAACAGCGGGGAGGGCTGGGACGCCGAGGCGCGCAGCTGGACGGGCTCCCCCGGGATCTCCGCCGACGACGTCCCTGGGTGGATAGCCGGCGGGGCCCGCCTCGTGGGTGGCTGCTGCCGCGTCCGGCCGCAGGACATCGCCGCGATCGCCGCCGCAGTGGTGACGTGATGGAGCGGCCCCGGTGCAGGGTCCCGCCGCGAGCCTGCGAGTGGTGGGGGCGCCGGGGTCCTTTCTCAGAGGATGGGCTTCCCGCCGGTGACGGCGATCCGCGCGCCGGAGATGTAGGACGCCTCGTCGCTGGCCAGCAGCACGTAGACCGGGGCGAGCTCCGCCGGCTGCCCCGGGCGGCCCATCGGCACCTGTTCGCCGAAGCTGGCGACCTTCTCCTCGGGCATGGTGGCGGGGATCAGCGGCGTCCAGATCGGGCCGGGGGCGACGCTGTTGGCCCGGATGCCCTTGTCGGCGTACATCTGGGCCAGGCTGGCGGTGAAGTTCGCGATGCCCGCCTTCGTCATCGCGTAGGGCGCCAGCTGGGGGCTGGGCATGTCGGAGTTCACCGACGACGAGTTGATGATCGAGCTACCGGGACGCATGTGCGGGATGGCGTCCTTGGTCAGGGTGAACATCGCCGTCAGGTTCACCGCGAGCGTGTAGTCCCACTCCTCGTCGGAGACCTCCTCGATCGTGTCGTGGGTCATCTGGAAGGCCGCGTTGTTGACCAGGACGTCGACGCGGCCGAACTCCTCGACCGCCTTCGGGATGATCGTCTTGGCGTGCGCGCGGTCGGCGAGGTCGCCGGGGACGAGCACGCAGCGGCGGCCGGCCTCCTCCACGTACTTGGCGGTGTCCCGGGCGTCCTCGTGCTCGTTCAGGTAGGAGATGAGCACGTCGGCACCCTCACGGGCGAACGCGATCGCGACCGCCCGCCCGATGCCGCTGTCGCCGCCGGTGATCACCGCTGCCTTGCCCGTGAGCTTCCCCGAGCCCCGGTAGCTCTCCTCACCGTGGTCCGGCTTCGGCGTCATCTCCCCGAGCTCGCCGGGTGGGGTCTGCTGCTGCGCGGGTGGGCTGTCGGGGCGTGGCTCGGACATGGTGGTCCTCCTGCGGGTCTGGTCCGTGCTGGCTCGATCAGGTGCTGCCGTCCGCCTACCCCCGGCGCGAGGGATATGAACCGGCCACCTGCCCGGGAAGGGAACGGCCGTCAGGCACGCTGTTCCTCACGATGTCCTCCTCGCTGACCGCTACCGCCTCTCCCCTGCTCGACGACGCCGGCGACCTGTCTGCCCTGCGCACGAAGGGTGCCGACCCCGACGAGCTGTTCGCCTCCTTTGCCGCATGGGCCGAATCGAACGGCACCGTGCTGTACCCGGCGCAGGAGGAGGCGCTGATCGAACTGGTCAGCGGCGCGAACGTCGTCCTGGCGACGCCGACCGGCTCCGGCAAGTCCCTGGTCGCCACCGGCGCGCAGTACGCGGCCCTGGCGGCCGGACGGCGCAGCTACTACACGGCGCCGATCAAGGCACTGGTCAGCGAGAAGTTCTTCGCGCTCTGCGGCGTGTTCGGCGCGGCCAATGTCGGCATGCTCACCGGTGACGCGTCGGTCAACGCGGGCGCGCCGATCATCGCCTGCACGGCCGAGGTGCTGGCCAACATCGCCCTCCGCGAAGGTGCCGACGCCGACATCGGCCTGGTTGTCATGGACGAGTTCCACTTCTACGGGGACCCGGACCGTGGCTGGGCCTGGCAGGTGCCGCTGCTGGAGCTGCCGAAGGCGCAGTTCCTGCTGATGTCGGCCACCCTCGGCGACGTCACGACCCTGCGCGAGGACCTCGCCCGACGCACCGGCCGGCCCACCGCGCTGGTCGCGAACGCCGAGCGCCCCGTGCCGCTGCACCACTACTACGCGACGACGCCGATGCACGAGACCATCCAGGACCTGCTCGACACCAAGCAGGCGCCGATCTACGTCGTCCATTTCACCCAGGCCTCTGCGCTGGAGCGGGCCCAGGCGCTGATGAGCGTGAACGTCTGCAGCAAGGAGGAGAAGGCGGCGATCGCCGACATGATCGGCGGCTTCCGGTTCTCCTCCGCCTTCGGGACGACGCTGTCGCGGCTGGTCCGCCACGGCATCGGCGTGCACCACGCCGGGATGCTGCCCAAGTACCGGCGGCTGGTCGAGCAGCTCGCCCAGGCGGGGCTACTGAAGGTCATCTGCGGCACGGACACCCTCGGCGTCGGCATCAACGTGCCCATCCGCACCGTCGCCTTCTCGGCGCTGTCGAAGTACGACGGCACCCGCACCCGGCTCCTGCAGGCGCGCGAGTTCCACCAGATCGCCGGGCGGGCCGGGCGCGCCGGGTACGACACGGCGGGCACCGTCGTCGTCCAGGCGCCCGAGCACGAGGTGGAGAACCTCAAGCAGTTCGCCAAGGTCGCCGACGACCCGAAGAAGCGCCGCAAGCTCGTGCGCAAGAAGGTGCCCGACGGCATGGTTCCGTGGAGCGAGGCGACCATGAACCGGCTGGTCGAGGCCGAGCCGGAGAAGCTGACCAGCCACATGCAGGTGACGACGGCGATGGTGCTCGACATCGTCGACCGGCCGGGCAACCCGGTGGAGACGATGCGCCGGTTGCTCACCGACAACCACGAGCCGCGCAAACGCCAGCTGCGGCTGATCCGCGACGCGATCGGCATCGCCCGCTCGCTGCTGCAGGCCGGCGTACTGATTCGGCTGGACGAGCCGGAGCCCGACGGACGGCGGCACCGGCTGACCGTCGACCTGCCGCAGGACTTCGCCCTCAACCAGCCGCTGTCGACCTTCGCCCTGGCCGCGATCGACGTGCTCGACCCGGACTCCGACACCTATCCGCTCGACGTGGTGTCGGTGATCGAGGCGACGCTCGACGATCCGCGGCAGATCCTCGCCGCCCAGTTGAACAACGCCAAGGGCGAGGCCGTGGCGCAGATGAAGGCGGAGGGCATCGAGTACGACGAGCGGATGGAACTGCTGGAGGAGGTCACCCACCCGAAGCCGCTGGAGGAGCTGCTCGGGCACGCCTTCGAGGTCTACACGCGAACCAATCCCTGGGCAGCGGACGCCCAGCTGTCGCCGAAGTCGGTCGTCCGGGAGATGTGGGAACGCGCGTTCACGTTCCGGGAGTTCGTGAACACCTACGGGCTCACCCGGTCGGAGGGCGCCGTGCTGCGCTACCTCTCCGACGCGTTCAAGGCGCTGCGGTCCGGAGTGCCCAGCGCGGCCCGGACGGACGAGGTGACCGATCTGGTCGAGTGGCTCGGCGAGCTGGTCCGCCAGGTCGACTCGTCGCTGCTCGACGAGTGGGAGCAGCTGACCGCGCCCGACCAGCCGCACGACGTCCCGGTGGCGGTGCCCGCCCGGCCCCGCCCGCTGACGGGCAACGAACGGGCGTTCACCGCGATGGTGCGCAACGCGCTGTTCCGGCGAGTGGAGCTGTTCGCCCGGCGCCGCTGGTACGACCTGGGCGAGCTGGACTCGGGCTCCGGCTGGGACGCCGACCGCTGGGAGGAGGTCGTCCGGGCCTACTTCGACGAGCACGACGAGGTCCGTACCGGCGCGGATGCCCGCGGCCCGGCACTGCTGATCATCGACCGGCAGCCCGGCGTCTGGCGGGTGCGGCAGATCCTCGACGACCCCGACGAGAACCACGACTGGGGCTTCGACGTCGAGGTGGATCTGGAAGCCTCCGACGACGAGGGCACCGCGGTGCTCCGCCTCGTCGACGCCGGCCGCAAGGACTAGGACCGTGCGCCCCTCCGGCCCCCACACCGCTGCACACCGGCTCACCCCGAGGCTGCAGCTCGACGCCGTCGTCCCTCGCGACCTCGACGAGCACTACGCCCTGATGTCCGACCCCGCCGTGTGGAGGCACCTGCCGTCGGGTGTGCACACCGACCCCGCGACAACGGCCGACGGGATCCGGCACACCGTCGGCCACTGGGAGCGCGACGGGCTGGGTTACTGGACGGCGCGGCTGCGTCCGGACCTGCCGGTGGACCAGGTACCGGCCGGACTCCAGCCAGGCGCCATGGTGGGGACCGGCGGGTGCGCCGTCCGGGTCGGGACGTCGTGGTGGAACCTCTACTACCGGCTGGTGCGGCCTGCGTGGGGTCTGGGGCTGGCTGCCGAGCTGGTGACGGCGGCTCTGGACGCGGCTCACACCGTGGCCCCCGAGCGTCCGGTGGTCGCCTACCTGCTGGAGCACAACGCCGAGTCGAAGGGCCGGGCCGAGCGCGCGGGCCTCTTCCTCGTCTGGCGCGGGCCCGACGCCGGGAATCCTGATCCGGCCGCGGTCCGCCTCGTCTACGCCGACCGCCCTCTCACCGACGACGTCCTGGCCCAGGTCACGGCCCTGACCTGATCACCGCAGGCTGACTTCGGCTCCCGCGCCCTCAGGCCAGCAGGTAGGTGGCCTCGACAGCGGCGTACACCTCGACCGGTTCCGGGTCCAGGTCGACCCGCGGTGCGTCGGCCGCCGCGGTAGCGGCGGCACTCAACGCGAAGGCCTGCGGCGGCCCCCCGGAGAGGCCCTGATCGGCCACGACACGCAGCTCCCCCAGCTCCCGGTCGACCGCCACGGCGAAGTCCTCCGCCGCCTCGCGGGCCGCGGTCACCGCGGCGATCCGGGTTTCCCTCTGCGCGGCAGGACGGTCGTCCAGGCCCCAGACGACACCGGAGATGCCGGCCTCGGTCACCGCGACCACGCCGGCGATGTCGCCGGCGGCGGCTGCGTCGACCTTCACGTGTCCACCGAGGTAGGCCACCCAGCCGGTGTGCTCCTGCACCTGCCTGCTCGGGTTCCACTGGGTGGCCTCGCGCACGACGACCCGTGACAGCACCACCTCACGGACACCCGGGGCGCGGTCCAGCGCCTCCCGCAACGCCACCCCGGTGGCCGACGCCTGCTCCAACGCCGCGGCCCGGTCGACGGCGGAGGTGCGCTCGACCGAGACGCTCAGCTCCGCGTGGTCGGGAGCGAAGCGACGGGTCGCCTCGCCGCGGACGCGGACAACGGGGGCGACGGTGTCAGGCACGCCGATCATGCTGTCACGCGGACGGCTGCCTCCGACGCCGCGCAGTCAGCCCTCAGTGTGAGGGGATCAACTCGCAATCCGCGGCAGCGCCACCCCACTCCGTGCGAGGCTCGCGGGTGATGGACGCATGACCGGCTGGGAGATGGTCGCGGTGGCGGCCGCCGGATTCGCGGCCGGCGGGATCAACGCCGTCGTCGGGTCGGGAACCCTCGTGACCTTCCCTGTGCTCCTGGCCGTGGGGTTGCCGCCGGTGACGGCCACGATCAGCAACTCCCTCGGGCTGGTGCCCGGGAACCTGACCGGGGCGATCGGCTACCGCCGCGAGCTGCGCGGCCAACGCGGACTGCTGATACGCCTGCTGCCCGCCTCGGTGCTCGGAGCGCTGACGGGGGCCTTCCTGCTGCTGCACCTCCCGGCGGCGAGCTTCGAACGGATCGTGCCGGTCCTGGTCGGGCTGGCGGTCCTCCTCGTGATCCTGCAGCCGGCGGTGCAGCGAGCCTTGGCCCGGCGACGCGCGGCCGCCGGAGTGGTCGAGCCGGACCGGCTGACCATCGGGCCGGGTCGGCTGACCGCGTTGTTCGCCGGCGCGTACGCGACCGGCAGCTACGGCGGCTACTTCGCGGCGAGCCAGGGAGTGCTGCAGATCGGCATCTTCGGGCTGCTGCTGCCGGAATCGCTGCAGCGGCTCAACGCGATCAAGAACGTGCTGACCCTCGCCGTGAACACCGTCGCCGCGCTCGCCTACATCGTGGTGGCGACCGACCGGCTGGACTGGACCGCCGCGGCGCTCGTCGCCGGCGGGTCGCTGGTCGGCGGCTACGTGGGCGCGTCGATGGGACGCCGACTGCCGACGGCGGTGCTGCGGGCCGCGATCGTGGCCCTCGGCATCGTGGCGATCGCAGTGCTGGTGACACGGTGAGCCCGGCGGAGTTCGTCTTCCTGATCCTGGCGGGCATCGGTGGCGGGCTGACCGGCAGCATCGCCGGCCTCGCCTCGCTGGTCTCCTACCCGGCCCTGCTCGCCACCGGCGTGCCGCCGCTGACGGCCAACATCACCAACACGGTGTCGCTGGTGCTCAACAGCGTCGGCTCGGTGAGCTCGTCGCGGCCGGAACTGACCGGGCAGGGACGACGACTGCTCCCGCTCGGCATCGCAGCCGTGCTCGGCGGGACAGCCGGCGCCGTCCTGCTGTTGGCGACCCCGTCCGCGGCCTTCGCACGCATCGTGCCGTGGCTGATCGGCGCGGCGTCCGCGGCCATCCTGGTGCAGCGGCCGCCGCGGGAACTGGCGGTGGAGGGGGCGATCGAGCACGCGGAGCACCACAACCGCGACCCCCGGTGGCTGCCGGCGGGCGTGTTCGCGATCTCGGTCTACGGCGGCTACTTCGGTGCCGCCGCCGGCGTGCTGATGCTGGCCATGTTCCTGCTGACGACCGGCGAGGGCGTGCCCCGGAGCAATGCCCTGAAGAACACGGTCCTCGGGGTGGCCAACAGCGTCGCGGCGCTCGGCTACGTCCTCTTCGCGTCGGTGGCATGGGCCTCGGCGCTGCCGCTGGCGGTAGGCCTGTTCATCGGCGGCACCCTCGGGCCGCGGATCGTGCGCCGCGTCCCGCAGACCGCCCTGCGCCGGGCCATCGCGGCCGCCGGGCTCGGCCTGGCCGTCGTCCTCGGGGTCCAGGCCTACCGCTGACCCGGGGTGCACCGGTCCGGCCGTCCGGGTGGGATCAGCGGCTGACGTAGGCGGCGAGGAACAGCACGAATGCGCTCACGACCACCAGCAGCCGGGCCGGGGTGAGCCCACTGAACAGGCCGGCAGTCGCCTCCACCCACCCCGGCCGCACGACGGCGTCGCGTGCCTGCTGGCGCATCATCCGGACCTCGTCGGCGAGCAAGGTGCCGCCGGTGCCCAGCAGGCCGAGCCCGACGACGACGAGAACCAGTGCGAGCCGCTCCTGGAAGGTGTTCGCCGAGCCGGAAAGCACCAGCACCGACACGAGCCCGAATACCAGGCCGAGGCCCGCGCCCGCGACCGGCGCCCACGGACCCATCACCGTGAGCGGACCGCGGCGCGGCAGCCGCGGGGTCGGACGGACCGTCACCGGCGTCGTCGGGTGGGCCGTCGGCGTGTCGCCGGCCGGTGCGGCGGTGGCCGCATCGGTGCCCACCGGGTCGCTGTCGGGCAGCGGCGGCACGGGCGCCGAGTCCGCCGTCGTCGCCGTACCGCCTGCGAGCCGGACCACCGGGATCTCGGCCGTTCCGGTCCCGGGCAGGCCACTTCCGTCGCGTTCAGTCATCCCTGATCACCTCATCCGCCACGCTAGGCGCAGGAGTCACAAGATCCGGGGCACCGCTCCGGCGTGCCGCGAGTGGCGAAGTTCTCAGCAGGTGCGCAGCAGTGTCTCGAGCGCCGCAGCCTCAGCGCGGGTCACGCTGAGTGCGTAGTGCTGCTTCACGGTGACGACGACGGTGGCGTACGAGCAGCCGTAGGACCGGTTCCGTGGAACCCACTCCTCGGCGGTCGAGTCGCCCTTCGCCGAGTTCTCCTCCCGTGTCGTGGCCATGAGGTTGGCCGGGTCGTTGGCGAACTGCACCCGCCGGGCGGCCGGCCACGTGACCGCGCCCTGCACCCACGCGGCGGCGAGTGGCACCACGTGGTCGATCGGCACCGCGCCGGCGTCGGCCTTTCGGAAACGGACGGCGGTGCCGGTATAGGGATCCTCGAGCGTGCCGCCGACGACCACGCAGCCGTGTGTGCCCGGCCGCACCTGGACGCCGGTCAGGTCCCGCCGCAGGACGTCGTTGCGCTGGTCGCAGCCGTTGTGGTCGATGTCGGCCCAGGCCGGGCCGAAGACGCAGCCCTGACCGTGCCCGCAGCCGCGCTCGTAGCCGGCCAGGCTGCCCTTGGCCCTGACGCGCAGTCCGGCGAGTGCCGCGATCGCGGCCGGCGAGGCGAGCGTTCCCGCGGGAACGTGCCCGACGCCCACGGGCGCCCCCGCCGACGGTGTCGATGCGCTCGGGATCACGTCGACCCGGCAGCCGGTGACGAGAACCAGGACGAGGAGGGCGAGCAGGGTCGGCGAGCCGATCCGGAGGAAGCGCACGACCGACCCTACGAACGGCTCGGCGCCCGGTGCGGCACCGACAGGCGTCCGGGGCGAGTTGTCGACAGGTCGACAACTCGCCCCGGGAAGGGCTAGACCAGCCGCCGGCTGCCCTCCGCGACCACCCGTAGCCAGCGGTAGCCGTAGCCCTCCAACGGCACCTCGGCCTGCCCCTTGTCCGACAGCGGGGTGCTGCACTGCTGCAGCAGGTCCTCCAGCCGGTGGGTGCTGTCGCAGCCGTCGAGGGTGAGCGGCACGGTCCGCGGCTCCGCGCCCAGGTTGTGGACGGCGACCATCGTGCCGTCCTCCCAGCGGCACAGGTGTGCCAGCACGGCGGTGTGCGGCTGGTCGAGCAGCTCGAAGGCACCCCAGCCCAGCTCCGGGCACTCCCGGTAGCGGCGGGTCAGCAGCTTCATGAACGACAGCAGCGACTCGGGGTCCCGGCGCTGGTCTGCGACGTTGACGTGCTCCGGCGCGCAGCCTCCGGTGACGACGGGTCGCGGGAGCTTGCGGGGCGGGGCGTCGGAGAAACCGCCGTTGGCCCCCGCCGTCCACTGCATCGGGGTGCGGACGGCCATCCGGCCCTCGAGGTCGAGGTCCTCCCCCATCCCGATCTCCTCGCCGTAGAAGAGCACCGGCGTGCCGGGCAGGGAGAACAGCAGGCTGTAGACCATCCGGATGCGCCGCGGGTCGCCGTCCAGCATCGGCGGCAGCCGCCGCCGAAGGCCGCGACCGTAGACCTGCATCCGCTCCTCGGGGCCGAACGCGGCGAAGACCTCCGCCCGCTCCTCGTCGCTGAGCTTGTCGAGGGTGAGCTCGTCGTGGTTGCGCACGAACGTCGCCCACTGGTTGTCCGGCGAGACCTCCGGCCGGGCAAGCAGCGCCTGCGCCAACGGACCGGCGTCGGCCCGCGCCAGCGAGAGGTAGAGCGACTGCATGGTGATGAAGTCGAACTGCATCGTGAGCTCGTTGCCGTTCTCCCCGCCGAAGAACTCGGCCTGCTGCTCGTGCGGCAGGTTGACCTCCCCCAGCAGCACGCCCGAGCCCGTGCGGCGGCCGACGAAGGCCCGGGCGTCGCGGAGGAACTGGTGCGGGTCGGGCAGCCGGGCTGCCTCGGCCTTGTCCGTTCCCTGCGTCTCCAGCAGGAACGGGACGGCGTCCATGCGGAAGCCGGACAGGCCGAGTTCCAGCCAGAACCCCATGACCTTGAGGATCTCGTCGCGGACCCGGGGATCGGTGACGTTGAGGTCGGGCTGCTGCCGGTAGAAGCGGTGCAGGTACCACTCGCCGGTCTTCTCGGAGAACTGCCAGATGCTGTTCTCCTTGTCCGGGAAGACCACCTCGCTGCTGGTGTCCGGCGGCGGGTCGGCTCGCCAGACGTAGAAGTCGCGGTACGGCGAGTCCACGCTCGCCTCGGCGGACCGGAACCACGGATGCCGGTTCGAGGTGTGGTTGACGACGAGGTCGGCGATGACGCGGATCCCCCGGTCGTTCGCCGTCCGGATCACCTCGACCAGGTCGCCGTGGGTGCCCAGCCGCCCGTCGACGCCGTAGAAGTCGGTGATGTCGTAGCCGTCGTCCCGGTCGCCGGTCGGATAGAAGGGCATCAACCACAGGCAGGTGACGCCGAGCTCTGCGAGGTGGTCCAGCCGTTGAGCGAGGCCGGGGAAGTCACCCCAGCCGTCACCGTTCCAGTCCAGGAACGTCTCGACGTCCACGCAGTAGATGACCGCGGTCTTCCACCACAGGTCGCTGGTGTCGGTGATCCTCATGCCGGTCATGCCTACCGGGGGGAGCACCGTCCGGCCAGATGACCCGGTCATCGGAACATCGGCCGCTGGGGCTGCGGGGGGCCCGCCCCGCGGCGAAGATCACTGGGTGACGAGAAAGCCGACGACCGACGACTGGGGCATCGACGCGACCTGGCTGGACGCCACGGACGAGGAGCACGAGGTGGCCCGGGCCACGATCGAGCGGCTGCGGGAGGTCATCGGCCGGCCGCCGGCCGATCTCGAGGACCGTGCGCCCATCGTGGCCCGTCCCGGCGACGCGTTGGAGATCGACGAGGCCGACGTCGTGTGCGAGGACGGCGAGGTGCGGCACCTCGACGGCGAGATCCCCCGCGGCTTCCCGCTGGGCTACCACTGGCTCCAGACGCCCGAGGGGCGCCGTCGCCGGCTGATCGTCTCGCCCGGCCGGTGCTGGCTGCCCGAAGGCTACCGCGCCTGGGGCTGGGCGGTGCAGCTCTACGCCACCCGTAGCCGGGCCAGCTGGGGCATCGGCGACCTGGGCGACCTGCGCGCCGTTCGCCGGATGGCCGAGGAGCAGGGCGCGGGCTTCCTGCTGATCAACCCGCTGCACGCCGTCGCCCCGATCGCCGAGCAGGAGGCGAGCCCGTACCTGCCCGCCACCCGGCGCTTCCGCAATCCGATCTACCTGCGCGTCGCGGAAGTTCCGGGCGCCGACGGCGTCGACCTCGAAGACGACGCCGGCCGCGCGCTGTCCGAGGGACCGCTGATCGACCGCGACGCCATCTGGGCGCGCAAGCGCGAGGTGCTCATGCGCATCTTCTTCGCTCACGGCGGCGGCGAGGCGTTCACCCGCTGGCGCGAGGAGCAGGGACAGACCCTCCAGGACTGGGCGACCTGGGCGGCGATCAGCGAGGAGCACGGGGCCGACTGGCACACCTGGCCGGAGGAACTGCGCCGTCCCGAGGGCCGCGAGCTGGCCGCCTACGTCGAGCGGCACGGCGCGGTCGTGGCCTTCCACGCGTGGCTGCAGTGGGCACTGGAGCTGCAGTTCACCGCGGCCACCGCGGGAATGACCGTGATCCAGGATCTGCCCATCGGGGTCTCGGGCAGCGGAGCCGACGCCTGGACCTGGCAGGACGTCCTGGCCGATGGCGTCAGCGTCGGCGCGCCGCCGGACGCGTTCAACTCCCAGGGACAGAACTGGGGCTCCCCTCCCCTGGTTCCGTGGCGGCTGCGGGATGCCGCCTACGAGCCGTTCATCCAGTCGATCCGGGCCACCATCGCCGGCGCCGGGGGGCTGCGCATCGACCACGTCATGGGCCTGTTCCGGCTGTGGTGGGTGCCCTCGGACGGCACGGCGGCCGACGGCGCCTACGTCCGCTATCCCGCCGAGGATCTGCTCGACATCGTCGCGCTCGAGAGTCACCGGGCGCAGGCGCTGGTCGTCGGCGAGGACCTGGGCACCGTGGAGGACGGCGTCCGTGAGGCCATGGCCGAGCACAACGTGCTCTCCTACCGCCTGCTCTGGTTCGAGGACGACGACCCCTCGGAGTGGCCGTCGACGTCGATGGCGGCGATCACCACCCACGACCTCCCCACCGTCGCCGGCCTCTGGAGCGGGGCGGACCTCGCCGAGCAGGCCGAGCAGGGCACCGGCACGGACGAGGAACTCCGGCGCGGCCGCAGCTCGCTGCTCGCCCATCTGCCGGGCCTGCCGCAGGATGCGCCGGTCGAGCAGGCCGTCGAGCGGGCGCACCAACTGCTGGCCCGGGCGCCGTCGACCCTGCTGTCGGCGACCCTCGACGACGCCGTGGCCGAGGTACGCCGGCCGAACATGCCGGGCGCCGGGAAGCGTCCCAACTGGTCGCTCCCGTTGCCCGTGCCGGTCGAGGAGCTGGGCGCGCACCCGCTGCTCCAGACCGTTGCGCGCACCCTCGCGGAGGGCGTGCGCGGAGCCGGCTCGGCCTGAACCGGGCAGTGTCCGACACGCGCCCCGCCCGAACCGGCCGCAGTCGAACAGGCGTTCGATCGACGTGCCACACTGCTGGCATGGCCGGCGGCATGATCCCAGGACGGTCGGGGCGCAACCTCGGCGAGCGGGCGGCGAACTCGGGAGTGACTCCCCCGCCCCTGTACCGGCCGATGTCTTCTGCCCCGGCGTCCATCGCCCAGGCCGCGTCCGAGGGCAGGGAGGGCCGGCACTGCTGGGTGCACGATCCGCCCGACTCCCCCGGCATCTGGCCCGGGTTGCTGGTCGAGTGGCGACAACACACGGACGGGTGGCAGGGGCGGGTCGCGTACACCGTGACCGGCCCCCACGGAGCGGCCCTGGTCGAGACGTGGCTACCGGCGGCCCGGCTGGAACCGCGCTGAGCGACCGCCCGGTGCCGCGCCGGCCTCCCGGCCTCCGCTCACCTGCCGGAACGGGCGCGGTACCGCTCGGCCCGGCGGGCGGCGGCCGTACGGCGTCGGACCGACTCGGCGGCCTCCCGTTCGCGAGCGGCGCGGTCACGGACCGCGGTGGCGGTACCGGACGGGTAGCCGGCCTGGACCAGACGGTGCTCGACTGTCTCGGGCATGTAGCCGATCGAGAAGAACAGCCCCAGCAGAACCCCGCCGAGCGCGGCCATCCCGCGGATCCAGAACGGGCCGGGCAGAAGCAGCAGGACCAGCGCGATGGGGACGGCGAGCTGCGCCGCCACGCGGGCCAGGTGCCGTAGCACCCAGGTCCGGCTCGTGGTGTCCCGGTAGACCCAGCCGCGGTAGCGGGCCGGCAGGGAGCCCCCGAACGCGTACCAGAGCCACCTGAACGGGCCGGGCCGGTGCACCTCGTCGGCGGGCGGGGCATCGGGCTCGGGTGCGGGCTGCGGCTCGGGTGTCACGCTTCCATGGTCCCCCCACCGAACGGGGTCGCGCTGACGTGGGGGGGCTTCGTGGGCACCCTCACTCTCGCGGGGCGACCGTCGGGAGCCGGGCCCGGGGCGACCGCCTGCAACCATGGGGCCCGTGACGACGACCCGGCTGCGAAGCGGCGCCCTGGCCTGGCTGCTCACCCTCCAGTACTTCGCCGTGGAGACGTTCGCCCAGTCCCGGATGGACCATCCCTACTCGCGGGCGGCCGACACCATCAGCGCCCTCGGCGCGACCGATTCCCCGGCCCACCGGCTGATGAACGCCTCGTTCCTGGTCCAGGCGATTCTGATCGTGGTCGGCGTGGTCCTGCTTCGGCCGGCGCTGCGCGGCGGCGCGGCCCGTGCGGCCACGGCACTCCTGAGCCTGGCGGCGGCCGGCGTGCTGATCGTGGGGATCTTCCCGCGGGACGGCTACTCCGTGGGGCACGCGAGCGGGGCCGTGGCCTATGTGGTCGGCGCCGGGCTCGGCCTGATCGCCCTGGCCTACGCGCTTCGGCCGCGATCCGAGGTGCTAGGAACGCTCCTGGCCTTGCTGGGCGTGATCGGCACCGCGATGACCGTGTTCTTCCTGGCCGGCGTCACGGGCTACCTGGGCGTGGGCGGCACCGAACGTGCCGCGGCGTACGTCCTCCCGATCGGGCTGGCCATCGCCGGCGCCGCGTTGTGGCGGATGGGCGGCGGCGAGCCCGACGCCGGCACGTCCGCCGGCTCGGGGACCGGGCTGCGCCCGCGGCAGGAACGGCAGCTCGCGCGGGAGGGGGAACGGGCCCGGCGGGCCGAGCAGCGGCGGGCGCGCGACGAGGCCCTGGAGAACGCCGCCCGCCAGGTCCACGAACCCACTCGCGCCGCCGCCGACGAGGGCGCGGACACCGACGGCGAGGACGAGATCGACCCAGAGGACCCCTGGGCGACGTCCGCCCGGCGCCGCGACTGACGACTCCGCCCACCCGGATCCCCGGACCGGCCGGTCAGCCGCCGGACTCGAGGCGCAGCACCTCGCCGACCGGCCGGCGCCCGCTGACGACACCGACGGGCCCCTCGGCCGGATAGCCCATCCGGATCAGCATCTGCGGATGTCCGACGAGCGAGAGCCGCGAGCTCAGCTGGGTGCGGGTCGCCGGCCAGTCGAGGGCCTGGGTCAGCGGCGAGGCGGCCAGCCCGGCGGCCGTGGCCTGCAGCAGCACCCGCCCCAGGGCCCGGCCCGACTGCAGCCAGGCCGCACGGTCGTCCGCCTCGCTCCCCATGAGCACGACGGTCGGCCGCTCCACCTCGGGCGGTGGGGCGGCCGGGTCTGCGGGCGGTCGGAACAGGTGGGGCTCCCGGCTGCCGACCACGAAGTCGCGGATCAGCCAGTCGGAAGGGCGGGCGGCCGGGTCGTCGGTCGGGACGGTCTCCAGGGGCACGCCGTCGACCGACCCCGGGTCGGTGCGCAGCCAGCTCTGCAACTCGGCGCGGTAGGCGGGGTCACCCTGCTCCATCTCCTCGGCCCGGGAGATCAGGAAGACGGTGGCGACCTCCTCCTCGGACCGCGTGATCGGCTTGAACCAGACGCCGAAGACTCCGGCCTGGGCCTGGAGCTGATCGAGCAGCTCGGCGGCCACCGGACGCGGGAGGAACGGCGCCCGCACCGTGTGCCGCTGCTGGATCGCCTCGGCCAACGATCGGTCCGCGTCGGTCGTGTCGTGCGGGCCGGTGACCCGCACGGTCGCGAGATGGTCGGGATCGGCCGGATCGGGAAGCAGCTCCACCTCCCCCGCCGTCCCGGCGGCCGCCAGCGCGACCAGGGCGAACTCGACCACGATGCCGCAGCTGATCACCTGCTGACGGCGGGTCGGATCGAGCACCGGCAGCGCGCGGCCCTCGTCGAGGTAGAGCTCCAGCCGGCCGTCGGACGCCGTGAACCGCCACGGCTGGGTGTTGTGGATCGACGGCGCCCGCGTGGCCGCGGCCACCACCGCCTCCCAGTCCTGTTCCTGCATGCCTACCCCCTGGCCCGTGGCACGCCGGTCGCGCTCGTGGCGCGTGGTCCGTCCCTACCCCACCACGGATCCGGGCGCACCGGGGCCGAACCGCCGTCACACCGCGGGGCCGGCCTCCGCGGGCACCGGCACCGGCCGGCGGGGCCGGCTGCGCCCCCGCGAGAGCGCGACGCCGGCGAGGCACACCCCGCCCCCGACCAGCGCCAGCCCCGGCGGCACCTCGTCGAGCAGCAGCCAACCGAGGCCGATCACCAGCGGCGGCACCAGATAGGTGGTGACCCCGAGCTTTCCGGCGTCCATCCGGCTCAGCGCGTAGGCCCAGGTGCTGAACGCCAGCGCCGTGGGCACCGCGCCGAGGTAGACCAGGCCGGCGATCGAGCCGGCCGACGCCCGGCCCAGCTCACTGCCGAGGGTGCCGGCCCACGGCAGGGTGCACAGTGCGCCGATCGCGCAGGCGGTGAAGGTGACCTGCAGCGGTGGGAGGCGGCGGAGCACCGGCTTCTGCGCCACGACCCCACCGGCGTAGGCGAACGCGGCCACCACGCACAGGACCACGCCCAGCATGTCGGTCTCCGCGCGCCGGGTCGCCACCCCGATGAGCACGACACCGACGAAAGCGACCGCGATCCCGGCGACCAGCCAGCGCGGGAAACCCTCGCCCAGCACCAGCCCGGCGAACACCGCGATCAGGATCGGCCCGATGTTGACCAGCATCGCCGTCGTCCCGGCGTCCAGGTGCTGCTCGGCGGCGTTGAGGGCGACGTTGTACACGCCGAACCACCCCACGCCGCAGACGGCCAGCAACGTCCACTCCCGCAGGTTCGGACGCACCCAGCCGCGGCCGGCCATCAGCAGCGCCAGGACGAGCGTGCCGACCAGCAGCCGGCCCATGGCGAGCGCGCCGGGAGAGAAATCGACCCCCACGCCCCGGATGCCCACGAACGCCGACGCCCAGGCGAGCACCGTGACGACGACGGCGACGATCGTGCGCCCCTCCGGCCGGGCAGGAGCGGACACGGCGGGCACGGGCAGGGCAGGGACGGGCAGGGCGCGCCCGGTCTGACTGTTCACGGGCCGACCCTAGGAGCAGTCTCCGACAGTTCTCCGGCGGATTCCGGACGCGTCGCTCCGCCCGCGAAGGTTGGCAGGGCCGATGCGGTTGCCGGCCTCAGCCGCGCAGGTGCTCGGCGTAGGTGCGCCGTCCCCGCTCGCCACCGGTGGGCACTGCTGCGCCGTCCCGCAAGGCCGCGCTCAGCTTGCCGGGGAGCGGGGTGGCCACGACGTAGGTCCCGGGCGCGCGGGCCGCCGCCCAGGCGCGGGCGAGCTCGGCGGCCGAGAGTTCCTCCGGGCCGCCGTACTCGATGACGCCACCGGCCGGCGGCCCGGACACGACGTCCGCGATGTGCGCCGCCACGTCGCCGACGTCCACCGGCTGCACCCGCCAGCCCATCGGTACCGGGAGGACCGGCCCCCGCTGAGCGGTGTCGAGCAGGAAGTCGACGAAGTCGTGGAACTGGGTGGCCCGGAGCAGCGTGACCGGCAGCCCGGAGCCCAGGAGGACCTGCTCAGCGGCGAACTTCGCCCGGTAGTAGCCGTACGGGATCCGGTCGACCCCGACGATCGAGACGTAGACCAGGTGCTGCAGGCGGGAGCGGTCGACCGCCTCCACGAGGCGCCGGGTGCCGGCGACGTCGACCTGCCACGGGTCGCCCCGCGGGTCGGTGGCCGCGTGCACGATCAGTTCCGCTCCGCCGACGGCGGCGGCGAGGTCGCGGCCGGTGGCCAGGTCGCCGCGGACGCCGCCGGGCCCGGTGCCGCGCCGCGACATCTGCCGCACCGAGTGCCCGGCCGCCCGCAGGGGTTCGGTCAGGCGCTGTCCGAGCCGGCCGGTGCCGCCGGTGACGAGTACGTCCACGCCGCGCAGTCTGGCAAGTCATCCGGCAGATCGACCAGCCCCTGCGTCAGGATGCGTCCCGTGACGGACCGCTATCCCGAGATCGAGCCCTACGACCACGGCATGCTCGACGTCGGCGGCGGGAACCTCGTGTACTGGGAGGTATGCGGCAACCCGGCGGGCAAGCCGGCCGTCCTGCTCCACGGCGGTCCCGGGGCCGGGTTCGAGGCCGGCTCGCGGCGCAACCTCGATCCCGCCGCCTACCGGATGGTGCTGTTCGACCAGCGCAACTGCGGCCGCAGCACCCCGAGCGCCGCCGACCCCGCCACCGATCTCTCGGCGAACACCACCGCCACGCTGATCGCGGACATCGAGTCGCTCCGGGAGCACCTCGACATCGACCGGTGGCTCGTCCTCGGCGCCTCGTGGGGCACGACGCTGGGCCTGGCCTACGCACAGGCCCATCCCGACCGGGTCACCGAACTGGTGCTCAACGCCGTCACGACGACCACCCACCGCGAGGTCGCCTGGATCACCCGCGACATGGGCCGCATCTGGCCGGAGGCCTGGGCCCGGTTCCAGGACGGCGTCCCTGCGGCCGAGCGCGACGGCAACCTGGCCGCGGCCTACTCCCGGCTGCTGGAGTCCCCCGACCCAGCCATCCGCGAGCGTGCGGCCCGCGACTGGTGCGCGTGGGAGGACGTGCACGTCTCGCTGGGCACCGGCTGGATGCCCTACCGGCGGTTCCAGGATCCGGTCTTCCGCATGACCTTCGCCCGGCTCGTCACGCGCTACTGGTCGAACGCCGCATTCCTCGACGACGGCCAACTGCTCCGCGACGTCGGCCGGCTGGCCGGGATCCCGGCCGTCCTGATCGCCGGACGGCAGGACGTCAGCGGCCCCGTCGACATCGCCTGGCACCTGCACGACGCGTGGCCGGCCAGCGAGCTCGTCGTCATCGAGGACGGCGGGCACGGGACGGGAGGCATGGGCGCCCTGGTCGCCGCCACGAACCGGTTCGCCCGCGCCTGAGGTCAGCCCAGCACCCGACCGCGGCGGAGCACCACCCGCGGTGGTGCGTGGTGGGCGAGCAGGTCGACGGTGCGGGTTGCCTCGTGAACGAGCAGGTCCGCGGGTCCGCCCTGGTGGAGGCCGTGGTCCGGCAGGCCGAGCACGCGCGCAGCCGAGGTCGTCACCAGGTCGACCAGAAGCTCGAGCTGCGGCGCAGAGCGCATGTCGAGCAGGTGCGCCGCAAGGAACGCCACCTCCAGCAGGTTGTGCCGGCCGAAGGGGTAGTACGCATCCTCGACGTCGTCCTGACCGAGCGCGACGGCGACACCGAGCGCGACGGCCCGCTCGACCGGCAGCGCCACCGAGCCGGTGTGCGGGTCGCTGACCAGGCCCAGCCCCACGTCGCGGGCCAGCTCCAGCAGCGCGGTCTGCCGTGCTGCGTCGTAATGGCCGACGGCGCGCGCATGGCAGGCGACCCCGCGGCCCTCCAGGCCGTGCCGGCGCATCGCCGCGGCGAGCATCCGGGTGGTGTCGGAGACAGGATCCGCGGTGTCGTCGGTGAGCATCGCGACTCGCCGTCCCAGCCGCGCGGCCAGCGCGCACGCCCACTCGACGTGTGCCTCCTGGTCAGCCGGCGTCGCCTCGATCCACGGGATGCCGCCGACGACGTCCGCACCGGCGGCCAGCGCCTCCTCGACCAGCCCGGCCGCCCCTGGGTCGCGCAGCAGACCGTCCTGCGGGAACGCGACGACCGTGACGTCGACCCGCCCCCGGAATTCCTCGCGGGCGGCCAGCACCGCCTGCACGCCGGTGAGCCCGGCCGCGGTGTCGACGTCGGCGAACGCCTGCACGTGCAGCACCCCGTTGCGCTCACCGTCGGCCAGGACGGAACGGATCGCCGGGAGCAGCGTGTCCACCCGATAGTGCTGCTTCACCGCCCGCGCCAGGTCGATACCGCGCGCCGAGTCGGCCATGCCGTCGGCGGTGTAGGCCTCGAGCGCCGCGTCTCCGATCAGCGGCAGGGTGTGCACCTTGTCCAGGTGGAGGTGGGCGTCGACGAACGGCTCGGTCACCAGTCCGCCGTCCGCCGGCACGACCGCTGCGCCGTCCGGGCGGGGCAGCTCCCCCACGGGGGCCATCGCGGTGATGCGGCCGTCGGCACAGTGGACGTCGACCACCGCCCCGCTGCGTAGCCGCGCGTCGGTGACGATCAGCGGGGCGACGGGAACCGGGCTCACGAGCGAATGCCTAGCAGGGTCCTGCGCTACCCACGGCGTCAGCGCTCCTGGTCCGTCGGACGGATGAGGATCTCGTTGACGGCCACGTGCGGCGGCTGGGTGACCAGGTAGAGCACCGCGCGGGCGATGTCCTCGGCCTGGAGGGCACGCATGCTCGTGTACATGCGCACGGCTCCGGCCTTCGCCTCGGGCTGGGTGATGTGGTCGGTGAGCTCGGTGGTGACGGCGCCCGGCTCGACCAGGCCCACTCGCACGCCTCTGCCGGTCACCTCCTGGCGCAGCGACTCGCTGAAGGCGTTCACAGCCCACTTGCTGGCGGTGTAGACCCCCGCGCCGCTGCGGGCCACGCGCCCGGCGACGCTCGAGACGTTGACGATGTCGCCCGAGCCCTGCTCGACCATGCCCTCGATCGCCGCGTGGGTCATGTACATGAGGCCGAGGACATTGGTGTTGATCATGCGGCGCCAGTCCTCGACGTCCGCGCCGACGATCGTGCCGAGCAACATGATCCCGGCGTTGTTGATCAGGATGTCGAGGCCACCCAACTCCTCGCGGGTTCGCTGGACGGCGTCGTTGCAGGCCTGTTCGTCGGTGACATCGAGCGCGAGTTGCACCACCGAGGCGCCGCCGTTGCGAAGCCGTTCCGCGAGCGCGTCGAGCCGGTCCGTGCGACGCGCTCCGATGGCCACGCCGGCGCCGGCCTCGGCCAGGGCGATCGCTGTGGCCTCGCCGATTCCGGACGACGCCCCGGTCACCAGCGCGACCTTGCCGGTGAGCGGGCGAGAACCATCGGTCATGCGGAACCACCTCCCCGCGCCGCACCGCACGGCGCGCCACCCCCACCCTGCCCGGTCCGGCCCTCGCCGACACCCGGTTGCTCGTCATCAGACGCAGGGCAGCGTGACCCCGAAGCCGTGGATCGCGAGCCTGATCAGGACAGGTCCGGGCCGGAGGATGTCGTCGATGCGGTCGGCGCTCGCCGCCTCGAGGTCGGCCAGCCGTCCGGCGTAGGCGGTGCTGCTCCGCAGCCGGGCGTCGTGCAGCGACTCCGTCGTGGCCCACACCTTGCGCCGTGCCTCCCGGAGGAACATCCGGCTGGCCCATCGGTTGGCCGGTGCCGCGAAGCGGTCGAGCACGGTGCGGCGTCCCCCGGCCAACTGGAGGGCGACGTCCTCGGCGGCGACGCGGGACGCGAGCACGCGGTCGATCCGCGCGTGGTCGCGATGCCGCCGCACGAGCAGTTCCGGGTCGGCGAATTCCGCGGGAGGGATCATGCGGATCAGCGACTGCGGCAGGTCGTAGTTGATGTGCGCGTTCATGCCCAGGAGCACGTGCCCCTCGGGAGGCAGATCCGGATCGGCACCGAGAGCGAGCCGCCAGGGCCGGGCCACGGTGGCGGGGTGCTGCCGGTAGGCCGTCAGCGCATCGAGGTAGAGCTCCGCGAAGTCGACGTCCCAGGCAGCGACCCACGTGGTGTCGTCGAACGCACCGCGGTCCAGGGCCGCGCCGACCGCCCGCGTGGTCCGCAGGTACGTACCCAGGAAGAACCGGGCCGGGTCATCGCTGTCTTCCAGCCCGGACAGCAACCCCTCCATGCGCGCCACCAGCGCATCCACGACCTCGGTCACGGCACGATCCCGGGCTCAGAGCAGGGCGTCGAGACCCTCGTCAGGGGGCAGGACCATCCCGGCCTCGACCGGCGGACGGTGCGGCTGGTCCAGTCCGCGCATCCGGGCGGCGTGCAGAGCCAGCAGCAGGTTCAGCCGGAGGTTCGGATCCGAGGTGAAGGGGCCGAGCAGGCGCTCCAGCTTGCCGATCCGGTACCGCATCGTGTTGTAGTGGAAGTGCAGGCGGCGCGCCGACTCGGCGACGTTGAGGTTGGTCTCGAGCAGGACCCGCAACGTCTCGCGGAGGTCGGCGGAGTCGGGATCGGCCGCGTCCGCCAGCGAACGGAGCACCTCGTCGACGTAGGTACGCAGCTCGGTGCTGTCCGGGATGAGCGAGAGCAACCGGAAGACCCCGAGCTGGTCGAAGTGGGTGACGGCGTTGTTGCCGTGGATCTCCTGCCCGACCCCGAGGGCCCGCTGCGCCTGGCGGTGGGCCTCCGCCAGAGCCGACAGCGATCCGGCCGGCCGGCCGATGCCCGTGCCCAGCACCCGGCCCACCCGCCGCAGCCGGCCGTTGACCCGGGAGGTCACCGCCGCTACGAGCGCAGACATCTCCTCGGGCGTGCGGCCGTCGAGCGGCAGCAGCGTGACGATCTCGGTGGCCAGACCGGCCACCGCGGCACCGGCCACCTCCGATTCCAGGGCCGCCCGCCAGCCGTCGGCCAGCCGGTCGAGCACGTCCAGAGCACGCGTCGGGTCGGCCGTCGCGTCCGCGACCGTCTCCGTCGCGGTGACCAGGACGGCGACCGGCCCGTCCAGCCGCCAGCCGAAGGACCGCGTGTAGGCCAGGGTCCGCTCGGTGTGCCCGACGGACCCACCGACCAGCCTGCGCACCAGGTCACCCTGGAAGCGCAGCTCCACGGAGTGGACCGCCTGGAGGCGGATCACCGACAAGGCGGCGATGACGGCGGCCCGCTCGAGGACGCCACCGGCACCGACCATCATCGGGCCCATCCGGTGCACCGCCACGAGCCAGCCGTGGCGCTGGTCGCCGGCCATGATCGGCGCCACCGCGTATTCCCCCACCCCGCCGGGCAGCTCGTGATGGCCCGGCACGAGCAGGATGCCGTCGGCCGGTGAGAGGTCGGCGTCGGCCAGCACGTCGGCCGGGGTCACCACGATCTGGTCGGCCCGGACGCCGGAGAGCCGACGGGAGGGGGTGAGCTCGGCCAGCGCGTCGTCGGCGGCGGCGTCCAGCAGCCACAGCCAGTCGCTGATCTCGGTGACCTCGTCCTCGGGGCCGGCGCTGGTGACGACCTCGCGGTCGGGCCCGAGGCCCAGGACCGCTACCCCTTCGAGCATCACGGCCAGCCGCTGGGCGACCTCGGTGAGCCCGCCGCCGGTGAGCGCGACGCCGATGAACTCGTCGTCCATCCGGGAGGACAGGGCCAGCGCCTCACCCTGCTTGGTCACGACGGCGCCGAGGACCTCGGAGAGGATCTCGTCCAGCCGGACACCGGGCGGGAGGGCCAGGACCGGCAGCCCCCGGCGGTCGGCCTCGGCCAGCACCTCGCCGGGGATCGGGGCCGGGCCCTCGGTGCGCCGGAAGGCGAGAGCGGCGGTGCCCATGGAGTCCAGCCGCTCGACCAGGGCGCGGCAGTTGGCCGGGTCGGCCGGAGGGAGCCGGGCGCCGAGCACGACCAGCACGTCCGGCCCCGCGGCGGCCAGCAGATCGGTCGGGTTGTCGACCACCATGTGCCGGACCACGCGGCTCAGGCCGGACGCCCCCGCCGCCACCGCCGTGCCGCTGAGACCGGGGAGCTGGAGGGCCTCCTCGATGGTCAGCCCCATGCGCTCCTGCCAGCTGCCGCGGTCGCTCCGCGGCGGCTCGGCCCGCGACTCGGCGACAGCCCAGTTACGCCGGAACGGGATCGATCCGTTACTTTGCGTCGAGGCTGCGAGCACGGCATCACCCTGGGTCACGACGTGTCCCCTTCCAGTCATTCTCCAGGTTGCCACACCGCAGGGTTCTGTCAGGTGTCCCCGGACGCACTACCCCATTCTTGGCGACATCCGCCATACGAGGGCGTGCGACGCGCCGCATAGGTTCGAACCCCGGTCCACCCCGCTCGCTGGATGTTAGGCGGTCACCCCCTCCCGGTGACCACCGCCTCCGGCGGACGGATGTGGAGCGGCCTAGCGGGGGGGCCGAAAGGCCGGCGCCTCCGCCGTCCTCCGCCGAAAGGCCGCCGACATGCGTACGATTGACGACATTCCCGGCTCACCAGGTACCCGCGCGCACCCCGAGACATCGATGTCCGGCCGTGCGGCGCGGGCCGGCCTCCCCACGATCCCCATCCCCCACGAGTCAGCCCAGGCCGCCGCCCGGACGGCCCGCCCGGCACGTGCCGCGACCGCCGTGCCGGCATCAGCCAGCACCGGCATCGCCGCACTGCTGCGCGGCCCGGTCCGGCACGCCCGCGTCCTGATGAGCGTTCCCGCTGCCGTCTACCTGCTCGTCCCGGGTGAGCGCGGCAGCGACGTCGTCGGGGTCCTCACGAGCGACGCCGCGCGGCTGCCGCTGGGCTGCGTGCTCTTCCGCCCCAGCAACGGCCGTCCGCTGGTCACCTTGCCTCAGGGGGCGCAGGCCGAGGTCGGCGGCGGCCGGATCGTCGTCGGCGACCTCGCGGTCAGCGCCGCCGCCTGGTGGAATCCCCGCCCGCGGCTGCCGAGCCTCCGGCCGGCACTGCTGCCCGAGGGTGTGCGTCAGCTACGGACGACGCTCTACGGCGAGGGCGTGCCGCACAGCGCCTTCACCCTGCCGGGCCTGCCCACCGGCCCCGGCGGCCCGCTGGCCGCCCTCCGGGGCGCCGTACGCCGCGCCGACCTCGACGCGGCTCTGCGGACGGCGACGCGACTGATCGGCCTCGGCCCCGGGCTCACCCCCGCCGGTGACGACGTCATGGCCGGGACGATCGCGGGCCTGGTGCTGCTCGGGCACCCTTCGGCCGAGCGCTTCGCCGCAGGCGTCTATTCGCTGGCCGTCGGCCGTACCACGGAGCTGTCCCGGGCACTTCTGCGGCACGCGGCCTCCGGGCACGTCAGCGGCGAGTACGCGGCGGTCCTGCACGGCCTGGTGGGCGAGCGACCGCTCGCCCCCGCGGTCAGCACCCTGCTGGCCACGGGCTCGACCAGCGGCCGGGCGATGGCACTGGGTCTGTGCACCGCGATAGACCTGGTGGACCGCACCACCCGGCACTGACCACCGGCCGGCGGCGTCAGCCCGGAGGCTGGACCCCGACCGGTCCGGGGAGCAGCGGGCCCAGGCTGTCCCACTGTGTGGTCCGGCAGCCGTCGACTCTCGAGAGGGCCAGGTCCACCGGCTTGCCCTTCCAGCGGCCGGTCACGTGCGCGGTCTGCGGGCCGCTGTAGATCTGGTTGCACATCTGGTCGGCCGGGATGGGCGCGAACGGGTTCTTCATGCCCGCGAGGTGCGCGCAGGCAGCCTTCCCGTCCGGATGGTTGCCGCCGACGGTGGCGGCGCAGGTCAGCCGATACGTCTCGGTGGGCGCGCCGCCCCCACGGTGGACCTCGACGAGCAGGTCGTTCTCCGGGGCGGAGCTCGCGCTGGTGGTGGGCCCGGCCGCCACGCCGCCGTCGGTCGACGACGCGCAGGCGCTCACCAGCGCGAGCAGAGCCACCAGGGGCAGGAGAAATCGCACGCCCGTCTGACGAACGGGGACGCGGGAAAGTTGCCGGTCAGATCCGGCAGGCATGGATGCTGGTGACGAGAATGGCGCGGGCGCCGAGCTCCCACAGCTCGTCCATCACCCGGTTGGTCTCCGTCTGCGCCACCATCGCACGGACCGCTGACCAGCCCGGCGTCTGCAGGGGGCTGACCGTGGGGCCCTCCAGCCCGGGTGTGATCGCGGTCGCCTGCTCGAGCAGCTCATTGGGGCAGTCATAGTCGAGCAGCACGTACCGGCGGGCGACCAGCACCCCGCGCAGCCGGCGCCGGAGCTGTGCGACCGCCGGGATCTCCTCGGCGCCCTCCCGGCGGACCAGGATCGCCTCGCTGGTGAGGACCGGGTCCCCGATGATCTGCAGGCCGGCCGCGCGCAGCGTCGTCCCGGTCTCGACGACGTCACAGACGGCGTCGGCGACGCCGAGCCGGCAGGCGGTCTCCACGGCGCCGTCCAGCTTGACCACGTCCGCGGCGATCCCGGCGTCCTCGAGGAACCGCTCCAGCAGCACCGGATAGGCGGTCGCGATCCGCCGGCCGGAGAGCTGGTCGACCCGCTCGATGCCGGACTCCACCGGGGCGGCGAATCGGAAGGACGACCGGCCGAAGCCCAGGGTCATGACCTCCACCGCAGCCGGGCCGTCACCCTTGGCCGGTGTGGTCTCCAGCAGCATGTCCCGGCCGGTGATCCCCGCGTCGAGAGTGCCTTCGGCGACGTAGACGGCGATGTCGCGCGGCCGCAGGTAGAAGAACTCGGTGTCGCTGTCGGGGTCGTAGACGGCGAGGTCCTTGGTGCTTCGGCGCTGGCGGTAGCCGCTCTCGGCGAGCATCGCCGCCGCCGGCTCGCTCAGGACACCCTTGTTGGGCACGGCGATGCGCAGCACGGCGCGAACTCCTCCTGCTCGGATGGAACGGCCCCGCTGCAGGGCCCCACGGCGAGCTCGCGAGCCGTGGGGGGCAGCGGGGTCCTCTTTCAGAGGTGAGCGTAGACGTCGTCCAGGGTCAGGCCCCGGGTCAGCATGAGCACCTGCACCCGGTAGAGGAGCTGGCTGATCTCCTCGGCGGTCCGCTCGCCGCTCTCGTGCTCGGCGGCCATCCACGCCTCGGACGCCTCCTCGACGACCTTCTTGCCGGCCGCGTGGACGCCGTCCCGGACAGCACGCACCGTCCCCGACGACGGGTCGTCGGCCGCGACCTTCTGCGCGAGCTCGGCGAACAGCTGGTCGAAGGTCTTCACGGGCGCCTCTCCTGACCGGCGGGGGTGACGGTGAACCCGGTCGGCCGCTGCGGGGTCCGCAGGCCGCGCAGGGTGAGGGCGGTCGCGAGCGCGGCGATCGTCGCCTCCCAGCCCTTGTCCTCGGCCGAGCCGGGCAGGCCGGCCCGGTCGACCGCCTGCTGCTCCGTGTCGCAGGTGAGGACGCCGTTACCGACGGGCTTGCCGGCGTCCAGTGCGACCCGGGTGAGACCGGCGGTGACCGCGTCGCAGACGTACTCGAAGTGCGGGGTGCCGCCGCGGATGACCACTCCGAGCGCGACGACGGCGTCGTGCCGCTCGGCCAGAGCCTGGGCGACGACCGGCAGCTCCACGGCGCCCGGCGCGCGGACGACAGTGGGTTCGTCGACGCCGCTGGCCTTCGCCGCCTCGACGGCCCGGGCCAGCAAGGCGTCGGTGATCTCCGCGTGCCACGTGGTCGCGACGATGCCGAGCGTCAGGCCGGCGGCGTCGACCGGCGGGACCTCGGGTGCTCCCGAACGACTCACGACGGCTGCTCGTCGGCGGGCGCAGTGATGCCGGCCGGCACATCGGCCGGGCCGGATTCGGTCTCCGGCTCGATGATGTCGAGCAGGTGCCCCATCCGGTCGCGCTTGGTGCGCAGGTAGCCGACATTCTCGGCCGTGACGTGACTGGGCAGCGGCACCCGGCCGTTGACCCGCAGGCCGTAGCCCTCCAGCCCGGCCCGCTTGGCCGGATTGTTGGTCAGCAGCCGCATGGTGTGCACGCCCAGGTCGACCAGGATCTGCGCCCCGGTGCCGTAGTCGCGGGCATCGGCGGGCAAGCCGAGGTCGAGGTTGGCGTCGACCGTGTCGGCCCCGGCGTCCTGGAGCTGGTAGGCCTGCAGCTTGTGCAGCAGGCCGATCCCCCGGCCCTCGTGGCCGCGGATGTACAGCACGATGCCGCGCCCCTCCTCCGCCACGGCGGCCAGCGCCGCCTGCAGCTGCGGCCCGCAGTCGCAGCGCAGCGAGCCGAAGACGTCGCCGGTGAGGCACTCGGAGTGCACGCGGACGAGCACGTCCTCGCCGTCACCGATATCGCCGTACACGAAGGCGACGTGCTCGCGGTTGTCGTAGGAGCTGCGGTAGCCGACCGCGGTGAACGTGCCCGGGGCCAGCGGGACGACGGCCTCGGCGACCCGCTCCACCAGCTTGTCGAAGCGCTTGCGGTAGGCGATGAGGTCGGCGATCGAGACCAGGCAGAGGTCGTGCTCGTCGGCGAAGACGCGCAGCTCCTCGCCGCGGGCCATGCCGGTGGGGTCCTTCTCGCTGACGATCTCGCACAGCACACCGGCCGGGCGCAGGCCGGCCAGCACGGCGAGGTCGACGGCGGCCTCGGTGTGCCCGGGCCGTCGCAGGACGCCACCGTCCTTGGCCCGCAGCGGCACGATGTGCCCCGGCCGGGACAGATCGACCGACGAGGTGTCCTCCGCGGCGAGCAGCCGGATGGTGTGTGCGCGGTCGGCCGCAGAGATGCCCGTCGTGACGCCCTCTCGGGCATCGACGGTCACGGTGTACGCGGTGCCGCGCCGGTCCTGGTTGATCCGGAACATCGGCGGCAGGTCCAGCCGGTCGGCATCGGACTCGGTGACCGGCACGCAGATGTACCCGGAGGTGTACCGGACCATGAACGCCACGAGCTCCGGCGTCGCCAGTTCGGCGGCGAAGATCAGGTCGCCCTCGTTCTCCCGGTCCTCGTCGTCGATGACGACGACCGGCCGGCCGTCCTTGATGGCGGCGATGGCCGTCTCGATGGTGTCGAGGCGGGCCAGCGGGTTGGTCACGGTCGGCCTCCCAGCAGACGTTCCACGTATTTGGCGATCACGTCGACCTCCAGGTTGACCGGGTCCCCCGGGGTGCGCCCGCCGAGCGTGGTGTCGCGGAGGGTGGTGGGGATGAGGCTGACCTCGAACCACGGTTCGGGCTGGTCGGCCGGGCTGAGTGCGCTGACGGTGAGCGAGACGCCGTCCACGGCGATCGAGCCCTTCTCGACGACGTAACGGGCGAGCTCGGGGGGCAGGGCGACCCGCACGACCTCCCAGTGCTCGCCGGGGGTGCGGGCCAGGATGCGGCCGACGCCGTCCACGTGGCCCTGCACCATGTGGCCGCCGAGGCGGGTCTCGGGGGTGACCGCGCGCTCGAGGTTGACCCGGTCGCCGGTCCCGGCGCTCCCGAGGCTGCTGCGCCGCAGGGTCTCGGCCATGACGTCGGTGCTCCAGATACCCGCGCCGTCGCCGTCGGGCTGCACGCCCGTGACGGTGAGGCAGACGCCGTTGACGGAGATCGAGTCGCCGAGCGAGACGTCCTGGAGCACCGTGCGCGCGCGGATCTGCAGCACCGCGGAATCGGACTGCTCCTCGCGGACGACGAGCGTGCCCACCTCTTCGACGATCCCGGTGAACACCTCAGCTCCCTCCGTCCGCGTGCGGTCGCCCACCAGTGTGCCGGGTGGGCCGCAGGCGCAGTTGCACGTCCCCGCCCATGGGGGTGACGTCGACGATCGTCCAGGCCAGCGCGTTCGCGATCGTCTGAATTCCCAGGTCCCCGACGAGGGAGGGCCCGCCGCCGAGCAGCTTCGGGGCGACGTGCAGCAGGACCTCGTCCACCAGAGCGCTCTGCAGGAACGCGGCGGCCAGCGTCGGCCCTCCCTCGAGCAGCACCCGGCGCACGTCGCGGTCGAACAACTCGGCGAGCAGTGCCGCGGGGTCGGCGGCGCGGCTGACGTGCGTGGGCGCGGCGTCATCGAGGACCCGCGCGGTCGCGGGGAGCCGGCCCTTCCGGTCCGCGACCACGCGGAGGGGTTGCCTCTCGGCGGTCCGGCCGTCGGCGTCGCGAACCGTGAGCTGGGGATCGTCGGCCAGCGCGGTGCCCGAGCCGACGACGACGGCGTCGCAGGTGGCGCGCAGCCGGTGCACCACGGTGCGGGCGGCGTCCCCGGTGATCCATCGGCTGGTCCCGTCCGCGGCGGCAACCCGGCCGTCGAGGGTGGCGGCCGCCTTCCAGATCACGAACGGGCGGTGCTCTCGGACGCCGGTCAGCCAGCCGGCCAACGCGCCGTCCTCCGCCTCCGCCTGCTCCACGCCGAGCTCGACGTCGACCCCCGCCGCCCGTAGCCGGTCGGCACCGCCGCCGGCGAGCTCGGTCGGCTCGGGGACGGCGACGACGACCCGGGTGATGCCGGCGGCCAGCAGCGCGTCGGTGCACGGGCCGGTGCGCCCGGTGTGCGCGCACGGTTCGAGAGTGACGACGAGGGTGCCTCCGCGGGCCCGCTCGCCGGCCGCGGCGAGTGCGCAGACCTCGGCGTGCGGGCCGCCGGGCGGTTGGGTCGCGCCCTCCCCCACCGTCGAGCCGTCGGGGGCGAGAACGACCGCTCCGACGGCGGGATTGGGGCTGGTCGTGCCGAGGACGCTCGCCCCGAGCTCGCGGGCGCGGGCCATGGCGCGGGACTCGTGCGCCCGAGCGATCGTCGCGCGCTCGGCGGGAGTGACGCTCACCCGCGGCCGACGCCGGCGGCCCGGGCGCGCAGGGCGGCGATCGCCCTCGCCGGGTCCTCCGCGCCGTAGACGGCCGAGCCCGCGACGAAGACGTCGGCACCGGCTTCGGCGGCCTGCTCGATGGTGTCGGCATTGATCCCGCCGTCGACCTCGAGGAAGAGGGTGAGGTGGCCGGTCTGTACCAGCTCGCGGGCCCGGCGCACCTTGGGCAGCACCTCGGGCATGAACGCCTGGCCGCCGAAGCCGGGCTCCACGGTCATGACCAGGAGCGTGTCGAACTCCGTCAGCACGTCGAGGTAGTCCTCGAGCGGAGTGCCGGGCCTGAGCGCCAGGCCGGCCAGGGCGCCGCCGGCCCGGATGTCGCGGGCCACGGTGCGCGGGTCGCTGCACGCCTCGGCGTGCACCGTGACGTTGCGGACGCCCGCCTCGGCGTAACCGGGGGCCCACCGCCCGGGCTCGTCGATCATCAGGTGGCAGTCGAGCGGAACCGGGCTGACCCGCTGGATCGCCTGGACGACGGGCAGGCCGAGGGTGAGGTTGGGGACGAAGTGGGCGTCCATGACGTCGACATGCAGCCAGTCCGCGTCCGCGACCCGCTGCGCCTCGTCCGCGAGCCGGGCGAAGTCCGCCGACAGCAGACTCGGCGCGATCATCGGTTCCCTGGCCACGTCCACCGAGTCTAGGCGGCTGGTTAGGTAGCCCTCACCCGACGGGGTGTACCGCTCCACACAGCCCCGGTCGGCCTGGCGGCGCCCGCGCGCCGATGGATCCCTCCCGACGATGACGGCGGAGTGCCCCGCGTCACCTAGCCTGCCCACGTGACGATCGAGGAGGGTGTGGCGGTGCGCCTGGCGGCGCTCTGCCTCGACGCCAAGGGGCGGCTGTCGGACAGGCTGCTCGCGTCCGCCGCTGTCCGTGCGGGACTGCTCGTGGACCTCGCTCTCACCGGACGGGTGGAGTCGACCGAGGACAGCATCGTCATCGACGAGACACCCACCGGTTTCCCACCCGCCGACCGGCTGCTGGCCGCGATCGCGGTCGAGCCGGAGCGATCGCTCGACGGGTGGCTCGACGAGCGCCGGATCGGGTTGCGGAACGTCGCGGAGGCCGCCGTCCACTCGGGGCGGTGGGAACTGGCCCGTCGGGTGCTACCGGCCGGCCACCGCTACGTGGACAGGGCCCCGGAGCAGACCGAGCGGGACCGGTTCCGCGGCCCGGTTGACGGCTGTGACGAATGGACCACAGAGGACGCCGCCGTCACCGCGATCGGACTCGTCGCCGGCCTGCTCGGCCGGCCGGCCGAGGCTGTGGCCCCCGAGCCCGTGCTCGTCCGCACCGGGTCCGCGCGGTGGCTGTGTGCGGCGGTCACCGAGCATCTCGCCGAGGCCAGAGCACGGGACACCTGGACTGCCGCCGTGCTGAACGCGGGTGGACCAGGACCCTTCTGACCGTTCTCCCGGCTCTCGAGGAGCGGGCCGGCCCAGGCCGAGTCACCCGCTCACGCGTCCGGCGCTCGTAGCCACGGCGGAATCGGAGTTCGGGGTGCCCGGCTGAGCAGCGGCCTGCGGGGGAAGCACCTGCCCGGCGACGGGCACGGAGTCGTCCCGCCATTCAGGAGCGACGTACACCGTCCGGTCGGCGATCGCCGCCAGGACGGGATCGTGGGTGGCCAGCAGGACGGTGCGGTCGCGGGTGGCGGAGCGGATGGCGCCGACCACCTGCCGCGCCGCCTCTGCGTCGAGGGAGGCGGTGAGCTCGTCCAGCAGGATGACCGGGGCCGCGGACACCACCGCCCGCGCCAGCGCGACGCGACGACGCTGGCCGCAGGACAGGCGCACGCCGCACTCCCCCAGCGGAGTGTCGTACCCCTCGGGCAGGAACACGGCGAACTCGTCGACCCACGCGGAGCGCCCTGCCGCCAGCACCTGGGCCCGCGTGGCGGTGCACGAGCCGAAGGCGATGTTCTCCGCGATCGTCCCGTCGAGCAGCCACGGGTCCTGTGGCACGAACGCCAGCTGGTGACGCAGCTCGATCGGGGAGAGCTCACGCACGTCGACCCCGTCGACGACCACGCGCCCGGCGTCGACGTCGTAAAGCCGGAGGAGCAGCTGGAGCACGGTGCTCTTGCCCGCACCTCTCGGACCGAACAGGCAGACCGTCTCGGCCGCCGCGACGGTCAGATCGAAGTCGGCGAGGACGGGACGACCCTCGGCATAGGAGAACCACACGGACTCCAGCCGCAGTCCTTCCCAGACGGGGGGCACCGGCCGGGGCACCCGGGGTTCCGGCACCGCCTCGGGGCAGCCGAGAACCTCGTGCAGACGAGCCGCGCTGACACCCGCCTTCGCCCGCACGCTCGCCAGACGGACGAGGCTCCGGATCGGCGACTGCAGGTCCCCGAGGTACATGAGCACGACCACGAACTCACCGACGGTGAGCAGCCCCGAGCCCAGCTGCAGCCCGCCGGCCACCAGGACCGCGCCCGTGCCGACGGCGATGAGGATGTCCGGCACCGGTGCCCACCGGGCCCCGGTCCCCACCGCGCGCATCTCCGCGGCGACGGCCCGCCGGTTCGGTCGGCCGAAGATCGCGGCTGCCCGGTCCAGTCGGCCGAAGGCCTGCACGGCCCGGACGTTGCAGAGGAGGTCCGACGCCGTCGCCGTCATCCGGCCCGAAGCCTCCCGCGCCGCAAGTTCGGCGGCACGCAGACGCCGGGGCTGGTGGACGGTCAGCCAGGCGACTACCGGCAGCACGATGAGACCAAGGGCGGCCAGTCGCGGGTCGACGGTCGCCAGGATGGTGAGGGCTCCCACCAGCAGGAGGGCGTTCGGCACCACGGCCCTGCAGATGCTGACCAGCGCGTCGAGCAACCTCGAGACGTCGGAGGTCAGCCGGGAGATGACCTCACCGGTGCACGTCCGGTCGTGCCACCGCAGGGAGAGGGACAACACGTGCGCGAACAGGGCGGCCCGCAATGCTCCCCCCACCCGCTCCGCCGCCCGCTCCGAGATGGACGTGCGCAGGGTGCCGAGCAACCCGCCGAGGGTGCTGAGAACGACCGTGGCGACACCGGCGGCCACCAGCAGGCCTGAGCGGTCGAGCCCGGCGAGCGCGCGCATGGGACCGGTGAGCGGGCGCCCCGCCAGCGCATGGTCGATGGCCAGCGCGAGCGGCCACGGTGCCAGAAGCCGGCATGCGATCTCGAGGCCGGCCGCCCCCGCGCCGAGTAGGAGCCGCCCCCTCTCCGGCCGGAGATAGGGGACGGCGAGCTGGAACGGGCCCGGTGTGCGTGGGGCCGCGTGCGCCGACACGGCGACGATCCTCTGCGCAGTCGGCGGGCAACTTCCAGTGGACCTTCGGACTAGTACCTGCGGGAACGGAAGGCGCACGAAAATCGCCGTCAACACGGAGCCGGAGACCTAGCATCTGACCTGTGATTCGCACCATCCCGTACCGGAAGGCCGCCCTGCAGAACCGCCACGTCGTGGCGGCGGTCTCGGTTGCCCGGTACGCCCTCGCCGGCCTCGTGGTGGCAACCGCACTTGCCGTCCCCGCCGGCGTGCTCGTGGTGCGTGCCAGTGACGACCAGGCCGCGCGGTCGTTCGAGGCAGTGGCGGCCGTGGCGGCCGGCTCGGTCGTCGCGCCCCTGGTGACGCCGGCCCTCCGGCGGGGGGAACCCGCCGCCCTGGACCTGATGAACCGCAGGGTGGCATCCCTGATCGCCGCGGGCTCGGTCTCCCAGGTCACCGTCCGGGACGCCGACGGTCACCTGCTCTGGCCACGGAACCCGGCGCGGCCCGAAGCGGCGGCCCCCCTGGGAACCAGCGAGCGCCAGGCCCTGCAGAGCGCATCGGTCGTTTCGGCCACCGGGGGAAGTGGTGACCGCCCGCGCGTGGCCGCAGTCGGCATCGGTGATGCCACTGGCACACCGACGCTGGTGGAGGTCAGCGACCGCACGGACAGGGTGTCCGTCGGCCCCATGTGGATGCGGGTCGCCCGGCCGGCGCTGGCCGCGCTCCTGGCCCTCGAGGTGGTCCAGGTACCGCTCCTCTACGGTCTGGGCCGACGGTCGCGCAGGAACCTGCGCACGGAGGCCTCCCTTGCTGCGGCTGTCGCAGAGGCGACCGCAACAGAACGGCGACGAGTCGCCGGTGCGGTGCACGACTACGTCATCCCCGAGATGACCGGTCTCGCCTATGACCTGGACGCGAGCCGGCTCGGCGCCCCCGGTGCCGACACACCGTCGGCGCTGGTCGGCCGGTCGGCCCGCGGACTGCGCCAGTGCATCGGCGAGTTGCGGTTGCTGCTCTCCGACCTTGTCCAGACGCGGGCGCCCAGTGGCGGCCTCGATACGGCGCTGCGTGTCCTGGGAGACCAGATGGGTGGCGCCGAGACGGGCGTGTCCGTCCAGGTCCAGGCACCGAAGGACCTGCCCCGTCCCGTCGCGGAGCTGCTCTACCGATGCGCTCAGGAGTCCTTGCGCAACGTCGCCACGCACAGCCGGGCCGAGCAGGTCGAGATCGTCGTCCAGCAGGACGGAAGGAGGGCGACGATGACCATCGACGACGACGGCTGCGGGTTCGACGAGACGCGGATGGCCGAACGCCAAGCGGGCGGACATGTGGGTCTGCGGACCCTCGGGAACCTCGTCGCCGACGGCGGCGGCTCGCTGACCGCCCGCAGTGCCCCGGGTCAGGGGACGCGTTTGACGATCACCGTGCCACTGACCCCGGCCCCGGGCATTCCGGAGCCGGTCCGGTGACCCGCGTGGTCGTGGTCGACGACCACGCGGTGGTGCGCAGCGGCTTGGCCGGCCTGATGGCGGCTACCGATGACCTGGAGTGCGTCGGCGATGCGGCCAACGGCGCGGACGCCCTCGAACTGGTCGCGCGGGTCGATCCCGACGTCGTCGTCCTTGACCTCTCCATGCCGACCATGGACGGCATCGCGCTGACGCGTGCCCTGCGCCGCTCGGGCCAGGACGTGCGCATCCTGATCCTGACGTCGTTCGGGGACGCGGAGCGGGTGATCGACGCCCTGCGTGCCGGCGCCGACGGTTACCTCCTCAAGGAGTGCGAGGCCGAGGAAATTCTCGCCGGGGTGCGCGCGGTGGCGGCGGGACGGGCACCCCTGGACCCGACCGTGGCGCGGGAGCTGATCTCCAATGTCCGGGAGAGCCCGTCCGGGATCCTCAGCGATCGGGAGCGCCAGGTCCTCGAGATGATGCGCACCGGGCACCCGAACAAGTCCATCGCCCGCCGTCTGCAGATCAGTGAGCGGACCGTCAAGGCTCACGTCACGCACATCTTCCAGCGCATCGGGGTCTCCGACCGCACGCAGGCAGCGCTCTGGGCTGAGCGTCACCTGCCGGCCGACCACCCTCCGTGGAGTGCGGCCTGATGCATGCCGACGGACCGGACGGGGAAGCCCGCCGGAGCGCAGCGTCCACTGAGCCGGCCGATCCCCGCCATCGCCCCGTGGTCCTCTACATCCCTCCCCGGATCCGGCCACTCAGCAGCGTGCGTGGGCTGCGCGCCGCCGCGGCCACCTGCTTCCTGCTCGTTCCGCTGCTCATCGTCACGCTCGCCAGCGGGTGGGCCGCCCTGAGCGATTTCAACCCGGCGCTGCACGACGCACTCCTCGTGCCGCGGACGTCGGGAACGGGAGAGCCGGCACACGACCCGGCTCCGGGCGTGCACCGCTCCTCGCCCGCGCCCGCCGGTCAGCCGTCGGCGGAGACGATGTCGGTGGCCGTGACCGCGAACTCGGCGCCGCAGTCGAATCGCCGCGGCTCCTCGGTGTTCGCTTCTGCCGCCGTCATGGGCGTCGTGGTCGCGGCGAAGGCGGCCACGCGGACTGTCCCGGCCGCCGCAACACCGCGTTCCACGCCCGTTTCCGTGGCGTCGAGCACCCATGCACACCCCACGGGCTCCCCCGGGGTCACCACCACGCCCGCGACGTCCACGACCACGCCGACGACGACCACGCCGGCGACGACCACGCCCGCGACGACCACGCCCGCGACGCCCACGCCCGCGACGACCACGCCCGCGACGCCCACCAGCACCACGAGCACCAGGACCACGCCCACCAGCGCCACGCCCATGAGCCGCACCCCCATCCCGACCCGCGTCCCCACCGGCCATTGCTCCGCGGGCGCGGCAGTCCGGATGTCGCACTCCGCGGAGCGGCCGGGCGTGGACGCGAACCGGGCTGCCTCCTGGGACCGTGACCGGACCAGGACGGACCACCGCCACTGGAGACATGCCCACCACGACCACCGCAGTGACACGACCACCGCAGTGACTGGCCGGCATCACCCGCCTCGCCACCTCGGTAAGGGGTCGGAACCGGGAGGGAAGGGCGGGTGGCGCGGTTGGCGGCGCTGACCGTCAGCGGGTGCGGCGGAGCAGCGCCATGAACATGGCATCGGTGCCGTGCCGGTGCGGCCACAACTGCCCGTACTCCCCCCGGGCCATGTCGGGCACCTGGGGGAACAGCGGGGCGACCGGCAGCACCTCGACGTCGTCCCGCGCGGCGGCTGCGTCCACGACGCCCGCTGTCTCGGCGGTGTGCGGAGAGCAGGTCACGTAGGCGACCACTCCCCCGACCCGCACGGAGGCGAGCGCGCTCTCGAGCAGCGCCGTCTGGAGCTCGACCAGCGGCAGCACGTCGGCCGGCGTCCGGCGCCAGCGCACCTCGGGCCGGCGGCGCAGCGCGCCCAACCCGGTGCACGGCGCGTCGAGCAGAACCCGGTCGAACGAGCCGGGCGCCCACGGCGGCGACGTCCCGTCCGCGGCAAGGATCTCCACGTCGTCCTCACCGGCCAGCGACGTCCGGACCAGCTCGGCGCGGTGCGGTGCCCGGTCGGCCGCCGTGAGGCGCACGCCGTCCGGCCGGACCGCGGCCAGCAGACCCGCCTTGCCTCCGGGACCGGCGCACATGTCCAGCCACGCGGCGTCCGGCCCGTCCAGCGGAGCCCGGGACAGCAGCAACGCCGCCAGCTGGCTGCCCTCGTCCTGCACCGCCGCCCGGCCCGACCGCACCGAGGCCAGCCGCCCGGGGTCTCCACCGTGCAGCCGGACCGCGTACGGCGACCATGGCCCCGGCTCGCCGCCGGATTCGGCCACGAGGTCCTCGCGGTCCATCCTCCGGGCGACGAGCTGCACCTCGGGCGCGGCGTCGTCGGCCTGCAGCGCCGCCTCCAGCTCGGCGTCCCCGCCGAGCGCGTCCCGCCACGCCTCGACGATCCAGCGCGGATGGTTGGTCGCCAGCGCCAGCCGGGTCTCGGTGTCACCGTCCAGGGTCTCGAGCCACTGCGCCCGATCCCCCCCGGTGGCCACCTTCCGCAGCACCGCGTTCACCAGCCCGGAGGCACCCGTGCCGACGATCGCACGGGTGAGGTCGACCGTGGTGTCCACGGCGGCATGGGCGGGCACCCGGAGGTCGATCAGCTGGTAGGCGCCCAGGCGGAGCAGGTCGAGCACCCGCGGATCGAGGTCACCGAGGGGTCGGGACACGAGCGGTGCCAGGACCGCGTCCAGCGTGCCCTGTGCACGCAGCGCCCCGTACGCCAGTTGCGTGGCGAACGCGGCATCCCGCTCGTCGAGCTGCCGTTCGCGGAGCAGCTGCGGCAACAGCAGGTTGGCATAGGCCGCCCGCGAGGAGACGCCGTCCAGGACGTCATAGGCGGTCAGCCGGGCGCCGTCGAGCACCGGACGACGGGTGGCCGGGTGCCGGGGACGGCGACCCTGACGGGGACCGCCGGCGGGACGACGCGGCGGCGGCGTCACTCGCCCACCCGCTCGCCCGGGGCCGGCCGGGCGCCGCGTGCCCAGTCGGCCGCGTCGAGCATCCGCTTGCCCGCGGGCTGGACCCGGCCGAGCCGCACGGCCCCATTGCCGGTGCCGACGAAGACGTCGCCGGACTCGACCATCAGCTCGCCCGGTTCGAGCAGGGGGCCGTCGAGCAGAAGGGTCACCGGCGCCACCCGCAACCGGTTCCCCCGCCAGGTGGTCCACGCCCCCGGGGACGGGGTGACGCCGCGGATCCGCCGGTCGACCACGTAGCCGGGCAGGTTCCAGTCGACCCGGGCGTCGGCGGTCTCGATGCGCGGCGCCAGGCTCACGCCATCGCTGGGCTGCGGCTGGGCGACGAGGGAGCCGTCGGCGATGCCGTCGATGGTGGCGACCAGCAGGCCGGCGCCGCTGACCGCCAGGCGCCCCAGCAGGTCGCCGGCGGTGTCCCGTGGGCCGATCGGCTCGGTGACCATCCCGTACACCCGCCCCGTGTCCAGGCCGGCCTCGAGCCGGAAGGTCGCGGCCCCGGTCAGCTCGTCGCCGGCCATGATGGCGTGCTGCACCGGTGCTGCTCCGCGCCAGGCGGGCAGCAGCGAGAAGTGCAGGTTCACCCAGCCGTGCCGCGGGAGGTCGAGCGCGGCCGGCGGCACCAGCGCGCCGTAGGCGACGACCGGGGCCGCGTCGACGGCGAGCCCGGCGAGCTGCTCGAGGAACTCGGGCTCCCGCGGCGATCGGGGCTGCAGCACCGGGATCCCTGCGGCGTCGGCCCGCTCGGCCACCGGGGAGCGACTGACGGTGCGCCCCCGCCCGGCCGGGGCGTCCGGGCGGGTGAGGACGGCGACCACGTCGTGGTCCGACGCGAGCAGCGCCTCCAGCGAAGGGAGAGCCGGTGCCGGCGTGCCGGCGAACAGGAGCCTCAGTGGGGGCTCACCTTCAGCGTCGGGAGGTAGCCGCCCATGCCGGCCCACTCCGCCTCGGCGATCGCTTCGAGCGCTGCGGCGCGGGCCTCGTCGTCGAGCCGGTCGACGAACAGGACCCCGTCCAGGTGGTCGGTCTCGTGCTGCACCGCGCGGGCGAGCACGTGCGAGCCCTCGACGCGGATCGGGTCGCCGTCCATGTTCCAGCCGGTCGCGGCCACGTACAGGTGCCGCCGGCAGTCGAACCGGAAGCCGGGGATCGACAGGCAGCCCTCCGCGCCGTCCTCGGTCTCCTCGCCGACCGGCGTCACGTCCGGGTTGACCAGGTGGCCGAGCTGGCCGTCGACGTACCAGGTGAACACCCGCAGACCGACGCCGATCTGCGGGGCCGCGAGGCCGGCGCCACCTGCCTCGAGCATGGTCTCGGTCAGGTCGCCGACCAGCTGGCGGAGTTCCTTGTCGAAGTCGACGACCGGCGCGGCCGGCGTGCGCAACACGGGGTCGCCGAACAACCGGATGGGGGTGACGCTCACTCGACGATGGTAGGTGGCGCCCCGCTCACGCCAGCGCGGCAGCCACCGCGGCCTCGACATGCAGCCTGGAGGTGGGGAACACCGGGACGTCGACGTCGTCGGGGGCGATGAGCAACTCGATCTCCGTGCAGCCCAGGATCACACCGTCGGCGCCCTCGGCGACCAACCGTTCGATCACCGCGCGGAATGCCGCACGGGACTCGTCGCGCACGATGCCGAGGCAGAGCTCCTCGTAGATGACGCGGTGCACGAGAGCCCGGTCGACGGGATCGGGCAGCACCACGTGCAGACCCCGGTCCGCCAGCCGATCGGTGAGGAAGGGCTGCTCCATGGTGAACGCCGTCCCCAGCAGCCCGACCCGGGTGATCCCCGCGGCCCGGACGGCGTCGGCGGTGACGTCACCGACGTGCAGCAACGGCACCGTGATCGCGTCGGTGAGCGCGCGGGCGACCTTGTGCATGGTGTTCGTGCAGAGCAGCACGAGCTCCGCGCCCGCCGCCTCCAGGGTCTTCGCGTCGGCCGCGAGCAGCTCGCCCGCCCGCGCCCAGTCGCCGGCGACCTGCAACCGCTCGATCTCGGCGAAGTCGACCGACAGCAGCACGCAGCGCGCGGAGTGCAGGCCACCCAGCCGATCACGCACCGTCTCGTTGAGCAGCCGGTAGTACAGCGCGCTGCTCTCCCAGCTCATGCCACCCAGCAGGCCGATCGTCTTCACGGGACCATCCTGACGCACCTGCCCGGCCGCACCGAGCCGTTGATGATCGACTCCGGAGGGGCGGTGCTCAGACCAGGTCCAGTGGATCGAGCTGCACGCGCACGTGCTCGGCCACCTTCTTGGCGCTGCGCACGCGCTGGACCTCGGTCAACGCGTGGGCCAGCGCCAGCCCGTCGTTCCGCGGCACCCGCACGAGGTAGCGCTCCCGCTCGCCCTCCTGACCGGGCCGTGCCGGCTCGGGCACGGGCCCGAGCAGGTCGGCGTCCGCGGGCAGCCGCAGCGCCTCCAGGAAATCCGCCAGGGCGGCCGGTGAGGCGGCCAGCGAGGCGATCCGCGTGGCCGGCGGGAAGCCGAGGGCCCGCCGGTCGGCCAGTTCCCGTTCGGCCAGCCAGGCGGGGTCCCAGCGCACCAGCGCCTGGACGACGGCGTGCGCGGCGTCCGCGGCGACGACGACCTGGCCTCCGGCCGACGCCGGCCGCACGAGCGCCGCCGCGTTCATCCACCGGCGCAGCGTCTCCTCCCCCGCGCGCAGATCCGCCCGCCCGAGCAGCGCCCAGGAGTCGAGCAGGAGCGCCGCGCCGTAGCCGCCCTCGGCCACGGGCTCAGCGCCGGGGGTGGCGACGACGAGCGCCGGGCCGGCCGGCACGGAGGGCAGCACACCGGAGCTCCGTCCGGACACCCGCACCGCGGCGCCCGGGAACGCCCGGCCCAGTTCCTCGGCGGTCCGGGACGCGCCGACCACGGAGGCCCGCAGCTTCGTGGCGTGGCAGTGCGGGCAGTCGAACGTGGCTGCGGGGCGGGCGCACCACCGGCAGGCGGGCACCCGTGAGCCGCCCGGACCGGGCGTGGACGCGATGCCGAGCGGTCCGGCGCACACGGAGCAGCGGGCCGGAGCCCGGCAGCGGGCGCAGGACAGACCGGGTGCGTAACCGGAGCGCGGAACCTGTACCAGGACCGGCGCGCCGTCGGCGAGCGCCTGCCGCGCGACCCGGTGCGCGAGGCTCGGCAGCCGGGCGGTGCGGGCGGCGGGGTCACGGGCCAGCTCGTGATCCTCCCCGAGTGCCTGCACCCGTGGGGCGGCGGCGCGCAGGGTGGCCCGATCGGCGGTGAGCTCGTGCGCCCAGCCACTCTCGACCAGCAGGGCCGCCTCGGCCGTCCGCGCGGTGGCAGCCACGACAGCGGCGCAACCGGCCAGGTAGGAGCGGTGCACGAGCACGTCGCGGGCGTTGGCGTACGGCGCCCGCGGCTCGGCGTGCAGGTCGTCACCGTCGTCCCAGATGGCCACCAGACCCAGGTCGGCGACCGGCGCGTAGGCGGCGGCGCGGGTGCCGAGCACGACCTTCGCGCTGCCGCGGGCCGCTTCGAGGAAGCGCCGGTAGCGGGTGTCGGGAGCCGCGTCGGCCCGCAGCACGACGAACGAGCCCGCGGGCAGCCGCTCGCCGGCCGCGGCGGCGAGCCGGTCGAGGTCGCGGCCGTCCGGCACGACGACCAGCGCCCCCTTCCCCCCGCACAGCGCCGCCTGGCACAGCTCGGCCATGCGGGCCGGCCAGTCCTCCCCCGGTAGCGCGGTCCACACCGCGTGCACCGGGCGCCCCTCGGCGACGGCGCTCAGGAATTCGGGCCCGGTGGGGTACCGCCCGAAACCGGCGGGGTCGGGAGCCTCCGGTGGTTCCGGTGGTTTCGCGGCGGGGCGCTTCTCCGGGGCCGCGCGACGAGGCGGCACGGCCAGCCGCAGGACGTCGGTCAGGGTTCCCGCCCAGCGCTCGGCCACCGCGCGGGCCAGGGTCGCGGCCTCGGGCGTGAGCACCGGCTCGGCCGAGACGAGCTTGGCCAGCGGAGCCAGCTTGCCGTCGTGCTCGCTGGTGTCGGCCAGTTCCAGGACGAAGCCGTCGACGAGCTGACCGGCGAACCGCACCCGCACCCGGCAGCCGGCCTGGATCTCGGCCGCCATCTCCTCGGGGACGGCGTAGTCGAACGGCCGGTCCAGGTGCGCGAGGGGCACGTCGACGACGACCCGGGCCACCCGCGGCAGGCGGGGACCCGGGTCGTCGACGGCGTGTGCCGGTGTCGCGGTGGTCAGGAAGGTCAGGCCCCCACGGCGGAGCGAAGCGCGTCGACCCGATCCAGCCGCTCCCACGGCAGGTCGAGGTCGTTGCGGCCGAAGTGCCCGTAGGCCGCGGTCGGCGAGTAGATCGGCCGCAGCAGGTCCAGGTCACGCACGATCGCGCCGGGGCGGAGGTCGAACACCGAACCGATGGCCTTCTCCAGCACGTCCTCGGAAACCGTGCTCGTACCGAAGGTCTCGACGAACAGGCCGACGGGGTGCGCGGCGCCGATCGCGTACGCGACCTGCACCTCGCAACGGCGTGCCAAGCCGGCGGCGACGACGTTCTTCGCCACCCAGCGCATCGCGTAGGCGCCGGAACGGTCGACCTTCGACGGGTCCTTGCCCGAGAAGGCGCCGCCGCCGTGCCGGGCCATGCCGCCGTAGGTGTCGACGATGATCTTCCGGCCGGTGAGCCCGGCGTCGCCCATGGGGCCGCCGATGACGAACTTGCCGGTCGGGTTCACCAGAAGCCGGTACCCGTCGGTGGGCAGGCCGAGGGCGGCCAGCTCGGGCTCGACCACCAGCTCCCGGATGTCGGGCGTGAGGAGCTGCTCGATCGAGATGTCCTCCGCGTGCTGGGAGGAGACGACGACGGTGTCGACGGCCACGGGCTGGTCGTCCTCGTAGACGACGGTCACCTGGGTCTTGCCGTCGGGCCGCAGGTAGGGCACCGACCCGTCCTTGCGCACCGCGGACAGGCGGCGTGCCAGGCGGTGAGCCAGTGCGATCGGCAGCGGCATGAGCTCGGGGGTCTCGTCGGTGGCGTAACCGAACATCAGGCCCTGGTCACCGGCGCCCTGACGGGCGATCTGGTCCTCGGGCTCCTCCGAGTCGGTCCGGGCCTCGTAGGCGGTGTCCACGCCCTGGGCGATGTCCGGCGACTGTGCGCCGATCGAGACGCTGACGCCGCACGAGGCACCGTCGAAGCCCTTGCGCGAAGAGTCGTAACCGATCCGCAGGACGGTGTCGCGGACGATCGTCGCGATGTCGACGTAACCGCCGGTGGTGACCTCCCCCGCGATGTGAACCTGGCCGGTGGTGATGAGGGTCTCCACCGCCACCCGGCTACGTGGGTCCTGCGCGAGCATGGCGTCGAGGATGGCGTCGCTGATCTGGTCAGCGATCTTGTCCGGGTGACCTTCGGTCACCGACTCGGATGTGAAGAGGCGGCGTGGCACTCGGTACTCCCTGGGCTGGTGGATGGCGGCAGGCCTGGCGGGCGGGGTGGCGGCAGAGCATCGGTGAGCCGTGCGCGGTCACCGCTGCATGCAGGTTACCGGCGTGCCCCGACGATTCTGCGCCCGTGCGGGGATTCGGCGGTGGCTCAGCGCCGCGAGTCGTCGTGGAGACGGGGGACGATGGTGGCCCAGATACCGGCGGCGACGGCGTCCTTGCTGCCCTGGGGCACCTCGGTCACCGCTCCGTCGGCGGTGAGCACCACCACTGTGTTCTCCGCCCGGCCGAAGACCTGGCCGCCGGAGACATCGTTGACCACGAGCAGGTCGCACCCCTTCCGGGCCAACTTCGCGCGAGCGTGGGACAGCACGTCACCGTCCTCGTCCCCGGTCTCGGCCGCGAAGCCGACGACCAACTGGCCGGGGGCCCGCTTCGTCACGAGCTCCGCGAGGACGTCCGGGTTGCGGACGAGGGGCACCGAGTCCGGCTCGCTCGCCGCGCCCTTCTTCAGCTTGGTGGCCGCCGCGCTCTCGGGGCGGAAGTCGGCCACCGCGGCGGCCATCACGACGACGTCCGCGGTTGCCGCCTCGGCCAGCATGGCGACCCGCAGCTCCTCCGCCGTGCCCACCGGGACGGTGCGCACCCCGAAGGGCACGGGCAGGTCGACGTTGGCGGCGACCAGGACGACCTCGGCGCCCCGGGCGGCCGCGACCCGGGCCACCGCCCAGCCCTGCTTCCCGGAGGAACGGTTGCCCAGGTAGCGGACCGGATCCAGCGGCTCGCGGGTGCCACCCGCACTGACCACCACCCGCCGTCCGGACAGGTCGTGCGCCAGCGCGTCCGGCCCGGAGCCGAGCACGACGGTGGCGAGAGCGGCGATGTCCTCGGGCTCGGGTAGCCGTCCTGGACCGGAGTCGGGACCGGTGAGCCGGCCGACCGCCGGCGGCAGGACGATCGCGCCGCGGCGGCGCAGGGTGGCGACGTTGTCCTGGGTGGCCGCGTGCAGCCACATCTCGGTGTGCATCGCGGGGGCGAAGACCACCGGACAGGAGGCGGTGAGCAGCGTCGCGGTGAGCAGGTCGTCGGCCCGGCCGGCAGCGGCCCGGGCCAGCAGGTCGGCCGTGGCCGGGGCGACCACGACCAGGTCGGCCCCCTGGCCGATCCGCACATGGGCGACCTGGTGGACGTCGGACCAGACGTCGGTGGTGACGGGGTTCCCGGACAGCGCCTCGAAGGTCGCGGCGCCGACGAAGTTCAGCGCGCCGGGAGTGGGGACGACGCGCACGTCGTGCCCGGCCGCGGTGAACGCGCGCAGGAGCAGTGCGGCCTTGTAGGCGGCCACGCCTCCGCTCACGCCCAGCACGATGCGACTCATGCCCGCCATCCTCCACGAACGACAACGCACCCGGCAGGAACTGCCGGGTGCGTTCTCATCACTCTGGGTGCCCTGCTTCGGGCGACCGGTTCAGTTCTCGCCGGCGGTGTGGGTCAGCAGACCCTCGTTGATCTCGCGCAGGGCGATCGACAGGGGCTTCTCCTGCGGAGCGGTGTCGACCAGGGGGCCGACGTACTCCAGCAGGCCCTCGGAGAGCTGGCTGTAGTAGGCGTTGATCTGGCGCGCGCGCTTGGCGGCGAAGATGACCAGGCCGTACTTGCTGCTGGTGCGCTCGAGCAGCTCGTCGATCGGGGGGTTGGTGATGCCCTCAGGGGCAGGTGCGACTCCGGACACGGGTGGGCGTGCTCCTCTATTCTTGGGTGCGCGCCCTCCCCTAGGCAGGTTCGGGCGGGGGCGCAGTCAGCAAGTCTACCAACTCGTCGGCGGCCCGGGCCACGTCGTCGTTGACGACGACGACGTCGAACTCCCCGGAAGCGTCCAGCTCAGCCTGCGCGAGGGCCAGCCGGCGCTCCTGGACGGCCGGCGGTTCCGACCCTCGCCCCGCCAGCCGGCTGACCAGCACGGCCCAGGACGGCGGGGCGAGGAACACCAGTTGGGCCTCGGGGTCACGGGCCCGGACCTGGCGAGCGCCCTGCAGCTCGATCTCCAGCAGAGCCGGGACGCCGGATGCCAGCCGCTCCTGCACCGCGGCGGCGGGCGTGCCGTACCGGTAGCCCGCGTACTCGGCCCACTCGAGCAACCCGTCCTTGGCGATCAGCCGGTCGAACTCGGCGTCATCCACGAAGTGGTAGTGCACGCCGTCGATCTCGCCCGGACGAGGACGGCGCGTGGTGACCGACACCGACACCCAGACGTCCGGATGCCGGCGCCGGACCTCGGCCACCACAGTTCCCTTGCCGACCCCGGAGGGCCCGGAGAGCACAGTCAGCCGTGCGGGTGTCGCTCGTGCCACTCGTCGTCCTCGTCCGGGGGTCGTTCGGGTGCCGTCCTTGATCAGGCCCCTCGTGGGGCGCCACGCGGAACCCTCGGATGACCTTCTCAGACGACCTTGTCGCCGCCGAACTCCGCCTCGAGCGCCCGGCGCTGATTGGCGCCCAGACCGCGGACGCGCCGGGTGGGCGAGATCTCCAGCCGCTCCATGATCTTGGCCGCGCGCGCCTTGCCGACGCCCGGCAGGGACTCGAGGACGGCGGAGACGCGCATCTTCCCGATGACCTCGTCGGTGTCGCCCTTCGTCAGGACGTCGCCGACAGTGGCGCCCTTGTTCTTCAGCTGCTCACGCAGCTCGGCGCGTGCCTTGCGTGCAGCGGCCGCCTTCTCCAGCGCGGCGGCACGTTGTTCCGGGGACAGGTCAGGCAGGGGCATGGTCGACCCAATCGTCTCGTTCGCCGGGCCGTTGTCGGACCCGGCGGTCTACATGGACTCGGAAGGGAAGGGCTCGCTTCTGAGCCTCACAACCAACCTAGTTCCCGGCAAATCCGCTGGTCACGCCCATTGCCGCGAGTTCCCGTCCCGTACCTTGCAGGAAGCCGGTGACGCAGTGTCCGGCGGTGACGTGACGATCCGTCATCTCCCCTGGTCAGGACGGGTTTCGACTGAATTCGTTCCGGATGTCCGAAAGGCCTGCGGCCCCGCGGATTTCCGGTCCGACACGCCGAAGAGACGACACGCCGGAAGGGGTGCTTCCGGCGCGACCGCAGGTGGATCAGCCGAGTTCGCTGGCCCAGCGCTCGGCGGCGGCCCGCAGTGCCGCGACGTCCGGGCCGGCAGCGAGCACGTCCCGGGACACGGTGGGGACGACGGCCCGGCCGGTGCCGAACAGTCGGCGCAGGTCGGTCACCGAACCGCCCTGGGCGCCCAGCCCCGGAGCGAGGATCGGCCCGCCCAGGCCGTCGAGGTCGACGTCCATCTCCCGCAGCGTCGCCCCGACCACCACCCCGAAGGATCCGGTGGTGGGCCCGAAGCGGCCGGCCAGGTCGCGCACGGCCGCGATGTCGGGCAGCGGGTCACCGATCACCCACCCGGGAGTGTTCCAGCCGCGCACCGTGTCGACGACGGCCTGCGCCACCGACCGCTCCCCTGCCGCGTCGCCCACGACGGCGTGCTGGAACGTGCCGGCGTCGGCGTTGGAGGTACGGGCCAGGACGAACAGGCCGCCGCCACAGAGCCGCGCGGTGTCGACGGCGGGCTGGAGCGAACGCGGGCCCAGGTAGGGGCTCACGGTCATCGCATCGACCGCGAGCGGGTGCTCGGGGCGGAGGTAGTCCGCGTAGGCGTCCATCGTCGAGCCGATGTCGCCGCGTTTCGCGTCGAGGAGCACGAGCGCACCAGCGGCACGCGCCCGGGCGACGGCGCCCTCGAGGACTGCCAGACCCCGGGAGCCGTGCCGCTCGTAGAAGGCCAGCTGCGGCTTCAGGACGGCGACCGTTCCCGCCAGGGCGTCGACCACGGTGTCGGTGAACCGGGCGAGGCCGTCGGCGGAGTCGGTCAGGCCCCACTTCTCCAGCAGCGGTGCGTGCGGGTCGATGCCCACGCACAACGGCCCGCGGGCGGCCACGGCGTCGGCCAGGCGCTCGCCGAACGGCGCGTTCACGCGTTCGGCCGGTGCGCGTGTCCGACGGCGTCGGCCAGCGAGGCGAAGCCCCGCTCGGCCAGGGCCGCGGCCAGCTCGGCGTGGATGCGAGCGGGGGCCGACGGATCGTTGAAGACCGCCGTTCCCACCGAGACCGCCGAGGCGCCCGCGAGGACGAACTGCAGCGCGTCCAGACCGGTACGGATGCCGCCCATGCCCAGGATCGGCACGTCCGGCAGCGCGGCATGGACCTGCCACACGCAGCGCAGCGCCACGGGGCGGATCGCCGGACCGGAGAGGCCACCGGTCACGCCGCCGAGTACCGGCCGCATCGTGTCCGGATCGATGACCAGCCCGAGGAGCGTGTTGATCATCGACAGCCCGTCGGCACCGGCAGCGGCGACCGCCCGCGCGACCGAGACGATGTCGGTGACGTCGGGGCTGAGCTTGGCGTAGACCGGGTGCGCCGGGTCTGCGGCGGCCCGAACGGCGGATACGACGTCGGAGGCGGCGCCCGGGTCGCAGGCGAACACCTCGCCGCGGCTCTCCACGTTCGGGCAGCTGATGTTGACCTCGAGGCCCAGGACACCGGGGACGCCCCGCAGCCGCTCGGCAAGCTCGGCGAAGTCCTCGACCCGCGTGCCGGCGATGGAGACGAACGACCGGATGCCGCGCTCGGCCAGCCACGGCAGCTCGTCGGCGAGCAGCCCGTCGATACCCGGGCCCTGCAGGCCGATCGAGTTGAGCATCCCACTCGGCGTCTCGGCCATCCGCGGCGTCGGCCGGCCTGAGCGCGGCCGCAGCTGCACCGACTTGGTGACCACGGCGCCGATCGCCGTCAGGTCGACGAACGGCTCCAGTTCACGACCGAACGCCGAGCAGCCCGAGGCGGTGAGCACCGGGCTCGGGATCGGCGCAGCCCCGAGCGCGGTCCGCATGTCGACGGCGGTCTCCAGCGCTGTCACGACTGCACCACTCCCATGGCATCGGCGCCGACGACGTCGGCCGGCAGGGTGCCGACGTCCGCGAAGCGCACCCGGTCGCCCCCGAACACCGGCCCCTCCGTGCAGGACCGGGCGAAACGGGTGCGGCCGTCCTCGCCGACGACCGGGAGTACGCAGGTCATGCAGACGCCGATTCCGCAGGCCATCGACTCCTCGACCGCCACGTAGGACGGGACGCCTACCGCCGTCGCGGCATCGGCGACCGCCCGCAGCATCGCCATGGGCCCGCACGCGTAGACCACGCCGGCGTCCGCGATCAGCTCCTCGACCGCGACGGTGACGCGGCCCGGCCGGCCGGCGCTGCCGTCGTCGGTCGTGACCGCCACCGGCTCGGCGAGGGCGGAGAGCTCGTCGACCGAGCACAGCCGGTCGGCTGACGCCGCACCGGTCACGGCGGCGACCGCCGATCCCCCGTCGCGCAGCCGCGCGGCGAGCCCTACCAGGGCGGCGGCACCGTAGCCGCCGCCCACCAGGAGGGCAGGCACGCCCGGCTCGGGCATGGGGAACGGGCGGCCGAGCGGACCGACGACGTCCACCCGCTCCCCCACCTGCAGGCCGGCCAGCCAGGTCGACCCCGGTCCGTGCGGGGCGACGACGACGGTCACGACTCCGTCGCGGGTGCCGCTGATCGCGATCGACCGGCGCAGCAGCAGGGCCGACGCCGGGCCGCCGATGGCGAAGGCGACGAACTGCCCCGGAACGGCCCGCTCCGCGATCTCCGGGGCGGCCAGCGACAGCTCGACATAGGCGTTCACGGGCCGCCGGCCGACGACCTCGACCACCCGCTGGACCGGCGGCTGCGCCGCCCGCGGCGCCGGGGTCGTGAGCGAGCCGCTCACTGCGCCGTCCGGGAGCTCAGCAGCGCGGCGTGGACGTCCTGCAGGCTGCGGACGCCGATGTCGCCCCGGCGGAGCGCCTCGATGCCTTGCACCGCGGCGGCCATTCCCTGCACCGTGGTGATGCACGGGATCCCGGCCGACACCGCGGCCGTGCGGATCTCGTAGCCGTCCAGCCGCGGTCCGCTGTTGCCCGGTGAGCCGAACGGCGTGTTGACGACGATGTCCACCTCGCCGGCCAGGATGAGTTCCACGCAGTTGCCCGGCCCGTCACTGAACTTGCCGACGACCTCGCACTGCACCCCGTTGCGGCGGAGCACCTGCGCGGTCCCGGTCGTTGCCAGCACCCGGAACCCCAGGTCGGCCAGCCGCTTGATCGGGAAGACCGCCGACCGCTTGTCCCGGTTGGCCAGCGAGACGAACACCGTGCCGCCGGTGGGCAGGGACCCGTAGGCGGCGGCCTGCGACTTGGCGAACGCGGTGCCGAACCCGGCATCGAGGCCCATGACCTCACCGGTGGACTTCATCTCCGGGGAGAGCACGGTGTCCACGCCCTGGCCCTCGACGGTGCGGAACCGGTGGAAGGGCAGCACTGCCTCCTTGACCGCGATCGGCGCGTCCTCGGGCAGGTCCGTGCCGTCGCCCGACGCCGGCAGCACGCCCGCGGTGCGCAGGCCGGCGATCGTCTCCCCCACCGCGATCCGGGCGGCGGCCTTGGCTAGCTGCACCGCCGTCGCCTTGGACACGAAGGGGACCGTCCGGCTGGCCCGCGGGTTGGCCTCCAGCACGTAGAGCAGGTCGTCCTTGAGCGCGTACTGCACGTTCATCAGGCCGCGCACGCCGATCCGGGCGGCGAGCTTCTCGGTGGCCGCCCGGATGGCCAGCAGGTCGGCCGAACCCAGGGTGATCGGCGGGAGGGCACACGCGGAGTCGCCGGAGTGGATGCCGGCCTCCTCGATGTGCTCCATGACCCCGCCGAGGTACAGCTCGGTGCCGTCGTAGAGCGCGTCGACGTCGATCTCCACGGCGTCCTCGAGGAAACGGTCGACCAGGACCGGGTGCTCGGGGCTGACGTCGGTGGCCTTGGCGATGTAGGCCTCGAGCGTGGCGTCGTCGTAGACGATCTCCATGCCGCGGCCGCCGAGCACGTACGAGGGCCGGACCAGCACCGGGTAGCCGATGGTGGCGGCGATCGCCCGCGCCTCGGCGAACGTCGTCGCCGTGCCGTGCTTGGGTGCCCGCAGGCCGGTGTCGGCGAGCACCCGGGAGAAGGCCCCGCGGTGCTCGGCGGCGTCGATCGACTCCGGCGACGTCCCGAGCACCGGCACCCCGGCGTCCTTGAGCCGCTGCGCCAGGCCGAGCGGGGTCTGGCCGCCGAGGGTGCAGATGACGCCGGCGACGGGCCCGGCGGCACGCTCGGCCTCGACCACCTCGAGGACGTCCTCGAAGGTGAGCGGCTCGAAGTAGAGCCGATCGGCGGTGTCGTAGTCGGTGGAGACGGTCTCCGGGTTGCAGTTGACCATCACCGCCTCGTAGCCGGCGTCTTGCAGCGCCATGACGGCGTGCACGCAGGAGTAGTCGAACTCGATGCCCTGACCGATCCGATTGGGGCCCGAGCCCAGGATCAGCACCGCGGGCTTCTCCCGCGGCCGCACCTCGTTCTCCTCGTCGTAGGAGGAGTAGTGGTAGGGGGTGAGGGCGCCGAACTCGGCGGCGCACGTGTCGACGGTCTTGTAGACCGGCCGGATACCCAGCCGCCAGCGCAGCACCCGGACGCCGTCCTCACCGGCCAGCTCCGGCCGCAGCGCGGCGATCTGCCGGTCGGACAGGCCGTACCGCTTGGCCCTGCGGAGCAGCTCCGGAGTGAGCGACGGCGCCTCGCGGACGGCGGTGCCGATCTCGTGCACCAGCGCGATCTGATCCACGAACCATGGGTCGAAGCCGCTGGCCTCGGCGACCTGCTCGACGGTCGCGCCGGCCGCCAGGGCCTGCTCGGCGAGGTACAACCGGCCGTCCACGGGCACCCGGAGCGCGTCGAGGAGTTCCTCGACCGACCGGTCCGGAGCCGGCCCGGTCCAGAACCCGGCCACCTTGGTCTCCGTGGAGCGCATCGCCTTGCCCAGCGCCTCGGGGAAGTTGCGGCCCAGGGACATGACCTCGCCGACGCTCTTCATCGTCGTGGTCAGCCGCGGGTCCGCCCCGGGGAACTTCTCGAAGGTGAACCGCGGGATCTTGACGACGACGTAGTCCAGCGCCGGCTCGAAGGACGCGGGCGTGACCCCGGTGATGTCGTTGGTGATCTCGTCGAGGGTGTAGCCGATGGCCAGCTTCGCGGCGATCTTGGCGATCGGGAACCCGGTGGCCTTCGAGGCCAGCGCCGACGACCGGCTGACCCGCGGGTTCATCTCGATGACGACCAGCCGGCCGGTGTCCGGGTGTACGGCGAACTGGATGTTGCACCCGCCGGTGTCGACGCCGACCGCACGCAGCACCGCGATGCCGACGTCCCGCATCTGCTGGTACTCGCGGTCGGTGAGCGTCATCGCCGGGGCCACGGTCACCGAGTCGCCGGTGTGCACGCCCATCGCGTCGATGTTCTCGATCGAGCAGATGACGACGACGTTGTCGCTGCGGTCGCGCATCAACTCGAGCTCGAACTCCTTCCAGCCGAGCACGGACTCCTCGATCAGCACCGTGTGCACCGGGGAGTCGGCCAGCCCGTGGGCGGCCATCCGGCGCAGCATCGGCTCGTCGGTGGCGATGCCGGAACCGAGCCCGCCCATCGTGAAGCTGGGCCGGATGACGACCGGGTAGCCGACGTCCTCGGCCGTGGCCAGCGCCTCCTCGACCGTGCCGCAGACCGTCGAACGGGGCGCGTCGGCACCGATCGAACGGACGATGTCCTTGAAGATCTGCCGGTCCTCGCCGCGGTTGATCGCGTCGACGTCGGCCCCGATCAGCGCGACGCCGTACTTCTCGAGGACGCCGTTCTCGTACAGCCCGATCGCGATGTTGAGGGCGGTCTGCCCGCCCAGCGTGGCCAGCAGGGCGTCGGGGCGCTCCTGGGCGATGACCTTCTCGACGAACTCCGGGGTGAGCGGCTCGATGTAGGTGGCGTCGGCCACCTCCGGGTCGGTCATGATCGTCGCCGGGTTGCTGTTGACCAGGCTGACCCGCAGCCCCTCCGCCTTGAGCACCCGGCACGCCTGGGTGCCGGAGTAGTCGAATTCGCTGGCCTGGCCGATGATGATCGGCCCCGAGCCGATGACCAGCACGTGCTCGATGTCAGTCCGCTTGGGCACCCGGTGAGCCTTCCTTCTGGGCCGACATCAGGTCGACGAACCGCTGGAACAGGGGCGCCGCGTCGTGTGGGCCGGCCGCCGCCTCAGGGTGGAACTGCACGCTGAACGCCGGGACGTCGAGGCAGCGCAGCCCCTCGACGACGTCGTCGTTGAGGCCGACGTGGCTGACCTCGACCCGGCCGTACGGGGTGTCGGTCGCGCGGTCGAGCGGCGCGTCGACGGCGAAGCCGTGGTTGTGGCTGGTCACCCGCACCGTGCCGCTGACCCGGTCGAGCACCGGCTGGTTGAGCCCGCGGTGGCCGAAGCGCAGCTTGTAGGTGCCCAGGCCCAGTGCCCGGCCGAGGATCTGGTTGCCGAAGCAGATCCCGAACAGCGGGCGGCGGGCGTCGAGCACCCCGCGCACCGCCTCGACCGCGTAGTCCGCGGCCGCCGGGTCGCCGGGGCCGTTGGAGAGGAAGACGCCGTCGGGGCCCGCCGCGAGCAGATCTGCCGCGGTGGACGTGGCCGGCAGGACGTGTGTCTCGACGCCGAGCTCGGCCAGGTGCCGCGGGGTGGCGGTCTTGATGCCGAGGTCGAGCGCGGAGATCGTGAAGCGCTTCTCCCCCACCGCCGGCACCACGTACGGCTCGCGGGTGCTGACCCCGGGGGCGAGATCCGCGCCCGTCATGCTGTCCGCGGCAGTGACGCGCGCCAGCAGTTCCTCCGGATCGCTGATCTCGCTGCTGATCCCGACCCGCATGGCGCCGCGCTCGCGCAGGTGCCGGGTGAGCGCTCGGGTGTCGATGCCGCTGATGCCGACGACACCCTGCGCCACCAGGGCGTCGTCCAGGCTGCCGGTGGACCGCCAGTTCGCCGGCCGCCGGGCGGGGTCGCGGACGACGAACCCGGCGACCCACATCCGGCTGCTCTCGTCGTCCTCGTCGTTCACCCCGGTGTTGCCGATGTGCGGGGCGGTCATGACGACGACCTGGTGGGAGTAGCTGGGGTCGGTCAGCGTCTCCTGGTAGCCGGTCATCCCGGTGGCGAACACCGCCTCGCCCACCGTCGTCCCGGTCGCGCCGTAGGCCTCACCCCGGAACGTGCGCCCGTCCTCGAGTACCAAGATCGCGCTCAACACTCTGCCTTTCTCGTTCGGTTCCGCGCTCGCTCCGCTCCTCGCTCGTTCCTCGCTCCGAAGCTCACTCGTCACCGAACGGCCTTTCCGTCGAGAACCGTGGCGTCGCCACGCAGGAACGTGGCGACGACCCGGCCGGGCAGTTCCCGGCCGGCATACGGGCTGTTCCGGCTGCGGCTGGCCAGCGTTGCCGGATCGACGACCGCACGGGCCGCGGGGTCGAGCACCAGCAGGTTGGCCGGCTCCCCCGGCGCGAGCGGCCGGCCGTGCTCGGCGAGTCGGCCGATGGTGGCCGGCTGCACCGACATGCGGTCGGCGACGCCCTGCCAGTCGAGCAGGCCCGTCTCGACCATCGTCTCGACGACCACGGAGAGCGCCTGCTCCAGCCCGAGCATCCCGGGCCGGGCCTGCGCCCACTCGCTCTCCTTGTCCTCCACCGCGTGGGGCGCGTGGTCGGTGGCGACGGCGTCGATCGTGCCGTCGGCCAGTCCGAGGCGCACGGCCTCGACGTCGGCGTCCGTGCGCAGCGGCGGGTTGACCTTGAACACCGGGTCGTAGCCCTCCGCGCAGGCGTCGGTCAGCAGCAGGTGGTGCGGCGTCACCTCCGCGGTCACCCGCACGCCGCGCGCCTTGGCCCAGCGCAGGATCTCCACCGAGCCCGCCGTCGACACGTGGCAGATGTGCAGCCGCGCGCCGACGTGCCCGGCGAGCAGCACGTCGCGGGCGATGATCGCCTCCTCGGCGGCCGCCGGCCAGCCGGTCAGCCCGAGCCGGGCCGACCGGTCGCCCTCGTGCATCTGCGCCCCCGCGGTCAGCCGCGGCTCCTCGGCGTGCTGGGCGACGACGCCGTCGAAGGCCTTCACGTACTCGAGTGCCCGCCGCATCAGCGCCGGGTCGCTCACGCAGGAGCCGTCGTCGGAGAACACGCGGACGCGCGCGGCGGAGTCGGCCATGGCGCCGAGTTCGGCCAGCCGCTCGCCACGGAGGCCCACGGTCACCGCACCCACCGGGACGACGTCCACGAGCCCGGCCTGCCGGCCGAGCCGCCACACCTGCTCGACGACTCCGGCGGTGTCGGCCACCGGGTCGGTGTTGGCCATCGCGTGCACCGCGGTGAACCCGCCGAGGGCGGCCGCGCGGCTCCCGGTCTCGACGGTCTCGGCATCCTCCCGGCCGGGTTCGCGGAGATGGGTGTGCAGGTCGACGAGCCCGGGCAGGGCGATCAACCCGTCGGCGTCCACCACCTCGGCACCCGGGACCGAGAGGTGCTCGCCGATGGTCGTGATCCGGCCGTCCTTGATCACGATGTCGGCGGCGTCCCCGCCGTAGGGGCGCACGCCCCTGATCAGATAGGTCATGCGGGCTCGTTACCTCCGAGCAGCAGGTACAGGACGGCCATCCGCACGGAGACCCCGTTGGCGACCTGTTCGACGATGGTCGAGCGGACCGAGTCGGCCACCTCGGCGGCGATCTCCATGCCGCGGTTCATCGGGCCGGGGTGCATGACGATCGCGCCATCGGCGAGGGTGCCCATCCGCGGTGCGTCGAGGCCGTAGCGGCGGCTGTACTCGCGGGCGCTGGGGAAGAACGAGGCGTTCATCCGCTCGGCCTGGACCCGCAGCATCATCACGACGTCGACCTTGGGCAGCACGGCGTCGAGGTCGTAACTGACCTCGACCGGCCAGCTGCCGACGCCGACGGGCAGCAGGGTCGGGGGCGCGACCACGGTGACCTCAGCGCCCAGCGTGTGCAGCAGGCTCACGTTCGAACGGGCGACGCGGCTGTGCAGGACGTCGCCCACGATCCCGACCCGCACCCCCTCGAGCCGGCCCAGTCGCTGCCGGATCGTGTACGCGTCGAGCAGCGCCTGGGTGGGGTGCTCATGGGTGCCGTCGCCGGCGTTGACCACGCTGCCGCGGACCCAGTTGGCCAGCCGGTGCGGCGCACCCGAGGCGGAGTGCCGGACGACGATCGCGTCGCTGCCCATCGCCTCGAGGGTCAGCGCAGTGTCCTTGAGGCTCTCGCCCTTGGAGACGCTGCTGCCCTTCGCGGAGAAGTTGATGACGTCGGCGGAGAGCCGCTTGGCGGCGAGCTCGAAGGAGATGCGGGTGCGGGTGGAATCCTCGTAGAAGAGGTTGACCACCGTCCGCCCCCGCAGGGTCGGCAGCTTCTTCACCTCGCGCCCGGCCAGTGCGGCGTCGATCTGGGCGGCGGTGTCGAGCACCAGGGTGGCGTCGGCGCGGTCGAGATCGGCCGCCTCCAGCAGGTGGCGCTTCACTGTTGGCTCTCCCCGCGGACGCCGTCCTCGGTCACCAGCACCGCGTCGCTCCCGTCGATCTCGCTGAGGTGCACCTTCACCTGCTGGGCTCGGGAGGTCGGGACGTTCTTGCCGACGTAGTCGGCACGGATCGGCAGTTCCCGGTGCCCCCGGTCGACCAGGACGGCCAGCCGCACGGCCCGCGGCCGGCCGAGGTCGCGCAGGGCGTCCAGCGCGGCGCGGACGGAGCGGCCGGAGAACAGCACGTCGTCGACGAGCACGACCACCCGGCCGTCGATACCGGCGTCCGGCAGCATCGTGGGCTCCAGTGCCCGGACCCCGCGCAGCCGCAGGTCGTCCCGGTAGAGCGTGATGTCGACGGTCCCCACGTCGACAGGGACGCCGGAGAATGCCTCGATGCGGGCGGCGAGCCGCCGGGCCAGCGGGGCACCGCGGGTGGGGATGCCGATCAGCACGAGCCCGGACAGGCCGCCGTCCGGCGAGTCCGGATCGGCCGACGCCGCGCGCTCGATGAGCTGGTGAGTCATCCGGTCGATCACACGGGCGACGTCGGCGGCGGTGAACAGGGTGCCGGCGGAGGACGGGGCGCTGGTCACGGGCGCCGCGTTCCGGGCAGGCTCGACAGAGCTGGCCATCAGGCCTCCTTCCCCGCCTCACTGGACGGGTCGTTAAAGGAGTGGGTGGACCGCGCGTCACGGTACTGCACAGGTCAGACACGATTCCGACGGCCCGGCACCCTGGGTGAGGGTGACCGTCGGTACCTGCCCGACTACTGACTCTCAAGGAGTGTCCTCCTGTTGCGCTTCCTGCCGGACCAGTACGGTGAGTGACGAACACGACCATCCCGGGACGACGGACAGTAAGCAGGACAGCGATGAGCACTGACTACTCGCGGGCACTCGGCGCCCGGCTCCGCGCCATCCGCAACCAGCAGGGCCTCTCTCTGCAGGGAGTGGAGGACAAGTCCCACGGCCGCTGGAAAGCAGTCGTGGTCGGTTCCTACGAGCGCGGCGACCGCGCCGTCACCGTGCAGCGGCTCTCCGAGCTGGCGGTGTTCTACGGCGTCCCCGTCTCCGAACTGCTGCCCGATCCGCAGCCGAGCTCGGCGGTGACCAACAACACCAAGATCGTGCTCAACCTGGAGTCGCTGGGCTCGCTCCCGGCCGACGAAGCCGGCCCGCTGGCCCGCTACGCCTCGACCATCCAGGCCCAGCGGCACGACTACAACGGCAAGGTCCTCTCGATCCGCACCGAGGACCTCAAGTCGCTGGCGATCATCTACGACATGAGCCCGGACGAGCTCACCTCGCGGCTGATCGAGTGGGGTGTCCTCTCCCCCGGCATGGAGGGCATCGTCACCATGGGCGGCGACGAGATCGACGACGACATCGACCCGCACTGGGAACGCCGCAACGCTCCGCGCTGACGGCCGTCGGCGAGAGGCCCCGCCCCTTCTGGGCGGGGCCTCTCGCCGTCTACGGAACGCGCCGGTTCCGACACGCGCCGCTGTTCCTGTCGCGGGAGGCAGCAGTGTGCCAGGGTGCACGGACCCCGGAGCCGTACCGGCGAACAAGGAGGTTCCATGCCGGCCGTGCAGATGGTCGCGGTGTCGAAGACCTACCGGCGCCGCGGCCGACCACCGCAGAAGGCGCTGGACGGCCTCGACCTGCTCGTCGAGTCCGGTGGTGTCCACGGGTTCCTCGGCCCCAACGGCTCCGGCAAGACGACCACGATCCGCGTGCTGCTCGGTCTCGTCCGGCCCGATCACGGCGGCGACATCCGTCTGCTCGACCAGCCCGTGCCGGCCGGACTGCCCGAGGTCATCGGCTCCGTGGGCGCCCTGGTCGAGACCCCGCTGTTCTTTCCCAACTTCTCCGGCCGGCGGAACCTCAGGCTGCTGGCGGAGACCGCCGGCGCCAGTCGCGCCCGCGTCGAGGAGTGCCTCGAGATCGTCGACCTCACCGACCGGGCCAACGACCGCTTCAAGGGCTACTCGCTGGGAATGAAGCAACGGCTGGGGATCGCCGCGGCACTGCTCAAGGCTCCGCGGCTGCTGATCCTCGACGAGCCGAGCAACGGACTGGACCCGGCCGGCATCCGCGACGTCCGCGAGCTGATCAGGCGACTGGGCCGGGACAGCGACACCACTGTCCTGCTGTCCTCGCACCTGCTGGCCGAGATCCAGCAGGTCTGCGACACCGTCACCATCCTGGCCCGCGGCAAGCGCGTCGCGTCCGGGGCCGTGGCCGACGTCCTGGCCGGCCGCTCGGAGGGGGAGATCCGCGTGCGGGTACCGGACGCCGGCCTGGCGGCCACGATCCTGGCCGCCGCCGGCTTCTCGGTCTCGCCGCCGGAGGTGCCCGACGGCCGGACGTTGCTGGTGCACGACGTCGCGATGCCGGGCGAGATCACCCGTGCTCTCGCGGCCCAGGGGACCTACCTCGAGGAGCTCACCCCGTTGACCGCCGACCTGGAGACCGCGTTCCTCGCCATCACCGGAGATCCGGCATGAGCGCCACGATCGACGAACCGCTCACCCACGCCACCGGCGGCGGGCCGGCGACGACGCGGCGCGGGAGCCTCTTCCGGGCGGAAGTGCACCGCTTCCGTTCGCGCCGCTTCATCCAGATCCTGCTGGGGCTCGCCGTGCTCGGCTGGCTCGCCGCCACGGTGATCGCCCTTACCCACTACGGCGTCCCCAGCGCTGAGGACCGCGCCATTGCCCAGCAGACGGCGCAGCAGGTCATCGCCGACAGCGAGGCGCAGCGTCAGCAGTGCCTGGACGATCCGAGGCGGCCGACCGACGCGCCCCCTGAGACCTACTGCGGGCCGCCGCTGACCACCGACCAGCTGAACCTGGACGACTTCCTCCCCCACCAGCCGTTCGACATGGCGACCGTCGGCTCCGCCGGGGCGATGGGCTTCGGGGCGGCCTCGGCGGTCCTGGCCTTCCTCATCGGAGCCACCTGGATCGGGGCGGAGTGGTCCACCCGCTCGCTGGTCGCGCTGCTGTTCTGGGTACCGCGCCGGATGAAGGTGATGGGTACCAAACTCGGCGTCCTGGTGCTCGCCAGCGCCCTGCTCGGCGCCGTGGCCCAGGCGGCCTGGCTGGCCATGGCGGCCGTCCTCCGCGCGGTCGACAGCACCGGAGGCCCGCTTCCGCAGGGGTTCTGGGGACACCTGCTGGCCACCCAGGGGCGCGGCGTCCTGCTGACCGTCCTCGGCGCACTGCTCGGCTTCGGGCTGACCAACCTGATCCGCAACACCGGCGCCGCGCTCGGGATCGGATTCGTCTACTTCGCCGTCGTCGAGACCGCCATCCACATCCTGCGCCCGGGGTGGGAGCCGTGGCTGCTCTCCAACAACGCCGCGGGGCTCATCTCACCCAACGGCATCACGCTGCACATCTTCGACCGCCTCGGGCCCGGTGGCTTCGACCGGCCACGGGAGTACGTGATCGGCAACCTGCAGGCGGGAATCGTGCTGGGGGCCATCACGGCCGTCATCGTCGGGATCGGCGTCGTCCTCTTCAACCGCCGCGACGTGCACTGAGGAGGAACGGCGTCAGCGGTTGCGCGGCTTCCTAGGCCGTCGGGACCTCGGCGGCGAGGATCGCGCCGAGGACGCCGTTGACGTAGGCCGGCGAGTCGTCGGTGGACAGCGTCTTCGCCAGCTCCACGGCCTCGTCGATGACGACGGCGTCGGGGACGTCGTCGGCCCACAGCAGCTCGAACACCGCCATGCGCAGGATCGCGCGGTCGACGTCGGGCAGCCGGTCGATCGACCAGCCGGTGGTGTGGGCATCGATCAGCGTGTCGATGCGGGTCGCGTGCTCGGCCACGCCCTCCACCAGGCGGGCCGCGTGCTCGGGCATCGGCGGGGTGTCGTCGGCGGTGCGCTCCTGCAGCAGGTCGCGGCGGTCGCGCCCGCGCAGCTCCGCCTCGTAGAGGACATCGACCGCCCGCTTGCGTGCCTTGCTCCGTGCGGCCATCTCAGTACTCGATGCTCAGGGAACGGGATTCAGTTGACCCGGCCGAGGTACCGGCCGTCGCGGGTGTCGACCTTGAGCTTCTCGCCGGTCGTGATGAACAGCGGTACCTGGATCTGCGCGCCGGTCTCCAGCGTGGCCGGCTTGGTGCCACCGGTGGACCGGTCGCCCTGCAGGCCCGGGTCGGTGTGCTCCACGAGCAGCTCCATGGTGACGGGGAGCTCGACGTACAGCGGGGTGTCGTCATGAACGGCGACGATCACCTCGGTGTTCTCGAGGAGGTAGTCGGCACCCCCGCCCACGGTCTCGCTCGGCACGTGGATCTGGTCGAACGTGTCGCCGTCCATGAAGACGAAGTCGGCGCCGTCCTTGTAGAGGTAGGTCATCGAGCGCTTGTCGACGTTCGCCGTCTCGACCTTGGTGCCGGCGTTGAAGGTCTTGTCGACGACCTTCCCCGAGAGCACGTTCTTCAGCGTCGTCCGCACGAATGCCCCGCCCTTGCCGGGCTTGACGTGCTGGAAGTCGGTGACGGTCCACAGCTGACCGTCCAGGTTGAGGACGATGCCGTTCTTCAGGTCGTTGGTGGTAGCCATCTAGAGAACCAGCAGTTCCTTGCTCGTGAGGGTCAACAGTTCAGGCGCGTCGTCGGTGACGATCAGGGTGTCCTCGATTCGGACACCGCCGTGGCCGGGTAGGTAGACCCCCGGCTCCACGGTGACGGCCATGCCGGCGGCCAGCCTACCCGCGCCCTGCGGTCCGATGCCCGGCGCCTCGTGGATCTCCAGCCCCACGCCGTGGCCGAGACCATGGGTGAAGTGCTCGCCGTGACCTGCGGCGGCGATCAGGTCACGGGCCGCCGCGTCCACCGCGACGACGTCGGTGCCGACCGCCAGCGCCGCCCGGCCGGCCGCCTGGGCGGCGGCGACGAGCTCGTAGATCTCCCGCTGCCAGTCGGCGGCGTGCCCCAGGCAGACGGTGCGGGTCATGTCCGAGTGGTAACCGTCGACGGTCGCGCCGAAGTCCAGCTTGAGGAAGTCGCCGTCGCGCAACTCGGTGGCGTCGGGCCGGTGGTGCGGGATCGCGGAGTTGGCGCCGGCGGCCACGATCGTCTCGAACGACGGCGCCTCGGCCCCCAGCAGGAGCATGCGGGCGTCGAGCTCGCGGCCCACCTGCAGCTCGGTCCGCCCCGGCCGCAGCGCCCCCTCGGCGGCCAGCTCGGCCAGCGCCTGGTCGGCCACCGCGCACGCCTGCCGCAGCGCCTCGATCTCGTCGTCGTCCTTGATCGCCCGGAGCGCCTCGACCGCCCGCCGGACGCTGACCAACTCGGGCGCCGCGCCGCCACCGGCCGCGTCGGCGAGCACCTTCTCCAGCCCGGCGAGCCCGTCGACGATGAGGTCGTGCGACTCGAAGCCCATCCGCGCCGCGTTGCCTCGCACGGCGGCCCGCGCCAGCGCCGGCACCGTGCCGCGGTCGACGACGAGCTCGACGTCGGGGACCTCGATGCCGGCCTGCGTGGTGTACCGGCCGTCCGTGCCGAACAGGTCGGGAAGGTCGGTGCGCACCAGCAGCGCACCGTTCGAGCCGGTGAATCCGGTCAGGTAGCGGACGTTGAGCAGGTTGGTGACGAGGACGGCGTCCAGCCCGCGCTGTGCCGCGGTGGCCCGCAACGCGTCCCGCCGCTCCGCGGTCCGGCTCACTGTGTCCACTGGTCGGCGCGCGTCGTTCTCACCTCACTCCCTGCTGGGCCAACCAGCCCAGGGCCAGGACGTACCCGCTGATGCCGAGGCCCGCGATCACGCCGTCGGCCACGCCGGAGACGTAGGAGTGGTGCCGGAACTCCTCGCGGGCGTGGATGTTGGTGATGTGCACCTCGACGAGCGGCGCGTTCAGCGCGGCGAGGGCATCCCGGAGCACGACCGAGGTGTGCGACCAGCCCCCCGGGTTGATCAGCACCGGGTCACCGGCGTCCGCGGCCGCATGCACCCACCGGAGCAGCTCGCCCTCGTCGTCGGTCTGACGCACCTGTACCTCGACGCCCAGCTCACGGCCGGTGACCTCGATCAGCTCGACGAGCTCCGCATAGGTCGTCGTCCCGTACTTCTCCGGCTCCCGGAGACCGAGCCTGCCGAGATTGGCTCCATTGAGCACCTGAATGGTCACGGTCTTCCTTTCACGCGGAGACTGCTGCCCAGGCAGCGTCGAGCCACGCCTGGTCGGGGTCGGTCAGGATCTTCGGGCTGCCGAGGCCGTCGAGGACGACGAATCGCAGCGAGGCCCCGCGAGCCTTCTTGTCGACGCGCATGACGGACTGCAACCGCTCCCAGTCGCCGGTGTAGCGGGTGGGCAGCCCCATCGTGTCGATCAGCCGACGATGCCGCGCGACGTCATCGCCGGACAACAGTCCCGCCTGCCCGGCGAGCTCCGCGGCGAACACCAGGCCCACGGCGACCGCCTCGCCGTGCCGCCAGCCGAAGTCCTCCACCCGCTCGATCGCGTGGGCGAGGGTGTGCCCGTAGTTGAGGAACTCCCGGCGTCCGGTGTCGTAGAGATCCTCACCGACAGCCGCGGCCTTCACCCGCACGGCGCGCTCGATGAGCTCGACGGTGTCAGGGTGGCCCGACGGGTCGGCCTCGAGCAGCCGCAGGATCTCAGAGTCGGCGATGAACCCGCACTTCACGACCTCCGCCAGGCCCGAGCGGAACTCCGCCTCGGGAAGGCCGGCCAGCAGGGTGGTGTCGGACAGCACGGCGGCCGGGGGGTGGAACGCGCCGACGAGGTTCTTGCCCGCGGCGGTGTTGATCCCGGTCTTCCCGCCGACCGCGGCGTCCACCATGCCGAGCAGGCTGGTCGGCACCTGGACGACCCGCACCCCGCGCACCCACGTGGCGGCCAGGAAGCCGGCGAGATCCGTGACCGCTCCCCCGCCGATGCCGACGACGGCGTCGGAGCGGGTCAGCCCGAGCCGGCCGAACTCCTCCCAGACCGACGCGGCGACCTCGGCGGTCTTGGCCGCCTCGCCGTCGGGCACGCGGACCGCCTCGGCGGCGACGCCTGCGCTCTGCAGCGTCTCGACGGCGGCACCGGCCGCGGCGGCCAGCGGGGACGCGTGCACCACAGCCGCGCGGGCCGTCCCGGCGAGGACGACACCCAGCTCCGCGATCGCACCCGGTCCGATGACGACCTCGTAGGGCTTCCCCCCCGCCACCCGGACGCGCCTCATCGGTCCACCTGCTGCGACGAGAGGATGGCCAGAACCTCTGCGACGACCTCGGCGGGCTCACGTCCGGACGTGGCCACGGTGTACGTGGCCACCTCCCGGTAGAGCGGTGCGCGCTCCTCGAGCATCGTCCGCAGCATGGCCCGCGGGTTGACGGCGAGCAGCGGCCGGTCACGGGAGAGCCCCACCCGGCGGGCGGCCGAGTGCAGGTCGACATCGAGCCACACCACGGTGCCGCCGGCGCGGCCGTGCGCCACGAGCAGCTCGCGGGTGTCCCGATTCATCACCGCACCGCCGCCGAGGGCCAGGACGCCGTCGTGCTCGGTGAGGGCGCGGGCGACCGCCCGCTCCTCCAGCTCCCGGAAATGCGGTTCGCCGTGCGAGACGAACAGGTCGGCGACGCTGGAGCCGGTCTCGGTCTCGATGTCGTGGTCGGTGTCACGGAAGCCCAGCCCGAGCGCCTCGGCGACCGCCGTGCCGACGGTCGTCTTGCCCGACGCGGGCGGTCCCACGAGAACCAGTCGCGGGCGCGTCACCGGTACGGCAGGGCGTCGAGGTAGGCCTGCGCGTTGCGGCGCGTCTCGGCGACCGAGTCACCACCGAACTTCTCGAGGACGGCGTCGGCGAGCACCAGCGCCACCATCGCCTCCATCACCACGCTCCCGCGAGGGACCGCACAGGCGTCGCTGCGCTGGTTGATGGCGACCGCGGGCTCGCCCGTGGCGGTGTCGATGGTGGCCAGGGCCCGGGGCACCGTGCTGATCGGCTTCATCGCCGCGCGCACACGGAGCACCTCGCCGTTCGTCATGCCGCCCTCGATGCCACCGGCCCGATCGGTCAGCCGCTGAACCCGTCCATCGGCCAGCTCGATCTCGTCGTGCGCCACCGAACCGCGCCGGCGGGCCGTCTCGAGGCCGTCCCCGACCTCCACGGCCTTGACCGACTGCACGCCCATCAGGGCCGCGGCCAGCCGGGAGTCCAGCCGCCGATCCCAGTGCACATGGCTACCGAGCCCCGGCGGCAGGCCGTGGACGACGACTTCGATCACGCCGCCGAGGGTGTCACCGTTCTTCCGCACGTCGTCGATCTCGGCGACCATGCGCTCGCTGGTCGCCGGGTCGGCGCAACGCACCGGGTCCTCGTCGATGAGCGCGTTGTCGTGCGGGCCGGGCAGCACGCCCTCGGGCACGGTGACCGGACCGATCGCCACCACGTGGCTGACCACCTCGGCGCCCAGGACCTGCCGGAGGAAGGCCTGGGCGACGGCCCCCAGGGCGACCCGCGCCGCGGTCTCGCGGGCACTGGCCCGCTCCAGGACCGGCCGGGCGTCGTCGAAGCCGTACTTCTGCATGCCGGCCAGGTCGGCGTGCCCCGGTCGTGGGCGGGTCAGTGGGGCGTTGCGCGCCTGGTCGGCCAGGACAGCGGGATCCACCGGATCGGCGGCCATGACCGTCGTCCACTTCGGCCACTCGGTGTTGCCGATCTGGACGGCGATCGGGCCGCCCTGGGTGCGGCCGTGCCGGACACCGCCGGTCAGCGTGACGTCGTCACGCTCGAAGGACATCCGTGCACCCCGGCCGTGGCCGAGCCGGCGTCGCGCCAGGGCAGCGTCCAGGTCGGCGGTCTGCAGCTCGACGCCGGCCGGGAGCCCCTCGAGGATCGCGGTGAGCTGCTGGCCGTGCGACTCGCCTGCGGTCAGCCAGCGCAACATGGCAGCGATTCTGCCAGGCGGGGCCGACACCCCTGGTCGGCGCCGCCCCGTCCGACCCTCAGCCGAGTGAGGTCGGCCCGGCCAGGACGAGCGCCAGGACCGCCCCGATGAGCAGCGGCGGCCCGAACGGCAGAGCCGTGCGCCAGCCGGCCCGGCGGCCGGCCAGCAGCCCGAGGAACGCCAGCGCACCGGTGCACAGGCCGAGGAACACCCCGGCGAGCAGCACCCCCCAGCCGGCCCAGCCCAGGAGCAGGCCGAGCAGTCCCAGTAGCTTCACGTCTCCGAAGCCCAGCGCGTCGGGTGCGGTCGACCGGACCCCCGCGGCGATGAGGAAGGTGGTGGCGGCGGCGGCCACGGCCCGCACCAGGGCGCCCCAGGCCCCGAGGACGGCGGCGTCGGCGACCAGGGCCAGCGTGCAGACCGCGGCCGCGGGATAGGTGACGCGGTCCGGGAGACGGTGGCAGGCGAGATCCACGACGGCCAGCACCACCGCGGCGCCGGCGGCCCAGGCCAGGGCGACGGTGGCCGGTCGCAGACCGGTCAGGCTGACGGCACCGGCCAGGAGGCCGGCGAACACCACAGTCGTGACCGTCGTGCGGGCCGCCGACGAGGTGGCGGCGTCGTCCCGGGTGGCCAGCCGGACGGACGTCCGCGCCAGCCACGGCCCGATACCGACGGCGACGAGCAGGACGGCGCCGAGCAGCACCGCTCGGGAGACGTGCACCGGCGGATCAGCGGGCGTCGACGGCGGCGTCCAGCGCGGCGCGCATGGCGGCGATCGGTGCCGGCATGCCGGTCATGAGCTCCACCTGCGCCGTGGCCTGCCAGAAGAGCACCTCGAGGCCACCGACGACCGTGCCGCCGACCTCGGTGACGCGCTGCGCCAGCGGGGTCGGCCACGGGGCGTAGAGCACGTCGAGCACGGTCTGGTCCGCCCGCCACGACAGCGGCACGATGTCGGGCTGGGCATCCACGGGCACCGTGCTGACGACCAACGGGGCGTCGAGTCGGGTGTCCGCGATGCGGCTCACGGACGTCGACACGCCGAGGACCTGCAGCACCCGTCCGACGTCCCCGGCCCGGGACGGGTCACGGACGACGACGTCGATGTGCTCGGCACCCAGGGAGGAGAGCGCCACCGCTGCGGCGGCGGCCGTTCCGCCCGCCCCGATGATCGCGGCGCGCCCGACGCGGTCGACGCCGGCCAGCTGCAGCGCCATGCCGATCCCGGTGACGTCGGTGTTCTCGGCGCGCCAGCCCCCGGAGTCCGTGCGCACCAGGGTGTTGGCGGCGTGCAGCAGGCGCGGCAGCGGTTCGACGACGTCCGCGACGTCCACCGCCACCTGCTTGCACGGCATCGTCACCGAGAAGCCGCGCCACTCCTCGCCCAGGCCGGCGATCAGGTCCGGCAGCTCCTCGGCGCCGACGTCGAGCGCATCATAGGTCCAGTCGTCCAGCCCCAGTGCCGCATACGCCGCCCGGTGCAGCACCGGGGAGAGGGAATGGGCGACCGGGCGACCGACGACAGCCGCCCTCACCTTCCGGCCCTCATCCGCCCGGGTGCTCCCGCAGCCACTTCTGGAACAGCAGCACGTTCTGCTGGTGCTCCGCCGCGGTCACCGCGAACCGGGTGTCGCCGGTGTCGGGGTTGACGACCACGAAGAACCGCCAGTTGCCGGGGACCGGGGCGAGGACTGCGCGCAGCGCCTCCTCACCGGGGTTGCTGATCGCGCCCGGCGGCAGGCCCGCGTGGACGTAGGTGTTGTAGGGCGACGGGTTCTGACGGTCCTGCGGGGACGTGGTGACCCCGGCCTTCCCGTTGGCGTAGTTGACCGTGGTGTCCAGCTGCAGGGGCATCCCGTCGGCAAGCCGGTTCTCCAGCACCCGGGCCACCTTGCCCATGTCGGCGACCGACCCCGCCTCGGCCTGCACGATGCTGGCCTTGGTGAGCACGGTGAGCCGCTGGGCCGGCGGGACCTGCAGGTCGTTCAGCGCCTGGCCCGCCCGGGCGACCATCTGCTTGAGCATGTCGACCGGCTTGGTACCGGAGCCGAAGTCGTAGGTCGCCGGGAAGAGGAAGCCCTCGAGCTTGCCGTGGGCGTAGGCCGGCAGACCCAGCGCCACCGGGTTGGCCGCCGCTGCCTTGAGCTGCGCCACCGGCGTGCCGGTGGCGGAGGCGAGCCGGGCCAGCGTCGCCGCCACGGTGAGCCCCTCGGGCACGGTGACCCGGGACAGCAGGCTCGCCTTGGGATCGAGCAACATGTCAAGTGCGGCCTGACCGCTCATCTGATGACGCAGCGAGTACACGCCGGGCTGCACGGCCGTGGCGTCGGGGTGAGCGTCGGCGGCGGTCACGAACGGGCGTTCCGAGGCGATCACTCCGTCGGCGACCAGCGTCCGTGCGATGTCGCTGAGTGTGTCGCCGTCGTGGACCCGGATCTGCACGGTCCCGGTGCCCTGGCCGCTGAAGTCCTGGGACGAGGGGTTGATCATCGCCAGCAGCTTCTGGCCGCCGAGGACGATGCCCACGACGATCCCCGCCAGCACGACGAGGGAGATGAGGACCGCGATCGGCCGGCGGCGCCGGCGGGCCCGGCGGCTGCGTGGGTCGTACGGCGCAACCGGGATGGCCTGACCGTCGACGTGCACGACCTCGTCCGGGTG
>JAODNN010000102.1 GCA_025465355.1 Blastococcus sp. | reverse complement strand
TCCGATCCGGCCGCCCTGGGGATCGCCGGGATCTTCAGCAGCCAGACCCCCTCGGGCAAGATTTTCGAGCGGTTTTACCGGAAGGGCTCGGTCGACAGCGACGAGCTCATCGAGGCCGCCCGTGTCGAGCAGGGCAACGCCTCAGCCGAGGGCCACGCCGCGCTGTACTGCCTCATCGGCTGCCCGAGCCCAGGAGGCGCGCGTCACCTCCTGACGGGCACCCCGGCGCCATACGTGCCCTAGAGCCCCCCGCAACGGGGCTCAGCCGGTCAGCTGCGCGGCGAACCAGTCGTGGGTGCGGGCAGTGTCGGCCCGGCCGCGTGCACGGGCCCTGGTGATCCGGCCCTCGAGTTGCCCCGACAGGCACTCGGCCAAGGCAGCGTCCAACGCCTCGGCGGTGAGCAGCTCGGGCGGCAGAACCACCGGCCAGTCGAGCGCCTCGGCCTGGCAACGCACCTTGGCGCCACCTGCGATCGGCTCGCACGCGATCACCGGCCGGCCGGCGTCGAGCCCGAGGACCAGACCGTGCAACCGCATGCTGACGACGACGTCGGCCCGTCGCACGAGCGACTTCACCTGCGCCGGCCGCCGGGCGTGCGGCTTGTCGAACAGGTCCATCGACAGCTCGAACCAGGGCAGCGCCCGAGTGGCCAGCCACTCTTCGATGACCGCACGGACCATCTCTGCCCTGCTCCGCCCGCCGTACTCCCGTTGCACCGGCGCGAAGGCCACCGCGATCACCGGCGCATCCGATCCCTCCGCACCGACCGCGAGATCGCAGCGGGCGACGTGCGGTCTGCCCGCCTCCCCGGGGGCGTCCCGTTCCCACACCTGGTCGAAGTGCGCGCGACCGACCTCGTCGACCACGGACACGTTGATCGCCCAGCGCTGGCAGGCCGCGAACACGTCGCACAGCTCTCGCAGCAGAGGACCGTTCCCGATCGGCCCACTGACGAAGACGAGGTGCGTGTAGTCGGCCGGGTCGACATCGCGCCAGCAGACCCCGCGCCCCAGGTACGACGCCCACGCCACGTCGTGAGAGACGTCGAGTTCACCGAGCCAGCCGGCGACGGTCTCCAGACCCAGCTCGTCCCCCACCGTCGCGATCACCTCATCGAAGCTGAACCAGCCCGCCACGAGCACGCGCACCAGCTCAGCCTGGCACCCTCTGCGAGCTCCGGCGTACCGGAAGCAGGGCCACGGCGTAGGGCCGCAGCCGCTCACGATCCGTCCGACACCGATGCACGCCGTGTAATCCTTTGCGATCTTGATCGCTGCCTCTGGCGATGAGAATGCTGCTGTCGTCCGGCGACGTCGTCCGTCACTGGTGCGGGAGAGCCCGCTCAGGTGTTTGGCGCGGGGTCCTCGGGTGCCTCTGATTGCTGCCGTGAGCGCGCGGGTCTGTGTCCATGCATTGAGGGCCCTCCGGGCACGCCCTGCAGGTCTGGACCGCAAGGAGGGGATCGGAAGTGGAAGTTCTGTACGAGCGGGTCGCCGGGCTGGACTGGCTGGTCGAGTGCGGCGTCACGAACGCGGCGATGGAGTCGACGTCCACGTACTGGAAGGGGGCGTTCTACTGCCTGGAGGAGGTTATGGAGGTCTGGCTGGTCAACGCCGCCCACATTAAGGCGATCTCGCGGCGCAAGACCGACGTCAAGGACGCCGAGTGGATCGCCCAGCTGCTGGAGTGCGGGCTACTACGCCCCTCCTTCGTGCCGCCACCGGACATCCGCCGGCTGCGCATGCTAACCCGCTACCGGGTGCAGCTGATGGCCGACCGCACCCGGGAGATCACCCGGCTGGAGCTGATGCTGGAAGACGGCCTCGGTAAAGCTCTCCTCGGTGGCGGCCAGCCTGACCAGCGTCTCCGAGCCAACCGACGCCGGACGGCGCCACTGTCCGATTCTGACGCGGTGTTGGACATCGCGTCAGACACTCTGTCCGAACATCCGACTTCCAGCTGCGCGCCGTCACAGCTAGGCGCCTGCCGAGCACGCCGGGGCCTCATCCGGACAACTACGGGTCCGACGCGAGTATCCCGGTCAGCCATGGGATCTGCGTATCCCGGCCAGCTAGGGGATCGCAGCCCCTAACCTCTCGGCATGACTGTCAGCTGCCGGTACGGCGGGCGCCGCCGCCGTTCAGCCGAACAAAAACGAGCTTCCGCTGGCGTAAAGGGGGTTCGGCAGCCGCTGCTGATACTTCTGCCGGCAGTGGTCGTTCCACACCTCGGCGCGCTACCGGCAACCGGTAGGAGAATGCCGGTGTCCTTGTCCTCACCCGTGATCCGCCACTGCGGCTCGAAGGAGGTGCGCTCAGGCCGCGGCGCGGCGGTCGGCCAGCAGTCGGCCGTGCTCGAGCGCCTCGCGCTCGGCGGTGACCTTCAGCTCGGCGGCCAGTTCGGTGAAGGCGTCCAGCGCCGGGTTCACGCCGACGAGGGTGAACTCGCGCTCGACCACGCGCAGGTCCAGGTGCCAGCCGTCTTCGAGGATCCGGCGGATCCAGCCGGTGGCGTGGTCCCAGCCCTCGCGGGGCGTTCCGGCGCTGTAGTTCCCACCGTGCACCGTGACCAGGACGGCGGGCTTGCCGGCCAGCGGCGCGCCGCCGGCGGGACCCATCCGGGGGTCGGTGAGCACCAGGTCGACCCAGGTCTTGAAGTGTTGGGAGACGCCGAAGTTGTACAACGGCACCGCGAACAGCAGCGCCTCGGCGTCGATGAGCTCATCGACCAGCGTCGCAGCCAGCGCCAGGGCCTCGGCCTGCCCCGGGGTGGTCGGATCGGCGGGCAGCAGGCCGCTGGCGGCGACCGCAGCAGCCCATGCACCGGAGGGCAGCGGCTCGGTGCCGACATGCCGCCGCGTGACCGGGGCGTCGGGGTTCCCGGCCCGCCACTCGGTTTCGACGATGTCTGCGATCTCGCGGCTGACGGATCCCTCGACCCGGATGCTGGCATCCAGACGGAACAACGACATGACGGTCTCCTCGCTAGCTTTGAGCTTGCTGCTACGAAAAGACTAGCACTAGGAAAATCAAAGTCTGGCCTAGGATGGGGAACGTGACCGAGGAACCGGCGCACAGCCCTCCCGCCTGCGACGCGGCGCTGGTTCGCGTCTTCGGCTTCCTGGGCAAGCGCTGGAACGGCGTCATCATCGGCGTGCTCACCGGGGGGCCGGCGTCGTTCAGCGAACTGCGCCGAGCGGTCGACGGGATCAGCGACTCGGTGCTCTCCGACCGGCTCACCGAGCTGGCTGCCACAGGCCTGGTCCACCGGGTGGTCGCGGAAGGGCCTCCGGTCGCCGTCCGCTACGAGCTGACGGACTCCGGCACCAAGCTCCTGCCCGCGCTGCGCGAGCTTTCCCGATGGGCGGCCGACAACCTGGACGCGACCGCGCCAATCGCGTAGGACTCCGTCACGCCGTCCCCGAGAACCAGCGCGGACGCAGCAGGAGAGTCCCTGGGTGGCTACTTGGAGACGTGCAGCGATCCCCGGGCGAACCGCACGGCGCGTCTCCACCCAGCGGATCCGGTCTGCTGGCTGGCCACTCCCGCAGTCGCAGCCGTTCGTGACCGCCCCTCGGCCAGCAACTGCCTCGATGATTGAGCCGCACCTATCACTCGTGTCAGCCGACTCGGGCCAGGTGAGCCCGGCAGCAAGGTGGGCTTTGGGGTGGTAGGTCTCCAGGCTGTACGAGCGGCGTGGACGGCCGTCGGTGCAGAGGCCGTCGGCTTCCTCGCTCAACGCCGGCGCGGCTCAGGTTTCGCCGGCCGGGTCACTTCAGTTCGGCTACCGAGCATTGACAAGGGCATCGGAGTGGCCGTGCGGGTGTCGCTGACCACCGGCAGGCGTGGGGCTCTGGGTCTGGCCGTGGCTACGGTTGCTGCCGGAACGCTTGGCAGCCCATGGGGTGTCGCCGTCCGAGCCGATGCGCGGGCCCTGGTGGACGGCCCACCGCCGATCCGGACGACTCCCGCGGCGCCGCCAGCCCCGATCCACAAGTCTGGCAGCCATCGGCCCCGAACGTCTCAGCCACCACCGGCTCGGCCATCCACACGGCCCAGGCCGCTGTCGACGCCGTCGTGCCGGCGCTGATGTCCGGCCGGCCCGCGGACTCGGTCTCCATCGTCGGCACAGACCCGACCAGTGGTGCCACTGTGCGCTGGGGGGCGCGCACGGTGGTGCCGGCGGCAAGCGTCTTCAAGCTCACCCTCTTGGAGTGCTATCTGCTGAGCAATCAGGAGCGGGGTCAGCAGCCTGGATACGGTGCCCCGGATGCCTTGACGGCAATGATCGAGAACAGCGACAACGACGCGGCCGACCGGGTCTACGCCGCGCTCGGCGGGGACAACGGCGTTTCGTCGCGGATGGGTCGATTAGACCTGTCCGCGACGGTCCTCGGTCCCGTTACCAATGGGGGGTGTCCACCACCACTGGCGCGGATCAAGCGACACTGCTGACCAACCTGGTCTCGCCGGGTAGCCCGCTGTCGGCCGCCTCCCGCGCTTATGCGGTGGGGCTGATGAACAACGTCGAGTCCGACCAACGCTGGGGGGTCGGCGCAGCCGCGGACCGCGGTACCGAATTCGCCAACAAGAATGGCTGGCTCGACGTCGATGACGACGGCGGGCGCTGGGTCGTCAGCAGCGCGGGGCTGATCGAGGTGGGTGGCCGCCAGATCCGGCTTGCCGTGCTGACCCAGCACGACGCGGATCTCGCCGACGGAACACAGCTGGTGCAGTCCCTTTCGCAGGCCGTAGCAACTGCCCTCCGGCGCGCGACCACGGCCTCGGGAGAGGCCACCGTCAGCGGCTGACAACCGCACCCGATGCTGACCGCAGCCGAGACGTGATGCTCGGGTGACATCGGGCTACGACCGACGCAGCACGGATCGGAGACGGCGCCGGCGTGCGCCACCTAGATGCAGACGGCGAGCGGCCTCCTGGTCGGGAACCTCGAGCGCCGACAGCGCCTGCCCGGTGGCCCGACGGAGGAGGAAATCGGCCAGCGTCGGGTTGCGCGCCAGAACCGGCCCGTGCAGATACGTGCCCACGACGTTCGCGGTGAGCACACCATCCGCGCCATCGCCGTTGCCCGTTCCGCTCAGCACCCGGCCGAGCGGAGGAACTCCGGGACCCAGGTAAGTACGCCCACGGTGGTTCTCGAAGCCGGTCAGCGTCTGGACGTCCCGATCCGTACACTCGGCGAGGACTTCACCGACCGCGCGACGAGGCCCCGCGCTCGTGGTCAGGTCCAGGACTCCGGCGCCGGTCGTCCGCCGCCCGTCGGAGTCCTGCATCCAATCACCGAGCACCTGCATGCCCGCGCAAACGGCGAGGACCTGCGTGGTCCTCATCGTCGTGAGCAGCGCCGGTTGACCGCGCAACCACTGAACCGCGTATGCCTGCGCCGCGTCCTCTCCCCCGCCGAGAACGTACACATCGCCGGAAGTCGGCGCGGTTTCCTGCGCCGACACTTCCATCACCTCTGCCGGCATTCCGCCCATCCGTAGCCGCTGAACCAGCACCGTTGCGTTGCCCCGGTCGGAGTACGTCCCCAGCACGTCGGGAAGCAGCAGCACAACGCGGACCGCTGAGTCGTCCGTCATGGCCCATCCGTCCTCTCGAAAACGAGTCCGGACAAACTGCCACTGCCTGTACCGATGTTGGACCGACCCATGCCCGGTACGGGTCGGATGGGCAGACAGGCGGCGAGGATCGCGAGGTCGAGACGCGCACTGACCGCGTCACGGTCGTCGCACCGCTGACCATCACGATGAGGACTCCATCCGCGACTCGGCGCGACGCCACCCGCCCCGGAGTTCCACCCGGCGGACGAGGAGGTGAACGAGCCACGCCGCAAGGGCTCCGGCCGCTAGGCCAACGCCGAGACCGGCCACCACATCCTGTGCGTGGTGCACGTGCGCAGCGACTCGTGCCCACGCAATCGCCACCGCGCCGGCGGCGACCACCGCCCCAAGCCACCTCTTGTAGCGCAGAACGAGGGCGGCCAACAAGCCAGCGGCAGCACTGTGGTCGGAGGGGAATCCGTTGTCGGCGGGGTGCGGGAACAACGGCGCGGAGTGCGGATCGTGCACGAACGGGCGCGGGTCGCTGTGCAGGTGACTGGCCAACACGATGCCGATCCCCACGATCACCAACCCGACGACGGCCTCAGCGGCCAGGCTGGCCTTGCCTCGCCGGTCCCTCGTCAGCCACACCCCAGCTGCGATGAGCACGAGGAGGTACAGGAGGTACTGAGCAATGAGGACGATCAGTTCGTTCACGACAGACTGCAGTCCTCTTCTGTGACGGGCGATCAATCGGACGTGGCCTACCTCGCCCGCGCTGGTGGGTTTGCGCGCGGGCAGCCGACACAACGCCAAGAACTACAAGAACTGTAGTACCCGGACGTTCAGTGCGCCTTTCGCCGCCCGGCCGTTTGGCCGCCGAAAGACAAGGGCTGCCGGGCGTCAAGGTTGGTGCAGCCGGCGCGCCACGGCGTCGGGCATGGTCGAGCAGGCGTCGGGGTTGCGCCGTTCGGAGGCATGGTCGGTCGCTGTGTCGTGGAGGCCGATCGTGGCGATGGCGGCCTGCCAGCCCCCCATTCCGTCGAGCTCTCTGGGCACGTGCACGTTGGCCGCGCCGTCGATCAGATTGACGGCGAGCGGGTTCGCGGCCGGGCCGACGTCGATCCCTCCACCGGACGCCCTCGTGACGAGGTCGGGGTCGGGGAGAACACCCATCAGCTGGTCGGCCTGATACTGGGTCATGTCCCAGGGCGCCGCGCCGAAGTAGTACCAACTGGCCGCGCAGACGCCGTACAGGTGCGGCCCGAACTGCGCGTAATTGACGTACAGCTCCAGCATCCGCTGGTGGGACAGCGCCGCGTTCATCTCCGTCGAGAGGACGGCCTCGACCGCCTTCCGCGCCGGATCCTGATGCGGCCAGAGAAACACGTTCTTCGCAAGCTGCTGAGGGATGGTCGACCCTGACGGGTCCGGCTTGCCTTGCGCATAGGCGGTCACCCGCGCCATGAAGTCGGCAAAGGTGAAGGCCCCGGCCCGCGTGCCCAGCTTCTCGTCCTCGTGCGCGATCACCGCGGCGATCAGATACCGGCTGACGTGGTGGAGGGAGACGTACTGGTACGTGACTGGCGCCCCGTCCTCCAGCATGAAGGCCGTCGTGCCGAGGGTCCACCATCGCAAACCGCCCAGGAAGACCGCCAGGACCAGTTGCAGGAGTAGCGCCGCGATCGCTACCCGGCGCATCACCCGCCGAAGGCGGCGGCGGGGGCGCTTGCCGTTGTTCGCTCCCTCGCGAGGTTGCTCGGGCGGAGCCGAGGGCCATACGGGAGGAAGACCAGCGGGCCGAGGATGAGGGATGGTGGATCTGGTTACTGCCCGAGGAGCCATGGGTGGACGCCTTGTCGGCGTCCGGACGCCGTCAGCCGAAGGCGGCCAACGTAGGCCACTCGGTGGCACGCCCTTCGCGGCGCGCAACGTGGAGGCATGTCCCACGCGTATGCGATGGTGTCGCCTGGGCAACGGCCAGGCCGGTCGTCCCTCCGAAGTCGACAAACCGAGCGGCCGCGGCTTCACGGGACCTCTGCCAGCACCGCCGGGCTCCACTCGTCCCCACGCTCGATCCGCGTCCCGACCCGGCCAGGATCCCATGTGACACCCGGCTCGGAAGCGTCGTCTGGAGCGCGCCAACGATCTGGCAGCACACGGCTGAGGATGCCTTCCGCTCGGTGCACGGCCGGCATCAGCGCGGGGACGGCAAGCAGTATGAGGGCTCCTGCGGCCCACCCGGCAAGGACATCGGACACCCAGTGGGTCCCCAGGTAGATGGTGGTCAGGCCCACCGTCGTTGCCACGAACACGCTGGCCGCGCCCCATATCGGGCGGTTCCGTCGTGCCAGCATCGCAAGCAGACCCCAGGTGACCGCGGCGTTGGCGGTATGCCCGGAGGGGAAAATTGTGCCGTCAGCAAAGACGTGGCTGGCCCCTGGGGCCACCGCCGCGCCGCCCAGTTCCAGCGGCCCCAGCCGGCCCACGGCGACTTTGACGATCTCAACTGACACATTCATGACGAAGGTCACGATGGCGAACGTGATCAGCGGGCGGATCTCCCGGTGACGAAGCGCCCGGCGGCCGAGCCAGGTCGCGGCGATGCCCAGGCAGATCCCACGTTGGCCGAGCAGCACCCACAAGGACAGGACGTGGTACAGCCATGGGGTGCGGACCGACAGGGCCCACCGCAGGACGATCGTGTCCATTCCGTCCAGATCCGACTGGCGCACCACGGCCACGGTGAGCACCGCGAAGAACAGGGCCAGGCCGAGCGCAAGGACCGGCCGCCAGAGCGCGGCGGACGTCCCCGGCGGTCGAGGCCCGCGACCCCGACCGAAACCGAACTCCCAACGCCGCGCCGACGTCGTCCCCGTGATCATGCATCCGACGATATGAAGATGCGCTGAGCCTTAGCTCAGAAACGATCGCGGCCGCCGTCTGGCTCGTTCGGCTGTTGCCGGGCCGTCGTCGCAGACCCGGCCGCCGGGCAGGTACGCGGCGGTACGGTTCGGGTCGGGTCTCTCGCCTCGGCAGGGTGAGGCGTCGGGGAACGGCCGCTCTGACATCCCGATCCATACCCGCCTTCCAACAGCCGGGTACTGGCTGTCGGACGGTCCCACCCCACCTGCGTATTGCCTGGTCAGCACAGCGTTCAGGGATTTAGTGCTCATAATCCCTGGGTCGTGGGTTCGAGCCCCACCCGCCCCACCA
>JAODNN010000097.1 GCA_025465355.1 Blastococcus sp. | reverse complement strand
AGATCGACCCATCCGCATTCTGCTGCAGGGTCAGATCCACCGGCTGCCACTTGCCGTGGGCGTCCTTGAACCGGATCGGCGCCGCGTGCGACTCCGTGGTCAACGTGCCGTCCGGATTGGCATAGGTGGTGGACAACGCGTCCTCCGCGGCCACGATCTCGACCCGCTGACCCGACGACCGTGCTGTCAGAGCCGCCGACATCAGGTCCGGCCGCGTCAGCGGTGTATGCGCCTGGGCGGGACTGGCCGCCGCAGGCTGAGTCACCGGTGACGCGACCGCGTCGATCGTCACCAGGCCCGAGGCCAGCAGACCCACCACCGCGGTGTAGGCCACCACCCGACCCGCATGCCGGACCGAACCGCCCGAAACGAACGAATGCATCAAGGAACGACGACCCCGCAGCACCGCATGGCCCCCAAGCCGAGTAGTCAATCGACTACGGCACGCAGTTTGCGCACGTCGTAGCGATCGTCGAGGCCGGAGACTGGACCCACCTAGTTGCTAACCGCAATCACTACGCTGCGTGGCGTTACCAACTTGTGATGACTGGCAGTCGCAACGCAACTGCGTAGAGCCAACGGACTCGCGTCGGTCGGGCACGCGCGTCGTCGCGGTCGGCCCAGATACCTGACATGCTGGTGCACGCCTCCGACGCAAGGCATGGTGCGCACGGACACCGACCGCTCGGCCCACTCGTGGTGACGCGCCCTCGGAGGAGGGGCGACTCGACCGTCGTGGGGGTGCTGGCGGCCTTTGTCGTACTCACGGTCGGCGCCGTATCACAGTCGTTGTGTTCGCGGCCCCCGCATCGCCTAGCGACTTGGCTGTGATCTGGCGGATCACGGTCGCCATAACGATGATCGGCTGGGCACTCACCCGTCTTTGGAAGCGCGTCACGCGGAAACGCCGCCAATATCGGAACAGTCGCTAGCCATATAGGACGGCGACTGAAGACGGACGGTGAATCCGACCACCCAGACGGCGCCCTAAAGCCGTCTTCAGGGCGCCGCCTCTCGCTCGGACAACCGCGGACTTGTGGGGACCGTCGACTCGCACACTTGCCGTGCGGAGGTGCGTCTTCGCCCTACCCAGCAGGCGTGGGTCGACCCATGCAACCGCCGCACCGGTTAGCGAGGCCTTACCCACTATGAGGATTAAGCAGCCTTTTCCGCACCTCGGCCATCTCTTCAGGCCTTTCCAGATTGGGATACGACCGGATGATCGTCGCGGCGCCAGCATTGATCATCCACTGCGCGTCGTTTCGGCTCCAAACGCCATCTGCAGCCTTCAGGGGTGTCACCCACCCGTTCAACTGGATGTGATCGAACACCTCGCCGTGGATCATGCCATCGTAGGTGAGTTGCAAGCCCAGAAGCTTACCGCCTTTCAGCTCATCTGGTGTTAGCCGAACAACTAGGCGATCCTCATAAGTCTCTCCTGGGTCTAGGGACATGCTGTGTAGACCGTTCTGTGCAGCGGCCACCAGGCCTTCCAGGGTGTAATTGAACTGGATTTGTGCAGGACTCCGGCCAACGTTGTGTAGGACGAAATCTAACTCGACTTGCACGAGAAGCTCGCGCAGTTGAGGCTCGTACCACTTGTCGTCCGCTTGGAGTGGCCGACGTTCCCTCGTAACTACGTTTTGAAGATGCATCTCGGCCAGCCTGATCGTCATGTGGATCAAGGGCGCTATAGCGTCAATACGAGCTCTTGCAGCCTCCATCGCGCTCGCTTCGGACGCATCAGCAACGCGCCTAGTCTCTTCCGCCTGAATGCCACTTTTTGCAGCCTGCTCCGCGACAAGTTTCCGCTGAGACTGAACTTCCTCAAGTTGGGAGTTTGCGAGAGCGATTAGTCGATCGGCTCCCTTTACAGACTCGCGCGTGGACTGCGCCAACCGATAGGTGTACAGCGCGAGAGCCAATGTTCCGATAGCGGTGCCTACCGTCGCGAATGCTACAAACCAGTCCACGATTATTCCTCACCCTCGTAAAGCCGCAGTTTTCAGCACAACTAAACCGCTACCTGCCCGTCTGCCCAGGCGGGCTCACTCGCCAGGGGCGCGACTCCCGGACGAGACGACGATGGTGACAACGTGGTGGAACACCACCGTCGCTCGACATAGGCGGGAAAGTCCGACGAGAACGGCTCCGAGAGTTAGCGCTCCGATCACCGGCACATGTTCGTGATCGCGGTCGACGAATAGGCCGATGAGTGAGAGGGTGAGAGCCGCGGTCAAGCTCCATACGCACTGAAGGAAGGTGCCATAGAGGGACAGATGCCACCGCGACGCGCGGATCACCGCGAATTTTATGGACTGCGCATATCCGATGACTATTGCCAGGGTTGCTAGCACAAATCCGAGCAGACTAGCACTGAGGCTCAGAATTGCATTATACAGATCCGACCGCCGGTCCGCGAACAGGCCGGCCACCCATCCGTGATCATTCCAAGTCAGCTGCCAGAAGACCAGGGCCGCTAGTACGAACCCAGCCAGCAACTCAACCGTGGACAAGCGAGTCCGCGCAGGGGCAACGTTTGTGTTGGACGTGGTCTGCGTCATTGATCCGGGTCGTGCGGCAGATAAGGAGTGACGTCCCCACCGAGCGCGGAGGCAGCTATTAGCTCATCAAAGAGGTCTCGGTGGGCCGCCTCAATCTGCTCGTACATTTTGTCCGAGGACACCACGCGAGCCGTCCCGTCCATGACAGGGACGTCGCGGCGACTAATAAGCCCGTCGGACAAGACATCGATCTTGTTGACTCTGCCGTCTTGGCCGACTCCCTTGACGAGAAAGAGTTCGGCCTCCTCGCGGATCCTCTGACGTCGAGCGAGGACGCGCGTTGCCTCCAGAAGTCGGGGGGCCAGCTGCGCGCGCCGATTCTTTGGCTCCGCCTGCAGGTACAGCCCGAGCATGTCGGGCGCGCCAGCCGTCTGCTGTGCCCGCAGCGCAGCCCCGAGGCTGCGGTCGGCTGCCTCGACAACGGCGATCGAGCTCGGCCTGATCTTGAGCTGGAAGAGGCGCAGCCCCTCCTGGTCGCGCAGCTTGCTTTCCGCATCGCGGCGGATGAGGGGCTCCAGGAAGAACGGCGTGGTCACGTCACCGAGCAGGCGGCGCAGGTAGGGCTCGAAGCGCCGCGGGCGTGGGCCGTAGAAGTTGAACTCGACGCCGACAATGTGGTTCTTGAAGAAGACCATGTGCGTCGCCTCGTAGAGGCCTGCGCCGTCCGGTAATTGAACCGGCGTAAGGATTCCCGCCAGCTCTGACTGCGGCATACCAGAACGACGGATCCTGGCCAGCCGCACGCGCACCGGCGTGCGCTTTGGATCGGAGTCCACAAACGCGCACAAGTCATCGCCGCTCGACACAACGTAACGGCCACCCTTGGCCTCGTCCCCAAACGGCAGCTTGTCCAAGGTCAACAGCTCGTTGGTCAGGTCGAGCGGCTTCGGCTGCCCAGACTCCGCGCCCGTGTCCGCCCGATAGAAGTAGATCGACCTCTGGATGGTCCCCCGCCCTGATGTCACGGACGAGAGCATGCCGTAAGGATCCGACAAGTACACCCACGACAAGGTAAACCGGCGACGGGCGACCGGGGGTCGAACACCCCCAGTCTGGCTGGTTCAGCGGGGCAGGGGTTGGCGCGATGCCGCGCGGTGTGTGGCCTTGCCCTGGCTCCGGTGCCGCTGACCGGCCGTCGCGAGTCGGAGCGCCGGGCGGCGCCGTTGCTGCGGGCTTGGCAATATGCCACTCCCGCTCCCCCGCCCGGCATGGCCTGCGCAGGGAACCTCCGCTGGCCCCCGTCGAGGCCGCTACACGGAAACGCACGAGACGATCGGCATCGATCTGCCCTTTGCATCGACTCCCGTCACTGTCCGCTCCCTCCTGCCGCGACATGGTTGATGGCAGCCATCAATCATGTCAATACCAATAGCCCGACGAGATCAAGAGAGCAGATCCCTAGCCGACACACCTGGTGCATCACGGGCGGTGCGCAATTCGTGGTGACAGGTTCATGAACGTCACCCCGGACGATCGGGGCATGGGCAGCAAGGGGAGCAGCGAGTACCGCCCACTCCGGCGCGAGCGGCGGCGCCGTCAGCAGCAGGAGCGAGCCGCCGCGCGACAGCCGTCGCCACCCGACGGAGCGACGGCAGAGAGGGGCTCGAGGTCTGAGACTCGAAGAGCAGCTGCGACGAGCTGCGGGTGGTGCCACACGGCAATCACCCCCCGGTCACGAGGACCGATCCCGAAGTGGTGCTCGGCCACCTGCCGCCACCGGGCCTGGGAGCAGGCTCGCGCCGCCGCCTCCGGACGCAGTGCCGTCGAGATCGTCGAGCGGGTGGTCACCGTCCCGGCCACACCGCCTGCATCAACGCCGCGACAGCTCGCGTGGGTGGACGTGCTGCGGCAGCTCGCCGACCAGGTCGAGCAGGGCACGGTCTACGACCGGCATCTGCCCGCCATCGCCGCGGCCCTAGACGACGTCACGCGCGCCGTGCACCGGCGCGGAAGCACAGCCCAGAGGTCGTCGCCGCGGTGGCCGCGGGGGGTGACATCGGGGTGACGTGGCGCGGCACCAGCACTCATCGATGTCACCCCGGCTTGGCTGTCACCAACCGCCTCGGATTGGCGCTTTCTCCCGGTGACGGACTTCCGTCCGTACCCCATCGCCGTCACCCGGGAGGAACCATGGCCGTTCGCCTGCTGACCACCGAGGAGGTCGCCGAGCGTTTCCGCACCAGTCCGTCAACCGTCCGCTACTGGCGCCACATCGGGATCGGCCCCGCCGGGGTTCGTGTGGGCCGGCGCGTCCTCTACGACGAGGCGGAGTGCGACCGGTGGTGGGAGACCAAGGTCGCGGGGCAGTTCGCCAACGGCGGTCGATGATCTCGCTGGAGCCACCGGTGGCGGCATCGGGCGTGGCGCGCTGTCACCTCTTGGCGGCAGGCTGACTCGCCGGCAGAGGACCAAGCAGCCGAGGAGAACCATGGCAAGCATCGCGCGGCGCCCCGACGGGACATGGCGTCCCCGCTACCGCGACGCCGAAGGCAAGGAGCACGCGCGGCACTTCGCCAGGAAGGCCGACGCGCAACGCTGGCTCGACGAGGTCACCGCCACCGTCGTCACCGGCATGTACGTCGACCCGAAGGCCGGCCGGGTGACGCTGTCGGCCTTCTACGCCACGTGGGCGGCTCGGCAGGTGTGGGCGCCGGGCACAGAGCTGGCGATGAGCCTCGCGGTCCGGTGTGCCACCTTCCGGGACGTCGAACTGCGGTCGCTGCGGCGCTCGCACGTGGAGCAGTGGGTCAAGACGATGGTCGCCGCCGGCCTCGCTCCCGGCACGGTCCACACCCGCGTCCAGAACGTCCGCTCCGTCCTCCGCGGCGCGGTGCGCGACCGCCTCATCGCCTCCGACCCCAGCGACGGCGTACCCCTCCCCCGCCGTCGCCGCCGCGCGCAGGCCATGACGATCCCGACGCCGGCCCAGGTCGGCGCGCTCCTGGTCGCCGCCGAGGAACGGTTCGCCACGTTCGTCGCACTGTGCGCCTTCGCGGGGCTCCGCCTCGGCGAGGCCGCCGCGCTGCAGGTCGATGACATCGACTTCCTCCGCCGCCGGCTCAATGTCCGCCGGCAGGTGCAACGGGGAACCGGCGGCAGCGTCGAGCTCCGCGCCCCCAAGCACGGCTCGGAGCGAACCGTCACCCTGCCCGACCAGATGCTCGAGCTGCTCGCCGCGCACATCGAGCACCACCTCGACGACGACGACCCCGACGGCTGGCTCTTCCGGACGCCGAACGGGACCCCGCCCCATCAGAACACCGTCGGGCACCAGTGGCGCAAGGCGACCCGAGCCACCGGCCTGGAGGGGCTACGGCTGCACGACCTTCGACACTTCTACGCCTCCGGACTGATCGCCTCCGGCTGCGACGTCGTCACCGTCCAGCGGGCCCTCGGGCACGCCTCGGCGAACACCACGCTGGCCACCTACAGCCATCTGTGGCCGGACGCCGACGACCGCACACGGACCGCCGCCGAGCATCTGATGGCAGCGGCACTTCAAGATCGTGCGGACTTGGTGCGGACTAGCGACGACTCACAAGCCCCTGAGCTGCGCAAATAGCCCGAGTCACACGTTGAAGCGGAACTCCACGACGTCGCCGTCCTGCATGACGTAGTCCTTGCCCTCCATCCGCACCCAGCCGCGCGACTTCGCCTCGGCCATCGAGCCGGCTTCGATGAGGTGGTCGTAGGAGACGATCTCCGCCTTGATGAAGCCGCGCAGGAAGTCGGTGTGGATGACGCCGGCCGCCTGTGGTGCGGTCGCGCCGACCGGAATGGTCCAGGCGCGCGCCTCCTTGGGCCCGGCGGTCAGGTAGGTCTGCAGTCCGAGGGTCGCGAAGCCGACACGTGCCAGCTGGTCCAGTCCGGGCTCGTCCTGGCCGATCCCGGCGAGCAGCTCGGCGGCCTCCTCGTCGGGCAGCTCGGCGAGCTCCGACTCGATCTTCGCGTCCATCAGGATCGCCTCGGCCGGGGCGACGAGCCCGCGCAGCTCGGCGATCAGCGTCTCGTTGCCCAGCTCCTCCTCGTCGACGTTGAACACGTAGAGGAAAGGCTTCGTCGTCATCAGCCCGAGTTCGCGCAGCGGCGCGGGGTCGATGCCGGCGGAGAACAGGGGGCGTCCGGAGTCCAGCACGGCCTGCGCGGCGACGGCGGCGTCGTACAGGTCCTTGCGGTCCTTGTCCTTGCGCATCTCCTTCTCCAGCCGCGGGATGGCCTTCTCCAGCGTCTGCAGGTCGGCCAGCAGCAGCTCGGTGTTGATCGTCTCGATGTCATCGGCCGGGGAGACCTTGCCGTCGACGTGCACGACGTCAGGGTCGGTGAACACGCGGATCACCTGACAGATCGCGTCGCTCTCACGGATGTTGGCGAGGAACTTGTTGCCGAGCCCGGCGCCCTCGCTCGCGCCCCGCACGATGCCGGCGATGTCCACGAACGACACGGTCGCGGGGATGATCTTCTGCGAGCCGAACACCTCGGCCAGTTTCTCGAGCCGCGGGTCCGGCACGCCCACCACGCCGACGTTCGGCTCGATCGTCGCGAACGGGTAGTTCGCGGCGAGGACGTCGTTCTTGGTCAGGGCGTTGAAGAGCGTCGACTTGCCGACATTGGGCAGTCCGACGATCCCGATGGTCAAGCTCACGGGGGTCCAGCCTAGGCGGGATCCGCGAGCGGCCGCCCACCGCCACCGCGCGCAGGAATCCGGTGCTTTTGCCGGGTCCCGGGTTCACCATGGATGGGTGCGCGCCCGCGCCCTTGTGCGCCTGATATTCGCCGTCGTGATCGCCGGTGTGCTGCTCGCCGCCCTCGGCCTGTCGTGGGTGTTCGCCCCGGGGGTGGCCGTCGACAAGCTCGTCGTGCGCTCGAACGTGGGGTCGACCGCCGCGATCGAGCAGGCACAGATGGGCAACACGCGGGTGCTCGCGAGCGACGGCTCGGTGATCGCGCAGTTCTACAGCCGCAACCGCGTCCCAGTTTCAGCGGACCGGATCGCGCCCGTGATGAAGCGGGCCCTCATCGACATCGAGGACTCGCGCTTCTACCAGCACGGCGCACTCGACCTCATGGGAACGGTGCGGGCGCTGATCACCGACCTGCGCTCCGGCTCGGGCGTGCAGGGCGGCTCGAGCCTCACCCAGCAACTGGTCAAGCAGACCCTGATCCAGCAGGCGACCACGCCGGCCGAGCAGCGGGCCGCCGACGCCCCCACGCTCGGGCGCAAGATCGTCGAGGCGCACCTGGCCATCGACCTCTCGGCCAGGTTGTCCAAGGACCAGATCCTCACCCGCTACCTGAACACCGTCTACTTCGGCGCGGGGGCCTACGGCGTCCAGGCCGCAGCCAAGACCTACTTCTCCACGGACGCCGCCGCGCTGACGCTCCCCCAGGCAGCCACACTGGCCGGGCTGGTGCAGAACCCCACGGCCGACGACCCGCTGGAGCACCCGCAGGAAGCCCGGGCCCGCCGCAACGAGGTACTCAGCCGGATGCACCACCTGGGGCACCTCAGCTCCGCGGACCTCGCGTCGCTCTCCGCCCAGCCGGTCGCCGTCCGTCCCGGCCCCGGGTCGACGGAAGGCTGTCAGGGCGCGACACTCGGCGGCTTCTTCTGCGACTACCTGCAGCACTACCTCACCGACACGCTGAAGATCAGCCAGCAAGAGCTGACCGACGCGGGACTGACCATCCGGACGACACTGCGTCCCGATATGCAGCGCGCCGGTGACCAGGCGGTGCTGCGGACGCTGCCGTCGTCGGACTCCCGCGCGGGCATCTATACCGTCGTCCAGCCCGGCACGGGCAAGGTGCTGGCGATGAGCGTCAGCCGGCGCTTCGGCTGCACCGAACCCGACTGCACATCCGTCAACCTCAACACCACGGCGGCGGCGGGTGCCGGCTCGACCTACAAGCTGTTCACCACCACCGCCGCCCTGCAGAGCGGCTACACCTTCGACTTCACCCAGACCACCTCCGACCCCTACGTCTCCAGGGTCTACAAGCAGACCGGCGGCACCGTCGGCCCCCCGTACACGGTCCAGAACGTCGGCCACTACCCGGCGACGCTGAACCTGGCGGAGGCGCTGGTGAGGTCGTCGAACACCTACTTCGTCGCCCTGGAGGACCACCTCGGCAGCATCGACGGCCCGGTGCGGGCGGCCCAGCAACTGGGCCTGTCCTCGCTCACCGACCCCGTTGCACGATCGTTCACCAAGGGGCGGTTCGGGTCGTTCACCCTCGGGCCCATCGCCACCAGCCCCCTGGCACTGGCCAACGCCTACGCGACCATCTTCTCGGGCGGCACCCGCTGCGCCCCGACCCCGGTCACCGCGGTGATGGCCGCAGACGGATCCCCGCTGACCGGGCCGAACGGCACCCCGCTGCACGTCGGCACCCACTGCACTCGGGGCGTGGTTCCCGCCGGCCTCGCGCACGCGCTTTCCCAGGTGATGCGCGGTGATGTCGAGAGCACCATCGGCACGGCCCAGCGCGCGGCGATCCCCGGCCACGAGATCGGCGGCAAGACCGGGACCACCACGAACAACTTCTCGGTGGCCTTCATCGGCTCGACCCCCGAGTACACCGGCAGTGTCATGGTCGAGAACCCGAACACCGCGCAGGACGTCGGAGGGTTCGGAGGGGACAAGGGCGCGCAGATCTGGCACGACGCGATGGGCCCGATTCTCGCCGCCGGGCCGACGGGGAAGTTCCCCCCGGCCGACCGGCACTATCTCGGCCGGCTCGCCCGGGTCCACGGCTCCAGCTGCACCTTCCAGGTGGGCAACCTGCCACTCCCCTGCTGAGGCGGCCCTTCGCGCGGCGCCGGAGAGTGCCACGGCGTCGTCCGAAAACCGCCAGTCAACCCGAGCACCCGGTGTCATGCTCGACCCGTGACCGAAGCACTGGACCACGAACGCTGCTACCGCGCCGTCGCCGGCCGGGACGCGCGCTTCGACGGCTGGTTCTTCACCGCCGTCCACACCACCGGCATCTACTGCCGGCCGTCCTGCCCGGCCCGCGCCCCCCTGGCCCGCAACGTCTCCTTCTTCACCACCGCGGCCGCCGCCCAAGCGGCCGGGTTCCGCGCCTGCCGGCGCTGCCGGCCCGACGCCGTCCCCGGCTCACCCGAGTGGGACATCCGCGCCGACGTCGTCGCCCGCGCCATGCGGCTGATCGCCGACGGCGAGGTGGAACGCTCCGGCGTCCCCGGCGTGGCCGCACACCTCGGGTACTCCGAGCGTCAGCTGCACCGGCTCCTGGTCGGCGAGCTCGGCGTCGGGGCGCTCGCTCTTGCCCGCGCGCAGCGCGCGCAGACCGCCCGGCTGCTCATCGAGACCACCGACCTGCCCATGGCCGACGTCGCCTTCGCCGCCGGCTTCGCCAGCGTCCGTCAGTTCAACGACACCGTCCGCGAGGTCTTCGCGGCGACGCCGACGGCGCTCCGGAGCACCCGCCGCACCACCGGCAGCGCGACCCCCGGCTGGCTCAGCCTCCGCCTGGCCGCCCGCGCCCCCTACGAGGCCGCGGAAGTGCTGCTCTTCCTCGGTGCGCACGCGGTGCCCGGCCTGGAGGAGTGGGACGGGACGACGTTCTCCCGCGTGCTCGACCTGCCGCACGGGGCCGCCGTCATCCAGCTCTCCCCCGACCCGGACGGCGGCCCGGCCGTCACTGCGCGGCTCCGGCTCACCGAGCTGCGCGATCTCGCCGCCGCCGTCACCCGCTGCCGCCGGATGCTGGACCTCGACGCCGATCCGGCCGCCGTGGACGACGTCCTCGGCGCCGACCCCGCGCTCGCTCACCTGGTCTCCGTCGCACCCGGGCGCCGGGTGCCCACCTCCCCTGACGCCGACGAGCTGGCCGTGCGCGCCGTCCTCGGCCAGCAGGTCTCCGTCGCGGGCGCCCGGACGCTGACCGCCCGCGTGGTCGCCGCGGCCGGCGCCCCCCTCCCCGAGCCGGTCGGCACGCTCACCCATGCCTTCCCGCGCCCGGCCGCCCTGGCCGAGGCCGACCTCGCGGCCGTCGGCCTGACGGGAGCCCGCCGCCGGACCGTGCACGCGCTCGCCGCCGCCCTCGACGAGGGCTCGATCGCGCTCGATCCGGGCGCCGACCGCGAGGCGGCCGGCGCCGCGCTGCTCGCCGTCCCCGGCGTCGGGCCGTGGACGGCGGCGCTCGTGGCGCTGCGCGGTCTGGCCGACCCCGATGTGTGGTTGCCCGGCGACCTTGCGCTGCGACGCTCCCTGGCAACCCTCGGCAGCACCGACGCAATCGCCCTCACCCGTTGGCGTCCGTGGCGCTCGTATGCCGTCATGCACCTGTGGGCGCTCGCGGTGCCGAGCCTGTTCACCCGGAGCCCCTCCCTCGATCGGAGCGCGTCATGAACAACCTGTCCGCCCTTTACGTCACCGTCGACACCCCACCCGGCCCCTTCACCGTGATCGTGGGCACGGGCACCACCGGCCAGGAGGTGGTTCTGGCCAGCGGCTGGACCGACGACGTGGACGCGCTGCTGCCCGTCGTGCACCGGACGCTGCGCCCGACATGGGTCGTGCGCGCCGACCGGCTGCCGGTGGTCGACGTGATCGAGGGGTTCTTCTCCGGGCAGATCGGCGCCATCGACGGCGTGGTCGTCCGCCAGCGCTCCGGCCCGTTCCTCGAGGACGCCTGGGAGGTCCTCCGGACCGTGCCGGCCGGGCAGCCGGACACGTACGCCGAGTTCGCCGCGCGGTGCGGCCGGCCGGCCGCGATCCGGGCCGCCGCCAATGCGTGCGCCCGCAACGCGACAGCACTGTTCGTGCCCTGCCATCGCGTGCTCGGCTCGGACGGCGGTCTCGGTGGTTTCCGCTGGGGGACGCCGGTCAAGCGCTGGCTGCTCGACCACGAGGCGGCACACGCCCCCGTCCCCGTCTGAGAACTGTCAGACCCCTCCGGCAGCCTCTGCGGCATGGACGCCGCTTCCCTGCTCACCGGTCTCCTCCTCGGTGCACTCCTGGCCACCGCCGTCACCCTCGGCGTCGTCGCGCTCTCCGGACGGCACCGGAAGGGCGACGCCGCACTGGAGCCGGTTCACGAGTCCCTGGACCACCTGCACCGCCTGCTCGCCGGGATGGAACGGGCCCGCGCCACCGCGCACGGGGAGCTGCGGGAGCAGATGGGCACGGTGGGACAGGCCTCCGCCCAGCTGAAGCAGGAGACGGCGGCCCTGGTCACCGCCCTGCGGACGCCGCACGTTCGCGGTCGCTGGGGTGAGGTGCAGCTCCGTCGGGTCGTGGAGGTCGCCGGCCTGCTGGAGCACTGCGACTTCGTCGAGCAGCCCGCCGGCACCAGTGACGAGGGTGCCGGGGTCCGGCCCGACCTCGTGGTGACGCTCGCCGACGGCCGGCAGGTCGTCGTCGACGCCAAGGTCCCCTTCACCGGCTACATCGAGGCCGTCCAGGCGACCGATCCGGAGGTCCGCGCCCAGCGGGTGGCCACGCACGCCCGCCAGCTCCGGGTGCACGTCGACGCACTGGCCGCGCGCCGCTACCCCACCGCGTTCCGGCCCGCCGCGCCGTTCACCGTCTTGTTCGTCCCGTCGGACGGCTTTCTCATCACCGCGCTGGAGGCCGATGCGGGACTGCTCGAGTACGGCTTCGCGCGGGACGTCGTCCTCGCGACACCGAGCACCCTGCTGGCCCTGCTGCGCACCGTGGCCTACTCATGGCGCCAGGAGCGGCTCGCCCGCGATGCCGACCAGGTCCTCGAGGTGGGCCGCCGGCTGCATGCGCGGCTGGGCACGTTGTCCGGTCACCTCACCCGCCTGGGTTCGGCACTCGGAACGACGATGACGCGCTTCAACGAGACGGTCGGCTCCTACGAGCGCTCCGTTCTCGCCGCCGCCCGCCGATTCGACGACCTGGGAATCGCGGAGACGCCACTGTCCACGCCCGCCCCGCTGGAGGCCACCGTCCGGGCCCTGCACCCGGTCGACCTGCATCAGGTGGACGCGCGACCGACCGACCCGGATCCCGCGGAGCTGCCGTACGAGGACGAAAGCCGCGACGGGACGAGGGGCTGACGGCGTAGCCGGGAAGCGCCCCCAGGAACCCGGGAACCCCGCCCGCCCCAGGCTGACCAGCCTCGCCCCAGGAGTCCCACAGGACCGCGACTCCACCACGTCCTCCGGGCGACTCGTAGATTCGGTCGCTACCGTGACCCGAGATGGACGGCCGCCCGGCCGACCGCGAGAGAATGGGACGGAGGTGCGTCATGACCACGGCGAGAACCGCGAACTCATGGTCGCAGGGCGAATCGCGGACCGACCGGTCCTACGCCGCCTCCCGGACTCCCCGGTCCGAGGCCCGCATGGGCATGGACCGAGGCATGGGCCCCGACCGCACCCCGCGGCCCCCCCGTAGTGCACCGCCGCGAGCGCGCGCGGCCCGCCCCGACCGCACGCGCGCTCCGGAGGACGACATGGCTTACCGCAGTGGTGCGGCCGACTACCCCCGCCCGGCTGGTCAACGACGACCGGCCACGCCCGTCCGCGGGTCCGAGCGGCGACGCCCCGCGGACGACTACGACCGGGACCACGAGCGCGACTACGAGCGCGACTACGACCGCGCACCGTCTCGGGCCCGCGGCCGGACGTCGGCCCCGGCAGAGTCCGAGGGAGGCAAGTTCCGGGGCGCGGTGGCTGTGCTCGGGGTCTTCCTCGTCACCCTCGCGGGCGCCGGCATCGACTCTTTCATCGGGGTCGGCCTCGGCCTGATCACGCTGATCGCACTCGTCGGCTCCACGGTGCTCGCGACCCTTCTCGTGCGCCGCAGCGACCTGGTCACGCTGGTCGTCGCGCCGCCGCTGGTCTTCATGGCGGTGGCGGCGGTCAACATCGCGCTGGCACCGTCGGCGAGCTTCAGCCTGACCACGATCGCGACACTGCTCATCCGCGGGTTCCCCACGATGGCCATCGCCACCGTCGCAGCGATCGTGCTGGCCCTCATCCGATGGGTCGCCCGCCGCTGACCGACCTGCCCGTCGGGCCTGCGTCGTCCCCCCGTCAGGGGCGCCGGATCAGTCCGTTCCGCCGGCCGCGGCACGACTGTGGCTGCGCAGCTCGTGCGGGAGCGCGAAGACCAGTCGCTCTTCGGCGGCCTTGACCGTCTCGACGTCCGGATACCCGCGCTCGGCGAGCCAGTCGAGCACCTCGCCGACCAGGATCTCGGGCACGGAAGCACCACTGGTGACCCCGACCGTGCCGACGCCCTCCAGCCAGGCCTCGTCGATCTCGGACGCGAAGTCGACCAGGTGCGAGTCACGGGCGCCCGCTTCCAGAGCCACCTCCACCAGGCGCACCGAGTTCGACGAGTTGGTGGAGCCCACCACGAGGACGAGGTCGCACTCCCCCGCCATCTGCTTCACGGCCTGCTGCCGGTTCTGGGTGGCGTAGCAGATGTCGTCGCTGGGTGGTGACTGCAGACCCGGAAAGCGGGTGCGGAGCTGGTCGACCGTAGCCAGCGTCTCATCGACCGAGAGCGTGGTCTGCGACAACCAGACGACCTTCTCGGGGTCGCGGACCTCCACGTTCGCGACGTCGTCCGCGCCGTCGACGAGCTGAATGTGGGCGGGCGCCTCGCCGGAGGTGCCCTCGACCTCCTCGTGCCCACGGTGGCCGATCAGCAGGATGTCGAAGTCGTCCTTGGCGAACCGCTTGGCCTCCATGTGCACCTTGCTCACCAGGGGGCAGGTGGCATCGATCGTGCGCAGCTGCCGCTCGGCGGCCTCCTCGTGCACCGCCGGGGACACCCCGTGGGCACTGAAGACGACGACAGAGCCCTCGGGCACCTCGTCGGTCTCCTCGACGAAGACGGCCCCGCGACGCTCCAGCGTGGCGACGACGTGCTTGTTGTGGACGATCTGCTTGCGGACGTACACGGGGGCACCGTGGATCTCCAACGCCCGCTCCACGGCAACGACCGCCCGGTCGACGCCGGCGCAGTATCCGCGCGGATCGGCCAGCAGGACACGTCCACGCTGATCAGCCATGGGACCCATGGTAGGTGCGTGCGCCGACGAGCCCTCGGCCGCGACGGGGTGGTGCCCGCCACGACCACCGCATGGGTGTACTGGAGACGGCGGAGCTGCTCTCCATTCGGTTCTGGGGCAGGCTGTGCCCATGCCTCGTGAGATCCCTGAACTTGTCCGCGCCGCCGCCGGACTGGCCGCCACCGTTCTCGACGAGGCACGCAAGCTGCCCGAGACACTCCCCGGCCTGCCCGTCCGCATCATCGGCCTGGCCATGCAGAAGGCGATGAAGATCCAGCAGCAGTACGCCGGCTTCGTTGCCCGGGGGGACGAGCTCTTCACCGGCCTGCGCGGCGAGAACGAGCCCGGCCTGGCCACGTTCGACGACGACGAGCCCGCGCCCTCCCCCGGCTTCCGCGACTCCGCGTTCGACCGCGCCGGCGACTCCCTGCTCACCGACACGACCGACCAGGAGGCGGCCGGAGAGGACGTCGGAGAGGACGAGAGCGTCGAGGATCTGCTCGACGACGCGGAGGCGGACGCCGTGGTCGCCGAGATCGTGGCGATCGCCGAGGAGGCGGAGGACGCCGAGCAGGCGATACAGGTCGTGATCGATGAGGCGCCCCTCACCGAGACGGTGCTGGAGGAGGTCCTCGACGACCTCGCGATCGAGGAGATGGTCGGTGATGCGCCCGTCACCGGCCTGGTCGTGACCGAGGCACCGGCCGATGAGGCACCTGTGACCGATGCCCCTGTGACCGAGGACGCCGCGACCGAGGACGCCGCGACCGAGGACGCCGGCGCCGTCGAGACGGCGCTCCAGGAGTCCGCTCAGGCACAGAGCGACGCCCCGGCCGCCGCGCCTGTCGCCGCGGTCGAGACCCCGACTGCGGAGACCCCACCGGCCGACACCACTGCCGCCGACACCACTGCCGCCGACACCACTGCCCCCGAGACCGCGCCCGCCGTGACGCCGCGGAACGGCAAGAAGGCCGCCGCCAAGGCGACTCCGGCCAAGAAGGCCGCCGTGGAGAAGGCGGCGCCCACGAAGGTCACGCCCAGCATGCAGGCCCCGGCGACTGCGCCGGTCGAGGGCTACGACTCCTTCTCGATCGCCCAGCTCCGCGGGCACCTGCGGGGTTACGCCCAGAGCACGGTCGAGGACCTGCTCGCCTACGAGGAGGCAGGCCTCGCCCGGGAGCCCTACCAGCGGATGCTCCGCAACCGGCTGGAGCGGCTGCGCGCCGACGCCCAGCCCACCAACGGTTCCGGCAACGGTTCCGGCAACGGGCGCGGCAACGCCTGACCCCTCGACCGGCCGGACTGTCGGAGGCACCTGGCAGGCTCGGGGCATGACGGCTCACCGGCGGACGGCGTGACGGCGCCGTCCTCCCCGGAAACGCCGTGGCCGGTGCGCACCGTGGCACGCAAGGTCGCCGACTGGATCGGCCGCCTCGGCGAGGTCTGGGTCGAAGGTCAGGTCGCCCAGCTCTCCCGCCGGGGCGGGGCGGCCACGGTCTTCCTCACCCTGCGCGACCCGGCCGCCGACATGTCGGTCCCGGTCACCTGCCACCGGGACGTCGCCGACCGGCCGGGCCTGGAGCTGACCGAGGGCGCCCGCGTCATCGTGCGGGCACGGCCCGACTACTACGTCGCCCGCGGATCGTTCTCGTTGCGGGCGACCGAGATCCGCGCCGTCGGCCTGGGCGAGCTGCTGGCCCGGATCGAGCGAATCCGCCGGCTCCTGGCCGCCGAGGGTCTCTTCGACGCCGTGCGCAAGCGGCCACTGCCGTTCGCGCCCGCCGTCGTCGGCGTGATCACCGGCCGCGACAGCGCGGCCGAGCGCGACGTCCTCGTCACTGCCCGGCGGCGCTGGCCGGCTGTGCGGTTCGAGCTGCACAACTGCGCCGTGCAGGGCCCCACGGCCGCCGCCTCGGTCATGGAGGGCCTGCGACGGCTGGACGCCGATCCGGCCGTCGAGGTCATCGTCGTGGCGCGCGGCGGCGGCTCGGTGGAGGATCTGCTGCCCTTCTCCGACGAAGGCCTGGTGCGGGCCATCGCCGCCTGCCGGACCCCGGTCGTGACCGCCGTCGGCCACGAGACCGACACCACCCTGGTCGACCACGTCGCCGACGTCCGCGCCGCGACGCCCACCGACGCCGCGCACCGGATCGTGCCCGAGATCGGCGAGCAGCGCCGGCTCGTGGAAGGGCTGCGCAGCCGTGCCCGCAGCGTGCTCGCCGGCCGGCTCGACCAGCAGCACCGCTGGCTGGAGTCGGTGCGCACCCGCCCGGTCCTGGCCTCCCCCGACCGGCTGCTGCACGGCCGCGAGGACGACGTCCTCGGGCTGCGCACGCGCGCCCGGCGCACGCTCGTCCAGCGGGTCGAGGGCGCCGAGCGCGACCTCGAGCACGCTCGCGCCCGGGTCGCCGCCCTCTCCCCCGCAGCGACCCTGCAACGGGGTTACGCAGTGGTCCAGCGGGCCGACGGCGCCCTGGTGCGCGATCCCGCGGAGGTGGCCGACGGCGAACTGCTGCAGGTTCGTGTCGCCGGTGGCCGGCTCCCCGTGCGCGTCGACCGCAGCGGCCCCCAGGAGGATGCACAACCGTGAGCGCCACCCCACCGATCAGCGACCAGGCCGGCACCGAGCCGACCACCACCTACGAACAGGCCCGCGAAGAGCTCGCCGAGGTCGTGCGCCGGCTGGAGGCCGGTGGGCTCACCCTGGAGGAGTCGCTGGGCCTCTGGGAGCGCGGCGAGGAGCTGGCCCGGCTCTGCCAGCACTGGCTGGACCGGGCCCGCGAACGGCTCGCTGCCGCGGCCCCCGACGATCAGCCCGAATGAGGCCGCACGGCGGCTGCGACCGTCGTCAGCTCGGAGTCGCTGGCTGAACCCGTGACCACCAAGGTCACCGGGCCCACCGTCCGCGACAGCGCCGTCTCCCCGCGCTCGGTGGTCGACCGTGTCCAGGCCGTGCCACCGATGTGGACCGTTCCCCGCTGCTGCGCGCCGTCCAGGGCCGTGCGGAGGGGGGTCGCAGTCGCGTCATCGCTCTCGACGAACCCGGCGAACTCGTTCTTCGGGGTCAGGTAGCCGATCTCCAGCGTCACCGGGTCGCCGGGGGCGGCGTTCCCCGCGTTCGTCCGCGCGCTGGTGGACCGGAAGCCCGCGGCCAGGCCGATCGGCGCCTGCACGGGATAGTCCGCCCGCGCCACCGCCAGCTGGACGGTGCTGGTCGGGTCGACGGTCCGGACCCCCTCGTCCGGCTTCTGCCGCAGTGTCGTCCACCCCACGATGACCAGGCAGATCACCACCAGCGGGAGCATCGACCGCAGCATGTTGGCGACGTTCATCCGGGCAGCCCGCTGCATCGCCGGCGACGGCGCGGGCGCGTTGCCGCTCTCCTCGAGGCCTGTGACGCCCTCCTGCGGGCTGGACGATCGCTGGCTCGTCGGGCCGACTCCGGTCATTCACCTAGGATCGCAGGAGAGTTCTCCCCTGCCGCCCAGTGCCTGTGCGGTCGAACCAGGAGGTCCCGTGTCGCTGCCCGTCGTCCCTGCAGGTCCCCTCCCATCGAGCACCGCAGGCCGCGGGTTCAGCGCCGACCGGCCGGCCCCCGACCGCAACCTCGCCCTGGAGCTGGTGCGGGTCACCGAGGCTGCCGCCATGGCCGCCGGCCGGTGGGTCGGTCGCGGTGACAAGAACGGCGGGGACGGCGCGGCCGTCGACGCGATGCGCGCCCTGATCGGCACCGTGAGCATGAACGGCGTCGTCGTCATCGGTGAAGGTGAGAAGGACCAGGCGCCGATGCTCTACAACGGCGAGCGGGTGGGCGACGGCCAGGGCCCGGAGACCGACGTCGCCGTCGACCCCATCGACGGCACCACTCTGATGGCCAAGGGCATGCCCAACGCGATCGCGGTGATGGCGGTGGCCGACCGCGGTGCGATGTACGACCCGTCGGCGGTCTTCTACATGGAGAAGATCGCGACCGGGCCCGCCGCCGCCGACGTCGTGGACATCACCGCGCCCGTGGCCGAGAACATCCGCCGGGTCGCGAAGGCCAAGAAGAGCTCGGTCGGCGACGTCACCGTCTGCATCCTCGACCGGCCGCGCCACGAGCAACTGGTCCAGGAGGTCCGCCAGGCCGGCGCCCGGATCAAGTTCATCACCGACGGCGACGTCGCAGGCGCGATCGCGGCGGCCCGCGAGGGCACGGGCGTCGACCTGCTTCTCGGCATCGGTGGCACGCCGGAGGGGATCATCGCCGCCTGCGCGCTCAAGTGCATGGGCGGGGCACTGCAAGGCCGGCTGTGGCCGAAGGACGACGAGGAACGGCAGAAGGCCCTCGACGCCGGCCACGACCTCGACCGTGTCCTGCACATCGACGACCTGGTCAGCGGTGACGTCTTCTTCGTCGCCACCGGGATCACCGACGGCGAGCTGCTGCGCGGCGTCCAGTACCGCTCCGGGGGCTGCACCACGCAGTCCCTGGTCATGCGCTCGAGGTCGGGCACCATCCGGTCGATCGACAGCCTGCACTCTCTGGAGAAGCTGCGCGCCTACTCCGCCGTCCCCTTCGACAGCCCGGACGGCCCCGCCTGATCCCCGGCCGCGGTCAGTCCAGGTCGGTGCAGAAGTCGATGTCCAACGCCTTGACCCGCCCACCGCAGGTCATGCCGTACTGCTCGTACCGCGACATGGGGTCCGAGAGGTCGTAGAGGTCGTCGCACGCCTGCATGTCGCCGTCGTGACAGCGGGCGGCGTAGCCGTTCAGACCTTGGTCCTCGCCGAGACCCCCGGCGTCCAGCGGCGCTGAGATCTCCAGGGGCGCGGCCGGCTGACCCGCCATGCTCTCCGCCGCGGCGCGGCCCAGTGCCACGGCCCCGGTGATCACCCCACCCAGCACGACCACGGCCAGCACGCAGGCCGCCGCGATTCCGACGACGGCCGTCCGGCCGAGCGCCCGCCGCGGTGAGGGCGCGGAGGGCTGCGGCCACCACGGGCCCGGAGACGACGACCACGGGGTCGAATCGGGCGCCCAGGGCGGCGGCGGGAAGGCGCCCTGCGGCGGCTCTGCGCCGTCGGGGACGCCGGCACCGGGGTAGGTCGGGGATTGCCGCACGGTCGGGTCCTTCGGTCCGGGCTCGGCGGAACGCTCGAGCGCGGCGCAGCGTATGGCCGCCGCGGGGCGTCGCTCGGGAGCCTGTCCGAAGGCGGCCCGAAAGCGTGGCCCAACGGGCATCCGGAGTCGCTACCAGAGCAGAGACACCATCCACACCACAGTGGGGAGCACAGCGTCGCCGGCGAGGAGGACGCCGTGGCTCAGCGACCGGGGAACGCCGTCGTGCAGTAGATGTCGGTGCCGGGTTCCTGCCGGCCCGCGCACGTGTCGCCGTAGGCCTCGTACAGGGAGTTCGAGTCCGACTCGGCGAACAGGTCGTCGCAGGCCAGCATGTCGCCGTCGAAGCAGTCCCGGGCGTACCGGTCGAGGTGCGGGTCGGACCCGAGCCCGGTCGGGGGCAGGGCCGGCGGCGGCAGCGAGGTGTTCGTCGATTGCGGCTGGTAGGGCCGTGCCGCTCCCCACTTCGGCCCGGCCGACGGGGAGGTCGCCGCCGGCGACGCCACTGAGGCCAGCGATGACAGCCTGCCGGCGAGGTCGTCCGCCGTGGACCTGCCGAGGACGAAGGCCGTCACACCGACCGCCGCGAGCACCACCACGGCGGCGACGACCAACGCGATCGCGGTCGTGCGACTGCTCGGCGGACCGCCATCGGGACCGCCGGGGGGCCAGGCCTGGCCGGGCGGCGGGACGTACGAGGGCCGGCCGAACGGGTCGCCGTCCTGGTGGGGGTGAGGCGGCTGCGACATGGTCCGCTCCTCGGCAAGAACGACGATCCGCCAGACGGATGGTGAAGCGGCGGGGCAGTCGCGCGCGGGCCACCTCCCGGTCCAGGTTCCGCGCCGTCCCCGGGCGGTGTCTAGGGTCGCTCCCTGAGCACGGACACATCCACACCACCGGGAGCACAGCGTGGCCACCCAGCAGGACGGCGCAGGGCAGAACGACGCGGACTACCGCATCGAGCACGACTCCATGGGAGAGGTCCGCGTGCCCTCCTGGGCCAAGTGGCGGGCCCAGACACAGCGCGCCGTCGAGAACTTCCCGATCTCCGGCACCCCCATCGAGCGGGAGCTGATCGGAGCGCTGGCCGCGATCAAGGGAGCGGCCGCCGCCGTGAACGCCGACCTCGGGGTGCTGGACGCCGGCGTCTCCGGCGCCATCCAGGAGGCCGCGGCCGCCGTCGCCCGCGGCGAGTGGGACGAGCACTTCCCCATCGACGTCTTCCAGACCGGGTCCGGGACGTCGAGCAACATGAACACCAACGAGGTCATCGCCACCCTGGCCACCGAGGCAGTCGGCTCGCCGGTGCACCCGAACGACCACGTCAACGCCTCGCAGTCGTCCAACGACGTCTTCCCGTCGGCCATCCACGTGGCCACGACGGGCGCGATCGTCCGCGACCTGATCCCGGCCCTCCAGCACCTGGAGGCCTCGCTCTCGCGCAAGGCCGAGGAGTTCGCCGACGTCGTCAAGAGCGGGCGCACCCATCTGATGGACGCCACTCCCGTGACCCTCGGTCAGGAGTTCGGCGGCTATGCCGCCGCGATCCGTTACGGCATCGAGCGGTTGGAGGCCTCGCTGCCGCGCATCGGTGAGCTGCCCCTGGGCGGTACCGCCGTCGGCACCGGGATCAACACCCCGCCCGGCTTTGCCGCGGCGATCATCGAGCGGCTGGCCGGCGAGTTGGACCTGCCGCTCACCGAGGCACGCAACCACTTCGAGGCGCAGAGCTCGCGCGACGGCCTGGTGGAGGCCTCCGGCCAGCTCAAGACCATCGCCGTCGGCCTGGTCAAGATCGCCAACGACCTGCGCTGGATGGGCTCGGGGCCGCGCACGGGGCTCGGCGAGATCTTCCTGCCCGATCTGCAGCCGGGCAGCTCGATCATGCCGGGCAAGGTGAACCCGGTGATCCCGGAGGCGACCGTCCAGGTGGCCGCACAGGTGATCGGCAACGACGCCGCCGTCACCTTCGCCGGTACGACCGGCAACTTCGAGCTCAACGTGACCCTGCCGCTGATGGCGCGCAACGTGCTGGAGTCCATCCGGCTGCTGGCCAACGTGAGCCGGCTCCTGGCCGACCGGACCGTGGACGGGATCACCGCCAACGTCGAACGGTGCCGGGAACTGGCGGAGTCCTCGCCGTCCATCGTCACGCCGCTGAACAAGTACATCGGCTACGAGGAGGCCGCGAAGGTCGCCAAGCAGTCGCTGGCCGAGAAGAAGACGATCCGCCAGGTGGTGGTGGAGCGCGGTTACGTGGAGCAGGGCAAGCTCACCGAGCAGCAGCTCGACGAGGCCCTCGACGTCCTCTCGATGACCCACCCGTGACCTACCAGTCACTCCCCAGGGAAGCAGCCGGGCGCCGTTCGCAGTACCGTCGCCGTCGATGAGCGAGACAGATGTAGCCCTGCGCTACCCCGGTGGAGAACTGCCCCTGCCCGTCGTCCGTGGGACGGAGGGCGCCGATGGGCTCGACACGAGCAAGCTGCTGGCGACGACCGGCAAGGTCTCGCTCGACATCGGCTTCGTGAACACGGCCTCGTGCAAGTCGGAGATCACCTACATCGACGGTGACGCCGGCATCCTGCGCTACCGCGGCTACCCGATCGACCAGCTGGCAGGGAAGGCGAGCTTCCTCGAGGTCACCTACCTGCTGATCTACGGCGAGCTCCCGACCGCCGATCAGCTGGGCGACTTCGACACGCGGGTCCGCCGCCACACGCTGCTGCACGAGGACCTCAAGCAGTTCTTCAAGGGCTTCCCCCGCGATGCGCACCCGATGCCCGTGCTGTCGTCGGCGGTCAGCGCCCTGTCGACCTTCTACCAGGACTCGCTGGACCCGTTCGACGAGGAGCAGGTGGAGATCTCCACCCTTCGCCTGCTGGCCAAGCTGCCGACCATCGCCGCCTACGCGTACAAGAAGTCGGCCGGCCAGCCGTTCCTCTACCCGGACAACTCGCTGGGCCTGGTCGAGAACTTCCTCCGGATGACGTTCGGGTTCCCCGCCGAGCCCTACGACCTCGACCCGGAGCTGGTCAAGGCCCTCGACATGCTCTTCGTGCTGCACGCCGACCACGAGCAGAACTGTTCGACGTCGACCGTCCGGCTCGTCGGCTCCTCGCACGCCAACCTCTTCGCGTCGGTCTCGGCCGGTATCAACGCGCTGTTCGGGCCGCTGCACGGTGGCGCCAACCAGTCGGTGCTGGAGATGCTCGAGGCCATCAAGGCCGACGGCGGGGACATCCCGCGCTTCGTCGAGCGGGTGAAGAACAAGGAACCCGGCGTCAAGCTGATGGGCTTCGGGCACCGGGTCTACAAGAACTACGACCCGCGCGCGGCCATCGTGAAGGACACGGCCGACACGGTGCTCGACAAGCTCGGCGGCAACAACGAGCTGCTCGACCTCGCGCGTCAGCTGGAGGAGATCGCGCTCAAGGACGACTACTTCGTCGAGCGCAAGCTCTACCCGAACGTCGACTTCTACACCGGCCTCATCTACCGGGCGATGGGCTTCCCGACGCGGATGTTCACCGTGCTGTTCGCCCTCGGCCGGCTGCCCGGCTGGATCGCCCAGTGGCGCGAGATGATCGCCGACCCGACCACCAAGATCGGCCGTCCCCGACAGCTGTACGTCGGGCCCACCGAGCGGAAGTTCATCCCCCTCGACGCCCGCTGACCTCAGCGCACGACCAGGCCGGGTGGCTCTCCGTCGGAGGAGAGTCACCCGGCCCCGTCCGTTTCCGGGTACGTGAGCCCTACGGTGGGTGCGCCCGAGCACTCCTGGAGGACCGACATGGCCGAGCCGCCCGACGAGGACGTCCTCTTCGTGCCCCCCGTCCCGTTGGCGACCGGCGCACTGCTCGAGCCCGAGGACGACGGACCGCCGGTCCGGATCACCAAGCTCGAGTTCGTCATCTCCACCGAGGACGGCGGCGAGCTGCGGATCCCGCTCGTGCACCGGCACGGCGCCTGGTGGGCGCCCTGACGCCGGACGTGGGCTTGTCCCCCGTTCGGGCGCCACCCCTGCTTCATCCTCACCCGGACGGGTGAGTTACGGCACGAGCTGTCTCCAGCGCCTCCCCAGACGAGTCGATACGAGGTCCAGATGCCTCGGCTGCGTACTGCAGCCAGGCCGGCCATGTAGACGACGAGACCGCCGGGGGACGCTGCCGTGCCTTCTTCACGCGCGCCCGTTCGCCCTGCCGCATCCCGTTCCCGTCCCGGGGTCCGCCCCACCGGTGGCAGTCCCGCGCTCTCCGCTTCCGAGGCCCAGGCGCTCCGGGAAGCTCTTGCCGTCCGCCAGGCCCTCGCGGCCCGCCAGGGCGGCACCTCCCCGCAAGCCGGTCCCGGCCGGCCGGCCGCGCGCACACCCGGAGCGCGCAAGCCCGCCGCCCGCAAGCCGGCCACCCGCAAGCCGGCCACCCGCAAGCCCGCCGCCCGCAAGCCCGCCGCCCGCAAGCCGGCCACACGCAAGCCGGCGAGCCGCAAGGCTCTCCGGGAAGCAGCCGCGCTCGCCCGGGCCGCCCGCCGTGCGGAGAAGGCCGCCGGGCGGCCGCGCTGGTCGACCCGGCTCGGGGCCGTGGCCCTGAGCACCCTCCTGCTGCCCGTGCTCACCTCGCTCGCCCTCCCCGGCTCGGACACTCCCGGCAGCCGGTCGCACGACCTCACCGCGCTGGCCCTGACCGCGCGGAGCTCGCTCCTGCACCAGGCCGACCGTTACCACCGGCTGGAGCAGGTGATCGCGGAACGGCGCGCGGAGCTGCAGCGCGCCCGTGCCACCGAACGGGCAGTGGCGGCCCAGGTGGCGGCCCGGCAGGCGGTGGTCGGTGTGAGCGCGGCCGAGCTGTACCGGGCCGGCGCTGCCGACCGTTACCCGGTGCCCAGCCTGGCCGGCCCATCGGCCGGGGACGTCCTCCTCCGGGCGGCCGCCACCGACCGGGCCCACCGCTCGCTGCAGGCGGCGATCGGAAACGCCGCCCACACGTCCGCCGCGCTCGCCGCCGCCACCGAGAAGGTGGGCGCCGCGTCGTCCGCCGTCGACTCGGTCGCGAAGCGCGCAGACGCCGTCCTGGCCGAGACACGGGCGACGGTCGCCGACCTCAGCCCCGCGGTCGCGATCCGGCTCTCCGCGCTCGGAACCACCCTGGTCGCCGGTGACCAGCAGTCGCGCAACGAGCAGGCCATGCGTCGCTGGCAGACCTATGTCCACCAGCTCGCCGTCGCCGGGATCACGCCGCCCCCGGCGGCCCAACTGGCCGACCCCGAGCACCTGCCGTCCGGGCTGTCCGCTGCGCTGGGCACCGCACGCAAGCCCATCCCCGGTGTCGCCTGGGGCGTCCTCGGAAGCCGGCCGATCACGGTGCTCCCGGCCGAGACCGTCGCTGCGGTGAGCAATGCCCTGTCGCAGCTCGGCAAGCCCTACGCCGCCGGCACGGCGGGGCCGAAGACCTATGACTGCGGCGGCTTCACGTCGGCCGCCTGGCTGCTGGCCGGTTACGCCGTCCCGGCGACACCGCAGTCGCAGTGGGCCGCCGGTGCCGCGGTGCCGATGGCCGACCTGCAGATCGGCGACCTGGTCTTCTCACCCGGTGGGCACGATGTCGGCATCTACCTCGGCAACGGCGACGTGCTGGGCGCCTCGGCGGGTACGTACCGGGTCGGCATCCAGAACGTGGCGGCCGGTTCCTCCGCCGTGCGGGTGACGCTGCCCGCCCCGGCCGAGCCGAACGCCGCGCTGACCGGCGTCGGCCGGACGGGCACCTGTGGCGCGGCCGTGCCCGCGGGTGGGAACAACCCGGCATGGGGCGGCTGGCGTAACGGCGAGATCCCGGGTGGCGTGCTGTGTGCGCTCGGAGTGGCCGGGCACAAGCTCCGCTGCGATGCCGCCGCGTCCTACCAGGAGATGAGCAAGGCCTACGCGCACACGTTCGGCCGCCCGCTCTGCATCACCGACTCCTACCGCTCCTACGCCGCCCAGGTCGAGGCATTCCGCACCAAGCCCGATCTGGCCGCGGTACCGGGAACGTCTGTCCACGGCTGGGGGCTGGCCGTCGACCTGTGCGACGGCATCAACAGCCTGGGCACGCCGCAGGCCAACTGGATGGCCGCGAACGCCGGACGCTTCGGGTTCGTCCATCCGGACTGGGCCGCTCCGGGTGGCGAGAAGCCCGAGCCGTGGCACTGGGAGTACGGCTACCTCTCCTGATCCGGCCCCGTCCAAGGCCCCGCCCTGAGCGGGCGAAGGGTGGGGAGGACGGGGTCCTCTTTCAGATCCAGGGGAGGTCGGCCAGGCGGCGCCAGGGCAGCGTGACGCTGGCCTCGGTCGTCTCGCCGGCCAGCCGCGCTGCGACCCCCGGCCGGGCGCACGCAACCGGCCGATGCGGGGTGATGACCACCTGCATGTCCGGCATCGTCAGGCCCTCGGCGCGGATCCGCTCGATCATCCGGTCGGGGGCGACGAGGGCCGCAGAGGCCAGTACCGGAACCGTCGGGTGCGACCACAGTGCCACGGGACCCTCGGTCCGGAGGTCGAGCGACAGGTCGTGGGCGCGCCCGGTCGCGGCCGCCCGCGTCCGGTTCACCTCGACGACGTCGGCCGCCCGCACCGGCGTCCAGGGCAGCGCCAGCTCACCGCGACGGACGACGACCCGCCAGCCCACCGCGGTCTGGGCGGTGTCGGACCAGTCGACGACGGCGATCCCGGCGGCGGCCGCGGCCGCATCGGTGACCGGCCGGTGGGCGACCCAGGAGGCAAGCGCCGTGGAGATGGCGGTGGTCGTCGGCCGCACCCCTGCCCTGGTCATCTGCTCGGCCAGATCGCTCAGGTGCACCCGGACGATGCGCTCGTCCTCTTCCAGGACGAGGAGCGACCCAGCGCCCGTCCGCTGCGCGATGGCGAGCCGCAGCCGGGTGGTAGCGAGTGCGGGCAGCAGCCCGTCGGCCACCTCGCGCAGATCCGCGGCGCTGATCCGCGCCGGGCGCAGCCGCTGCAGGAGCCCGGTGGACGAACCGCCGAACCGGGTGTCCATCATCGGGTCGACCCGCCCAGGAGCAGCGCGCGCAGGCCCTCGGGCAGGGCCGGCAGGGTCAGCACGCTGGCCAGTTCGGCAGCGCTGAGCCGCACCGGCAGGACGTCGTCGTCCCAGCCGGTCGCGAGCCGCACGCGGGCCGCCGAGGCCGGCCAGACTGCGTCGCGGGCCGCGGCCACGTGCAGTTCGGTGAGGACGTCCTCGAGGTGAATGCCGGCAACCGGGTGCACGTGCGCGCCGAGGAGAGCCTGCCGGACCACTGCTGCGAGCTCCTCACGGTCACTCCCGGTCAGCCAGTGCGGCACCAGGATCTGCGGTCCGGGATCCCCCGAGGGCAGGGCGCTCATCGACCACTCCCGAAGAGGGCCGCCCCGGACGCGACCAGCGTGTCGGAGGCGGGCACACCGGTGAGCCACGCTCCTGCGGAGCTGCGGTTTCCGGCGTGCAACGTCACGCTCTGGATATCGGCAGCGGCGGCTCGCGATCGACCCGTGCGGAGACGCTTTTCACAGCCGTCGGCAGACGGCGTCCCGGCGACGACTGGGTAACCGTTCGGCGAGCACGGCGTCTTCATCGGACACGCCCCGACCCCCACGTCAGCTGCCCCGGCGAACCCTGCTGGGTGCCAGTGAGCGGTGTCGCCACGGACATCGTTCCGCACTGGACGGCTCGGGGGCCGAGGATCAGTCGACCAGCTCGGCCAGGCGGGCTTTCATCCCCTGCTCGACCCGGTCGGCGTAGACATTCATGTTGCGCACCGAGGTGTTCAGGTCGGCCGACAGCTGGCTCTTGGTCCGGCCACCCCAGGTGGTGAGGTACCAGGTCGCCCACCCGAGCACGTTGGGCTGACCTGCCCGGTGGTCCGGCCGGGCGGTCGGGTCGGGCGCGCAGGCCGTGGTCAGGACGTGCGAGAGCAGCGTCTGCTCCGCCTCCCCCAGGATCTCGTCGGGCGCCTCGGAGGAGTCCGGCAGCAGGATCTCCGTCGCGTCGGGTCCGCCGTCCAGGGATTGCAGGTTGCGCAGCCCGTTGAGCGTCGCGACCGTTTGGGAGTTGCGCCGCAGCGTGGCCACGCTCTGCCCCATGAACGCGGCGAGCTCCTTCTCGCTCGGCCGCCGCTGGTGCTCGGCCACGAAGGCGGCGATCGCCTTCTGCTGTTTGTGCTCGGTGTCGGCGGCGGTCCGGCCGTGAGCGTTACGGCCCAGGTCGTGCACCCACTTGGACAGCTGGGTGGCCAGGAAGGCGCCGAACGGGACGCCCTTGGTCTCGTCGTACTGGCTGACGGCCTTGAGGATCCACTCGAAGACCTGCTGACCGAGGTCATCGGGGTCGGGCAGGTGCATCCGGATCGTGCTCATGTTCCGCTGCAGGCGCTTGAGGCTCACCGGGCCGTAGTGCCGGCACAGGTCGGTGAGGAAGTCGGCCGGCAGGCCGCGGGGCGCGCGCCGCCGGACGCCGGTCTCGGCGCGCAGGCCGATCGTCGCGCAGCCGTGCCGGGCGCACCAGGCACGAACCCAGTCGGCCAGCACCGACGCCGAGCCGCAGGCTCCGTCGACGCGGTAGAGCCCGTCGCCCTGGTCGTAGCTGACCGTCACTCCGTCGGGCAGGTCGGCCCGGAACTGGTCCAGCGGCATCTCGTGGTCGAGCCGGAAGTGGACCCGGTCGCGGGGGGTGATCGGCGCGAGCGCCCACCCGTCGGCCTCGGGGATGCCGCCGAAGATCAGCGGCTGGCGGACGCGATTGTCGTTGTCGGTCACGGTAGATGTCGGGAACAGAACTCGATCGGACACCGGCACTCCTGGCACCACGGGGAAGAAAAGGGTCTCGGGGAAGGAGACCCGGAAGTTCTGGAGGCCGTCAGGCCGGGACCTTCTCGCCCGGGCCGGCCGGCCGGGGGGACGGCACCGTCGGGGCCGGCGTCGGGGACACCGGTAGCGCCTCGAGCACGTCGGCAGCCAGACCATCGGGACGGACGGCGCCCCCGGTGGCCTGCTCGAGCAGGAGGGCGGCCGCGGCACGCTCGGCGCCGCTCGGCTCTGCGGTGTAGACGGGCATGTGGTCGTACAGCGTGGCGAAGATCGCGCTGACGAAGGCGTAGGCGGTCTGGGCCTGGGGCGAGAACTTGGCGACGCCGGCACGCGGGCCGAGGTCCACGCCGACGGTCACCCGGACGACGCGGTCGTCCTTGCTGAGCCCGGTGACGGCGAAGGAGACCTCGTCGTGCTCGGCTGCCAGCGCCGCGAGCGCGGCAAGGCACTTGCGGGTCGCGCCGCGGCGCGGCCGCAGCTGCACGTGAACCACCACGGACTCCGGCTCGTCGCCCTGCCCGGTGGCAGCCTGTGCGTTGAGTGCACTGCGTTGCATGGTGATCGCCCCCTGTCACTTGCTTGAGGGGAAATCTGCCGCATCGAGGGACGACTCAGGGCACAAGACTCGCCGTGTCCTACGCAGTTATGGGGGGTTTGGTTCGGCAGTTCTTGCCCGTGTTGTTACCGGGCAGGCTCAGCGAAGGCGAATCTCGGCAGGATCTGCCAAGCCATTCTCCCGTTCGCTCATGCACATCTGTCAGCGCGGAGCACCCTTCGGTGCGCTGTCCGCCTCCGCAGCCTGCTCCGGAGCAGCCGAGTCCCCGCCGATGTGCGGGGCCGCGACCGACGGCGCGAAGGCCGCCAGGGCACCGAGGGTGTCCGCCGTCACCTGGGCCGCGAGCAGGTTGGCCTCGGCAATCTGGCGGTAGACCTCCTCCCGGTGGATGGTGACCTCGCGGGGGGCCTTGAAGCCGAGGCGGACAGTGCCGCCCCGGACCTCGACGACGTGGACCTCGATGTCGTCCCCGATGCGGATCGTCTCGCCGACGCTGCGGGTGAGTGTGAGCACGAGTACCCCTCCATGGGTGTGGTTGGCCAGTCCGTGGCTGATGTTTGCTCGGTTGTAGCGGGCACTCGGTACCCGTCCAGGGGCTGGACGGGCGGTGGGCCGCCCGAGAGGTTATCGGCGGAGTGGCCGCCGGATCGGATGCCCGCCGTCGGCGAGCACCACCTGCCGGGCGCGACCAAGAGCCTCGTTGACCGCCAGGGGTGCCCGCAGGTTCGCCGTGGCAGCGCTGATGTCGCCGTCAGGGACGGTGACCAGGCAGAAGAGCCGCGGCTCTGCGACGTCCTCCAGGCCCAGTTCGGTGCGCAGCGCGGCGGGAAGGCTCGGCGCGTAGTCGGGGAAGAAGGGCGCCGCCGGTACCACCACGAAGCGCGGGCCGTCAGGGTCGATCGCCTGTAGCCAGTGCACGAGCCCGGTCGCGTCGACCGGAACGAGGGCGTAGTCGCGGTAGCCCGGGAACCCGGGGAGCGGCTCGGTGAGGTCCAGCACCGCGAGGCCGCCCGCACGGGCAGGGGGCGCCCCCTGCCCGGCGGAGGCGGGGGCTCCCGCCGGGGCGTCGAGGACGGTCATCGGAGGAAGTCCACGAGTGACGGCGGCAGCGCCTTCGCCGTGGCCGAGAGGGAGGCCTGATACCCCGTCTGCTGCATCTGCAGCTCCATGATGGTCTTCGGCAGGTCGACGTCCTCGGTCGCGGTCAGCTTCGCCTGCAGGGTCAGGCCCTGCGCGGAGTTCACCGACGCCGCGGTGTCCATCCGCGTGGCCCGAGTACCGATGTCCGCGGCCGCAGTCGTCAGCTTGGCGATCACCGCGTCGAGGTCGCTGAGATCCTGGGTGAGAGCGGGGCCGTTGCCGACGTGCGCGGCCACGTTGCCGACGACGGCGAAGAGGTCCTTGCCGGACGCCGGGTCCCCGAAGGCCTCCGGGCCGGTGATGTCGACCCGGATGTTCTCCACGTCGGACACCCGGCGGGTCACCGGCTGGACGGCGATGCCGTTCGCTCCGCCGACCCCCACGTAGACGCCGGCGCTGGTGTAGGCCTGGGTGCCCGTCGTCACGCCGCCGAAGATCGGGCGACCCTGCACGACCTGGTTCGCCTGGCCGATCAGGCTCTGCCGGACACCGTTGACCTCGGCGGCTATGGCGGTGTCCGATGCCGCCGACGAGGCACCGGTGTTGAGCGCCTGCACGGTCAGATCCCGCACCCGGCGCACCTGGTCGAGCATGTTCTGCAGCGCCGAGTCCGTCGCGTCGAGGAAGGTCTTGCCGTCGGAGATGTTGCGGGCCTGCTGGTCGTTCCCCGCCTGGGCCTGGCGGGTGACCATCGAGGTGTTCGTGCCGGTCGGGTCGTCCGACGGCTTGCTGATCGTCTTGCCGGAGGTCAGCTGGTTCTGCAGCTTGGTGACGGCGGTCAGCTGGCTGTTCAGCCCCCGGAGGCTGCTGAGCGCGAGGCTGCGCTGGGTGATCCTCATGGTCAGCGACCCACCATGCTCATCAGGTCGTCCAGCATGCTGCTGATCGTGCTGATCAGCCGGCCGGCGGCCTGGTAGCCCTGCTGGAACTGGAGCATGTTGGTCATCTCCTCGTCGATGCTGACCCCGGAGACGGCGTCGCGCGCGGAGTCCACGTTGGTGCTGACCACCGTCTGGGTGCCGAGGTTGCTCGACGCGGTCGCGGACTGGACACCCAGGGCGACGATCATCTTGCGGTAGGCCTGGTCCGTGCCGGTCGTCGAGAGCCGCTGCTGGTACATGGCGTCGGCGTTGTCGTTGTCCGCGGACGGTGAGCCGCCGGCCGCCGTGGGCGACAGGGTGGCCGCGGCGAGCTTGGACGGGTCGGTGATGCGCAGCGTCAGGTTGGCGGCCGTGATGGTGGTCGGGTCGACCGGGAGGGTGCCCGATCCGTCGTCGAACATCGGCTCGCCCGGGTTGCCGTTGAGGTCGTACCCGGCGGCGTGGCCGGTGTTCACCTGGTCGGCCAGCTGCTGCGCGATGCCGTCGAGCTGCCCCAGGTAGCCGGGGATGATCGACGTCAGGGCGTCGAGGTTGCCCGCAGCGGTCCCCCCGACCGTCACCGGGACGCCGCCGGGTGACGTGAGGATCAGCGGCCGGTTGGTGGACACCTGCGTCGGGTCGGTCGCCCCGGAGAGCTTCAGCCCGATGGCCGAGTTCCCGTTGACGATGGTCGCCCCGCCCACCACGACGTTGAGGGTGCCGTCGTTCGCGGGGGTGGACGTCGCGCCGACTGTGTCGGCCAGGTGCAGCACGAGGACGTCGCGCTTGTCCTGCAGCTCGTTGCTCGGCAGGTTCGCCTGGGTGGCCCGTTTGATGGCCTGGTTCAGGTCGGCGATCGACTTCGCCGTCGCATTGACGTCGGTGAGCATCGTCTGCAGGTTGTCGTGGGTGTCCGACCACTGACCGGTGAGCGACCCGCTCACCGAGCGCATGCCGGCGACCAGCGTCTGGGTGCGCTGCAGCAGCTGGGCCCGCGCCCCGGAGTCGGTCGGGTTGTTGGCGATGTCGCTCCAGCCCGACCACATGTTGGTCAGCATCGACTGGATCCCGGTACTGCCGGGCTCCTGGAAGCTGGCCTCCACCCCGGAGAGGGCGTCGTTCTGCACGTTCAGGGTCGCGGTCCTGGCGTGCTCGGCCTGGGCGCGGGCCTCGAGGAAGGTGTCGCGGATCCGCGTGACCTGGTCGGCGTTGACGCCCTGGCCGACCTGCAGGCTCGTCGACCAGATGGCCGGCACGGTGTTGCCACCGATGGACTGCATGTCGACCCGCTGGCGGGAGTAGCCCTCGGTGTTGACGTTGGCCACGTTCTGACCGGTGACCTCGATCGCCCGCTGCTGGGCGAAGAGCCCGCTGGCGGCCGTGTTGAGGGCGGAGAAGGTGCTCACAGCGCGCCGTCCAGGGTGACCGGGCGGTAGGTGCCGCTCGCAGCGCGGCCGCTCTGCGTGTAGGTACCGGCCGACGGCGTGCGCACCGTTAGCAGCGCGTCGCCGATAGCCGACAGGCCGCCTTCGATGAGCTCGCGGTTGGCGTCGGAGAGGCTGCGGAGCTCGGTAACCAGCACGAGCAGGGCCTCGTGGTGCTTGGCCAGCAGGTCGTTCCACGGCGCCGGGGCCTTGTCGGCAAGGGCGCGCAGCGACGGGTTGGCCTCGATGCCCAACCGACTCGCGAGGGCCTCGGTGGCGGCGGACCGCTCCAGCTCCAGGGTGCGCAGCTGGTCGAGGACGACCTCGATCTCGTGGGCTATGCGCGCCAGCCAGCGCGTCTTGCCCGTGAGGATCAGGTACTGCTTCTCCTCGGCCTTGAACAGCAGCAGGTCGAGCAGTTCCTGTTCGCGCCAGAGCAACGTCGACAGGTGCTGGTAGTCCACGTTCCACCGCCTTCCGTCGCCCCGCCTACCAGGCCGTTCCTGGATGCCGGCGGATTCTTCGTCGAGCTGCCATCGGCACCCCGCCGGGCGGCCTCAAGCCGAAGCCGGGAAGTTCGCCCTCAAGTTGGACAGGATTTCTGCCGAGGGACGGTGCCGGAGCGCTCGGGGTCCGCCGAGAAGAAGGAATGTGAGCCCAGCCCGTGCACTGGCGACCGAGCGCCCCAGTCGGACCCGGACGATGCCGGATCCGTTCCCGGACCGATCGGCCACGGATCGCGAGACCGCCCGCGCGCCGCAGACGCCGCGGACCAGGTCCAAGCAAGAGGTCGACGCGCTGGTCACCGAGCACCTGCCCCTGGCGCAGTTCGCCGTGAACGCCGTCGCCTCCCGGATCTCGCTGCCCGGCCACGTCAGCCGGGACGACCTGCTCTCCTGCGCCCACGTGGCACTGCTCGAGGTGGCGCGTCGCTTCGACCCGACGGCCGGCGCCTCCTTCGCCACCTATGCCCTCGCCCGGCTGCAGGGCGCCGTCCTCGACGAGCTGCGCAGCGGTGACTGGGCCAGCCGCTCGGTCCGTGCGGCCGCCCGCCGGACCGACGCGGCCGCCGACGCCCTCGCGATGGCACTCGGCCGGCCTCCCACGCGGGAAGAGCTGGCGACCAGTCTCGGGGTGCCGGTCAGCGAGCTGCACGCACTCCAGGTCGACGTCCACCGCGCGGTCATGGTCAGCATCGACGCCGACAACGGCGGCGACGGCGCGTCACTGGATCTGCCGGACGCCGGCGACTCCCCCGAGCGGGCGCTGCTGCGCGCCGAACGGGCCAGGACGCTGCACGACGCGATCCGGGAACTGCCCGACCGGCTCGACGAGGTCGTGGAGCGGAATTTCTTCGGTGATGAATCCCTGACCGACATCGCCCGTGACCTCGGGGTGACCCTTTCCCGCGTCTCGCAGATGCGCGCACGGGCCTTGACCCTGCTGCACGCGGTGATGAGCGAGCTGTGGGAGGAGCAGGCGGTCGCCCCCGACGGCGGGGTCCGCGCCCGCAACCAGCAGCGCGCCTACGTCGACCGGGTGGCCGCCGGCCGGGCCGGCAGCCGGGGCAGGGCGGCCGCGCCATCAGCCGCGCCGGAGGCAGCCGAGCCGACGGTGCCGGCACCCCGCTCCCCCGTTCCACGCGGATCTGCCCGTCCAGGCTGGCAACTGCCTGACAGGACCCTGCGAGGCGGTCAGGCGGCCCGCCCTGCCTGACCGCCACCCGACCGGGGGACGCGGCGAAAAAGTTCTCCGGATTCGGGTCAAGACCGGTCCCGGACCTGCCGTAACCACATCCGTAACACCCCGCAGCACGGATGCAGCGGGACAACCCTTCCAAGGAGGAACACCGTGGGTCTGAGCGTCAACACCAACATTGCGGCGATGAACGCCTACCGCAACCTGTCGACGACGAACAGTGCGATGAGCAAGTCGCTGGAGCGACTCTCGTCCGGCTTCCGGATCAACCGGGCGGCCGACGACGCCGCCGGGCTGGCGATCTCCGAAGGTCTGCGTTCGCAGATCGGCGGGCTGACCCAGGCCGTCCGCAACACCCAGGACGGCACCAGCGTCGTGCAGACGGCGGAAGGCGCACTGTCGGAGAGCACCTCGATCCTGCAGCGCATGCGCGACCTGTCGGTGCAGGCTTCCAACTCCGGCAGCCTGAACACCACCGCCACCAGCAGCATCCAGAAGGAGATCGGCCAGCTCAAGCAGGAGCTGGACCGCATCGCCAACACCACCACCTTCAACGGCACCAAGCTGCTCGACGGCAACTTCGCCAAGGCCTTCCAGGTCGGCGCGAACGCCGGGCAGACGATCTCGGTGAACATCGGTTCGGCCAACAAGGGCATGGACAGCACGGGCCTCGGCGTCTCCGGTGTCGACGTCACCGCCGTCGGCGCCTACACGGTCGGTGCCGCAGGCGCCGGCAAGGTGTCCGCCACCACGGCGGCTGCTGCGGCAGCGGCTGCGGTCATGACCATGACCGCGTCTGGCACCGACCAGTTCAGTGGAGCTTCGTCCGGCATCCAGCCGTACAAGAACCTCTCCGGCACGATCACCTTCGGCGGCAAGAGCTTCGACCTCGGTTCGGTGGACTACAGCACGGTCACGCCCTCGGGTACGCCGGCCACCGACGCGACCAACTCGCTCGCTGCCCTGAACGCGGCCGCCAAGTCCGCGCTGGGCCTCACCACCGATCCGTTCGCAGCGGCCACGGCCACCACCCTGACCTTCAAGGTCCAGGACGCGGTCGCGGGCTACACCGCCGCGAGCGGCTACGCGCTCACCAGCAACGGTGTGGCCACGTCCAACGCTCAGGAGGTCGCGAACGCAACGGCGACCTTCACGGCCGCCAGCGGCGCGTCCTCGGCCATCACGGCCATCGACAACGCCATCACCGCCGTCTCGAGCGCTCGGGCCGATCTGGGCGCGAAGCAGAACCGCTTCGAGCACACGATCAACAACCTCAACACCACGATCGAGAACACGACCGCGTCGGAGTCGCGCATCCGCGACACCGACATGGCCTCCGAGATGACGAACTTCACTCGGACCCAGGTCCTGACCCAGGCCGGCACCGCGATGCTGGCCCAGGCCAACCAGTCCACGCAGAGCATCCTCAAGCTGCTGGGCTGATCGATCTAGCACTCCCGAGCACCACCTGACACCCGGTGAGGGGGGAGGCCCCGGCCTCCCCCCTCATCGCGTCCGACCCCGGATCCGGAACGCAGTCCCGAGGAGCAGCGATGACCAGCCCCACGACGAGCACGAGCAGCATCAGCGGGCTCGTCTCCAACATGGACACGACCACGATCATCAGCCAGCTGATGCAGATCGAGTCGCGGCCGCAGACCCTGCTCAAGACGCAGCTGACCACATCGCAGAACCAGGCCGCCGCCTACCGGGACATCAACTCGCTGTTCGCCTCGCTCAGCACCGCCGCCGACGCCCTCACCCAGTCCTCCTCCTGGAACCTCACCAAGGCCTCGAGCTCGAGCGGCTCCGTCGCCGCGACCGCGACCGCGGGCGCGCAGGCAGGCACCGTCTCCTTCTCGGTCGACGCCCTCGCCTCCGGGCACGCCCTCATCAGCGACGCCGCGCAGAAGTGGGGCACCGCCACCACCGCCTTCGGCCTCGGCACCCTGACGCTGACCAAGTCCGACGGCTCCCCCTACACCAAGAGCGACGGCACCGTCGTCGGGCCGATCACCCCCACCGACGTCGACGGCGACGGCACGATCTCCCTGTCCGACGCCGTGGCGGCCATCAATGCCGCCGGCGTCGGCATCACCGCGTCGGCGGTGAACGCCGGCAACGGGTTCCAGCTCTCGCTCTCCTCCACCGCCACCGGGCTGGCCAGCGGCTTCCAGCTCGCGACCTCCAGCGGAACGGTCGGCTTCACGGTCCTGAACCAGGCCGCGGACGCCAAGATCACCCTCGGCGCGGGCGGACCCACACCCACGGCCATCACGTCGCCCACCAACACCTTCAGCGGCGTGTTGAGCGGGACGAGCTTCACCGTCAGCCAGGCGGCCACGACCGCCACCGTCACCGTGACGTCGGACCCTGACGCCGTGGCGGGCAAGGTCGCGGCCGTGGTGGCCGCCGCCAACGCTGTGCTGAACAAGATCAAGGCCAACACCGACAGCAGCACCGGCAGCACCGCGCCCCTCAAGGGCGACTACTCGCTCAACCAGCTCGCCGGCCAGGTGCTCGACGCGGTGTCCTCCATGGTCGGCACCAGCGTGCTCGACGCCAGCAACAACCCCATCTCGAGCTCGGCCGGCTCCAACGGGCTGCAGCTCACGAAGGACGGCACGCTCACGTTCGACGCCGCCGCCTTCAAGACGGCGTTCGCGGCCAACCCCGCGCTCGTCCAGGCGGTCTTCAGCGGGGCCTACGCGGCCGGTACGGACGGCACGCTGAACACCCCGGACGACACGATCACCACCCAGGGTGTCGGCGCACGGTTGAAGACCCTGGCCACGATGGCCAGCGACAAGGCGACCGGGATGCTCACCTCCCTGGCCAACGGTCAGGACACGCGGGCCAAGGACATCCAGTCGCAGATCGACGACTGGACCACCCGGCTGGCGCTGCGTCAGCAGACGCTCACCGACCAGTTCACCGCCATGGAGACGGCGCTCGGCACGCTGAAGAACCAGTCCTCCTGGCTGACGTCGCAGATCGCCTCGCTGCCGACGTGGTCGTCGTCCAGCAAGTAGTTGCCGGCGCCCGCCGGTCGTAGTCCCCCGGCTCCGGCCGGCCAAGTACTCCTCGTCCCACCCCCTCCCCCCAGGAGAGCTTCCCCGATGAGCACCGCCTCACTCCGCGCCCGGTACATGGGCGACACGGTCGCGACCGCCTCCCCCCAGCAGCTCCTGGTGATGCTCTACGACCGGTTGGCGCTCGACCTGCAGCGGGCGGAGGAGGCCCTGGTGGCCGGCGACCGCGACGTCGCGCACGCGCAGTTGCTGCACGCGCAGGAGATCGTGCTCGAGCTGCGGGCCAGCCTGCAGGTAGACGTCTGGGAGGGTGGCCCACGCCTCGCCGCGCTCTACAGCTGGATGCTCGGTGAGCTGATGAAGGCCAACATCAAGGGTGATGTCCGGCGTGTCCGGGACTGCCGCCAGGTCGTCGAGCCGCTGCGCGACGCGTGGCGCGAGGCGGCTGCGTCACTGGCGGCGAGCGGGTCATGAACACCGAGGGCTCTGCCGAGCACTGGGCCGCGGACGGCGAGGAGGCCGCCCGCGAGTGGCCCGAGGTGCTCGACGAGCTCGAGATCCAGGTCCTCGAGGCCGAGCACGTGCTCGCCCACGCCCGAGCCGAGGAAATCGCCGCCTGGGGCCGCCGGGCAACCGACTGGATCCCGCCATCGATACTCTCTCCCATCCCCCTCGAGCTGCGCGAGCGCGCCGCCCGCCTGCTGCAGCACCAGCTCGCCGTCGCCGAGCGCCTGGTCGAGCGGATCACCCAGTCACAGCGCCAGCGCGACGTCGCCGCCCGCATGTCGCACGCTCCGAGCCGGCCGGTGGCCTCCTTCATCGACCGGGCCCTCTGAAAGCCGGCACTCCCAGCATCTCGGCACGCAGCGCCGGTCACGCGAGTCACACGCGTTGACAACGATGCACAGCAGCACCTCCTGACCTCACCCGCCGCACGTACGGGGGACACAAGGTCAACCGGGCGCCTCAGGGTGCCGATGAGACAAGAGCACGGACAGCAGAGCTTCGCCACGGATCGGCGGACCACGCACTCGTTTCCACACGAGTGCTTTCCCGCGTATCCGGAGGTCGATCGTGTCCTTCTGCACACCTGTTCGGCGGTTCGCCCCGTGATCGGCGTCGGTGACGTCACGACCACGGCCCTGCACGCAGCACTGAGCGGCCTGGCCGAGCGGTCCCGCGTGACGGCGGACAACATCGCCAACATCAACACGCCCGGCTTCCTGGCCGGCCGGACCGACTTCGAGTCCGCCCTGCGCGACTCGCTCAGCAACGGCGAGACACCCTCGGTGTCGCCTGGGGCGATCGCCCGGTCGCTGGAGCCGACGAACACCAACGGCAACAACGTCAACCTGGACGACGAGACGGTCATCTCCACCGAGACCGGCTTGCGGTATCAGCTCGCCCTCAACGCGCTCGACGGCAAGTACAGCCTCCTGCGCACGTCCCTGCAGAGCACCTGATGGGCGTCTTCGACACTCTCGGGATCTCCGCGTCCGGGCTGCTCGCGCACCGCAAGTGGCTCGACGCCGTCTCCGACAACATCGCCAACATCAACACGGCGACCTCGACGAACCAGAGCGCCTTCAAGGAGCGGTACATCGAGGCACAGGCCGTCGACTACGGCTCCGGGGAGGGCGGCGTCCGCGTCGCCACCGCGCAGTTCGGCAGCGGCCAGGGCCGCGTCGTCTACGAGCCCAAGAACCCGCTCGCGGACAAGAACGGCTACGTGCGCTACCCGGACATCGACCTCGGTGACCAGATGGCGCAGTTGATCATGGCGCAGCGCGGCTACCAGGCCAACCTCTCCGTCATCGACCGGGCCACCAAGACCTACCAGGCTGCCCTGCAGCTCGGGAAGGGCTGACCATGACCTCCCCGATCAGCGCCATCATGTCCTCCTTCCCGACCAGCGGCGTCGGCACGGACATGAGCGTCGGCACGACGACCACCACGCCGGCCCAGGGCAGCGGCGGCACCGACTTCGCGTCGGTGCTGGCGTCCTCGCTGGACAACCTCCAGACGACGCAGTCCAACGCCGACAACCTCGCCCTCCAGGCCGCCACCGGCGACCTGAAGGACGTCCACGACTACATGATCGCCAGCAACGAGGCATCGCTGGCGACCCAGATGACCGTGGCCATCAAGAACAAGGCTGTTGACGCGTTCAACCAGATCATGGGGATGCCCGTCTGATGAAGCAGAACCTCGCCGGGATGGTGGAGCGCGCCCGCGCCACCCTCTCCACGATCAGCCTGGGCCAGAAGGTCGTCATCGGCCTGCTGCTCGCCGGGCTGCTTCTCGGCGGGTTCTACTTCTACAGCTGGATCACCACGCCTGCACAGGCGCCGCTGTTCTCGAACCTGGCGTCGAAGGACGCCTCGGCGATCGTCGACGAGCTGAACGCCGAGAGCGTCCCGTACACCCTGACCGACGGCGGCCAGACGATCATGGTGGCGAAGGACAAGGTCTACGGCCTGCGCCTCACCATGAGCGGCAAGGGCCTGCCCGCTGGCCAGGACACCGGGTACGCGCTGCTGGACCAGCAGGGCATCACGACCAGCGAGTTCCAGCAGCAGGTCACCTACCAGCGGGCCATCGAAGGCGAGCTGGACAAGACCCTCGAGGCGCTGCAAGGCGTCAACACCGCCGTGGTGCACGTGGCGATCCCGAAGGACCAGGTGTTCGTCACCGAGCAGGCCAAGCCGACGGCGTCGGTGCTGCTCGACCTGGCGGCGGGCACCCAGCTCACCGGCGAGCAGATCCAGGCGGTCACCAACCTGGTCTCCTCGAGCATCCAGGGCATGGACCCCTCGCAGGTCACCGTGGCCGACTCCAACGGCCAGGTGCTGTCGTCGGCCGGCACGGGCATCACCCCGGCGGCCGGTGACGCCCGCTCGCAGGTGGAGACCGACTACCAGAACCGCCTGGGCGCCAACGCCCAGCAGATGCTCGACACCGTCCTCGGACCGGGGCACTCCAAGGTGTCCGTCCGCGCCGACGTCGACCTCTCGCAGAAGACGTCCACCTCGGACCACTACACCTACAACAAGGGCACGCCCCCCCTGTCCTCCAGCGGGACGACGGAGAAGTACACCGGCAGCGGCACACCGGTTGGCGGCGTCCTGGGCCCGGAGAACATGCCGAACGCCTCCGGCAGCAGCGGGAACTCCAACTACACGAAGACGTCGGCGACCGACAACAACGCGGTGGACAAGACCACGACCAACACCATCGCTCCGCCCGGTGATCTCAAGCGGCTGACGGTGTCGGTGGTCATGGACTCGGCGGTGGCCGGGAAGCTGAACCAGTCGCAGATCCAGAGCCTGGTCACCAACGCCGTCGGCATCGACCCGGTGCGTGGCGACGCGATCACGGTGGCCTCGATGCCGTTCGACAACACCGCCGCCAAGCAGGCCGCCGCGGACCTCGCCGCCGCCAAGGCGGCCGCCAGCAACGCGCAGATGTGGTCGATGATCCGCACCGGGGGCATCGCCGGCGGCATCGCCCTGGTGATCCTCCTGGTCTGGCTGCGCAACCGCCGCCGGGAGGAGTTCGAGGAGGAGTACGAGCCCCTCGAGCTCTCCGACGACATGCTCGCCGAGCTCGAGCGACTCCGCGTCTCCAGCACCCGCGAGGAGGCGAGCCTCGACACCCGTGCCCTGGAGCTCGAGGCCGCCGAGCGCCAGAAGGTGAGAGGGGACATCTCCGCCATGGTCAGCGAGAAGCCCGACGAGGTCGCCGCCATGCTCCGTGGCTGGCTGAGTGAGAGCAAGGCATGAGCATCGCCAGTGTCGAGCAGCTTGTCGGGCTGGTCTCGCCGGGCGGCGTCCCGGCCGCCATCGCGCCGCCCGCTCCCCCGCGCCCAGAGCTCCCCGGGCTGCGCAAGGCCGCCGTCTTCCTCGCTCAGATGAGCAAGGAGGAGGCCGGGGTCCTGCTGAGCAAGCTCCGTCCGCGTGAGGTCGAGGCGCTGACCCGGGAACTGATGCGCCTGGGCTCGGTCGAGGTCGAAGACGTCGACCACGTCATGACCGAGTTCCACAGCCTCATGACCGCGCAGCACTTCATCGGCCGCGGTGGAGTCGAGTTCGCCCGCGAGATCCTGGCCGCCGGCCTGGGCGAGGACAAGGCCGGGGACATCCTGTCGCGGCTCAACGTCGTCTATACCGAGGTGCCGTTCGCCTCCCTGCGCAATGCCGACGTCCGCCAGCTGGTGACCTTCCTCAAGGACGAGCACCCGCAGATCATCGCGCTGGTGCTGGCGCACCTGACGGCCGCGCAGTCCGCCGAGGTGCTCTCCGGGTTCGTCCCGGAACAGCAGGCCGAGGTCGCGCACCGGATCGCCATGATGGACCGCACCTCCCCGGAGATGGTCCGCCTGGTCGAGGAGGAGCTCGGCCGCCGGATGGGGTCGCTGCTGGCGCACCAGGACATGACCACGGTCGGCGGCGTCGAGACCCTCGTCGAGATCATCAACCGCTCGCCGCGGCCCACGGAGCGCTCCATCCTCGAGTGGCTGGACAACACCGACCCCGAGCTCGCCGAGCAGGTCCGCTCGCAGATGTTCGTCTTCGAGGACATCGTCACCATCGACGACCGGTCCCTGCAGCAGGTGCTGCGCGAGGTCGAGGCCAACGACCTGGCCACGGCGCTCAAGGGTGTGCGGCCCGACGTCCGCGACAAGGTGGTCCGCAACCTCTCCGAGCGCGCGGCCGAGACCCTCAACGAGGAGATCGAGCTGCTCGGCCCGGTGCGCACCCGCACCGTCGAGGAGGCCCAGGCCAAGATCGTCGGCATCATCCGCACCCTCGAGGAGCAGGGTGCCCTCACCCTGACCCGCGGACAGGACGATGAGTTCGTCTCGTGAGGGCGTCCTGCTGCGCGGGTACACCGCGCAGCAGGCCCTCCGCACCGAGTCGGCACCGCCGATCCCGCCCCAGCCTTCCGCGGAGGACCGGCGCTCGACGATCCGGCGGGCGGCCGACATACCCGTGGCCACCGGCGGCGGCACCTCCTTCCGGCTCGGCGACGTCTACGCCGAAGAGCTGGAGCGCCTGCGCGCCCAGGCGCACGCCGAGGGCTACGCGGCCGGCCACGCCGAAGGGCTGACCGCCGCGGCCGGCGTCGTCGCCGAGACTGAGCGGGCCGCCGCCGAGCGGCTGGCGGAGGTGCAGGCCCGATGGGAGCGCCGGCTGGTGTCGGCCACTGCTGCCCTCGGCGCAGCGGTCACCCGGCTGGACGAGGCCACGCAGCCGGTCGCCGACGACATCCGGGAATCGATCATCGGCACGGTGCTCACGCTCGTCGAGGACCTCCTCGGCCGGGAACTCGCGCTGGCCGACTCCCCCGTCCTCGACGCGGTGCGGCGGGCACTGACCCTCGCACCGGCGGACTCCCCCGTCGTCGTCCGGCTGCACCCCGACGACCTCGGTGAGATCCCGGACGAGTCGCTGGCCGAGCTGCCCGACACGGTGCGCGTCGTCGCCGACCCCTCGGTCGAGCGGACCGGGGCCATCGCCGAGACCGGCCCGCTGCGGATCGACGCCCAGCTGCGGACCGCTCTCGAGCGCGTCCAGGCGGTCCTGACCTCGTGACGACGTTTCCCCCCGCCGTGCTCATGCGGGCCCGGGCCGCCGCACGCCCCCAGGTCACCGGCTCGGTCAGCGGCGCCATGGGCCTGACCCTCACCGTCGACGGCCTCAAGGCCGCCGTCGGCGATCTGGTGGAGATCGACCCCACCACCCGCCCGCTGCTGGCCGAGGTGGTGGCCGTCGGCCGCGACCGGCTCACCTGCATGCCGCTGGGCACCCTGTCCGGCGTGCACGCCGGGGCGCCGGTGCGGGCCACCGGCATGCCGCTGCAGGTGCCGGTCGGCGACGATCTTCTCGGCCGGGTGCTCGACGGGCTCGGCCGGCCGGTGGACGGCCGCGGGCCCCTCGGCTCGCGCGTCTCCTACGTCGACCTCGCCAGCGAGACACCGCACGCCCTCTCCCGCACCCGCGTGGAGGAGCCGCTCACCTTCGGCGTCCGGGCCTTGGACACACTGGTGCCCTGCGGCAAAGGACAGCGCCTGGGCATCTTCGCCGGCTCCGGCGTCGGCAAGTCCAGCCTGCTGGCCCAGATCACCCGCGGCACCGACGCCGACGTCCGGGTGATCGGGCTGATCGGCGAGCGTGGCCGCGAGGTGCGGGAGTTCCTCGAGGAGAACCTCGGCGCCGAGGGGATGGCCCGCACGGTCGTCGTCGTCGCGACGTCCGACGAGCCGCCGCTGGTGCGACTCAAGGCCGCGTTCGTCGCCACCCGCATCGCCGAGGCGTTCCGCGACCAGGGCCGCGACGTGCTGCTGCTGATGGACTCGATCACCCGCACCGCGATGGCCCAGCGCGAGGTCGGGCTGTCCGCGGGCGAGCCGCCGGCCACCCGGGGCTACCCGCCGAGCGTCTTCGCGATGATGCCGCAGCTGCTGGAGAAGGCGGGCACGGGCGTCACCGGATCCATCACCGGCCTCTACACCGTGCTCGTGGAGGGCGACGACCACAATGAGCCGATCGCCGACACCGCCCGCTCGATCCTCGACGGCCACATCGTGCTCACCCGCAAGCTCGCGACCGTCGGGCACTTCCCGGCGATCGACGTCCTGGAATCCATCTCACGCGTGGCCGGGGCCGTCGTCCCCCCTGCGCAGATGGCCGATGCCCGCGAGGTGCGCCGGCTGATGGGCGCGCTGCGCGACGTCCGCGAGCTCATCGAGATCGGCGCCTACCAGACCGGCAGCGACCCGCTGGTCGACCGCGCCCGCGCGCTGGCCCCGGCCATCGACGCGTTCCTGCAGCAGCCGCTCGGCGAGTCCACCCCCGCGGCCGAGTCGTGGGCCATGTTGCAGCAGATCGCGAGGGCGGCGTGAAGCGCGCCGCCTTCCGGCTGCAGCCGGTGCTCGAGCTGCGGCGCACCCAGGAGCGCACCGCCGCGCTCGCCGCCGCCGAGGCCGCGAACGCGGCGGCCGACGCCGACCGCCGGGCCCGTGACCGGGAGACGGCGCTCGCCGGCTCGGTGATGCCGCCGACCCAGACCGCCGGCGCGTTCCTCGCCACCATGACCCTGCTGCGGCTCGCCGCGGACGACGCGTCCGCCGCCCGGTCGATGGCCACCGCGTCCGCGGAGCAGGCCGAACTGGTACGCGCCCAGTGGACCGCGGCCGCGCAGCGCACCAAGGGGCTCGAACGCCTGCGCGAGCGCCACCTCGAGGCCGAGCGCCGCGCCGAGGCCGCCGCCGAGGAACGTGCGGTCGACGATCTCGTCACCGGCCGGGCCGGCCGGGCGAAGCCGGAAGGGGACGACGCATGGACGGAGTGAGTCAGGTGCAGGCCCGGATCGCGGAGATCCAGGCGCAGTTCCAGCCGGCGTCCGTGAGCGCCGCCGCCTCCACGACGTCGGACTGGGCGTCGGCGGCCACCGCTGCCGGGCTGACCGGTACCGACGCGACCGGCACGCTCGGGGCGGCGCAGACCGCGTCGGAAAACGCCGTCGTCAGCGACGCGAAGAAGTACATCGGCGTCCCCTACTTGTGGGGCGGCACCGACCCCGCCAAGGGCCTGGACTGCTCCGGCTTCACCAAGCTGGTCTACGGCGATCTCGGCATCACCCTGCCCCGCACGTCGTCCCAGCAGGCCACCTCGGGCACCGCGGTGGCCTCCCTCGCCGACGCCCGCCCCGGGGACCTGGTCTTCTTCGACTACGACAAGTCCCGCCCGGGCGTCGACCACGTCGGCATCTACATCGGCAACGGCCAGATGATCGCCGCGCCCCAGCCCGGGGAGTCGGTCAAGCAGCAGGCGGTCGGCAACCCGACGGTGATCCGGCGGATGCTTCCCCAGGCCGCCACGCCTGCGACGTCCGGCGGGAGTTCGACGCTGGCCGGCGTGCCCTACGCGAACCTGTTCACCAGTGCCGGCAACCGCTACGGAGTGGATCCGGCGATCCTCGCGGCGGTCGCATCGCAGGAGTCCGGCTTCAACTCCTCCGCGGTCTCCTCGGCCGGCGCCGAGGGCCTCATGCAGTTCATGCCGACGACGGCGCAGGGGCTCGGCGTCAACCCGTTCGACCCGTCATCGGCCGTCGACGGCGCCGCCCGTTACCTCAGCAGCCTGCAGACGCAGTTCGGCTCCACCGACCTCGCGCTGGCCGCCTACAACGCCGGGCCGGGCGCGGTCAGCCGCTACGGCGGTATCCCGCCCTACAGCGAGACCCAGAACTACGTCAGCGCCGTGACCAGCAAAGCGAAGGCCTACTCATGACCGCTCCCGTTCCGACCTCGCCGCCCGCGGTGCGGGCTCTTCCCAGCTCCGGCGCCGAGGACGACCCGAGCAGCGGGGCGAGCTTTGCCTCCGCGTTGGACGGCGCGCTGCGTCCCGACCGTGCGGACGCCGCGCGCGGCCGGCACGACCCCGACCGCGGAGCACCCGAGCACGCCCGGGCCGACCGGCCCCTCCCCCGCACGCGGGGCACCGACAGCGCCCCGGGGCTGCGCGCCCACGGGCGCAAGGAGGACCGGCGCCCTCACGACCCCGCATCCGGCATGGACGACGAGACGCCGGCGGGTGCGCGCCTGGCCTCGGCTACCGACACCGCCGCCGTCGCCGTCGCCGCCGCAGCCGGACCTCCCCCCTGGGCGCCGGCCCTCGGGCTGGCGCCGGCCCTCGGGCTGGTGCCGGCCGCGAGCCCGGCCGTGGACGACTCCGAGGATGTGCCGGCGACGCGCCCGGCGCCGATCGGGACGGCGGGAACGGGTGCGCCCCCGACCGCGGACGCCACCGCCGGAACGCCTCTGCCCGCCCCGGTCGACCTCTCCGCACCGGCACCTGCCGCACCGACCGGTGCGACGACGCCCCCGACGGGCCTGACGGCCGCCGATCTGCAGGCTCTCGCGGCCGCCGTCCCCCAGTCGACGGCACCGGCCGCACCACGGGCCGACGCACTCCCCGCCGTCGTGCCGGCGGCCGCACCGGCACCCGCCACCGTCCCGGCCGCCGTGCCGGCTGCCGCCCTGCCCGTCCCGACACCCGTCCCGACACCCGCCCCCGCCCCCGCGACCGACGACGTGCCGGCGGTCCCGGACGCCTCCGCCGCGCCGGCGTTCCCCGTGACGGCAGCCGCCACGGGAACTGGCGCCGCGCAGGCCGCCGTCCGCACCGCCGACGTCGCCCCCGCACCGGCCGACCCGGCCTCGCCCGCGGTCGGTGCCGCGCCGGCACCCGGAACAGCCGGCGTGCCGGTCGCGAGCGCCGCTGGCGGCTCGGGTGGCTCGGCGTCGTCCTCCGAGACCGGTGACCAGGCCCGTCAGGACCCGGGGCAGCTGTCCGTGGACACGACCGGCACCGCCGTCGCCACGCCTCTGCCGACCGTGCCCGTCGCGGCTCCGGCCGCTGCCGCGGCCGCCGCCGCGCCGCCTCTTCCGCAACCGGTCGCCACCCAGCTGGTCCAGCACGTGGCGGTACTCGCCGACGGCCCCGACGGCACCCGATCGGTGACCGTGGTGCTGCACCCGGACAGACTCGGGCCGGTCCAGGTCCAGGTGACGCTCAGCCAGGGAACGATCGACCTGACGATGCGAGGCGCGCACGAGCAGGGCCGCGCCGCCCTACTGGGCGCGCTGCCCGACCTGCGCCGCGATCTCGAGGCCGCCGGCCTGACCTGCTCGAACGTCGGCGTCGACGCCGACACCGGCGGCTCCTGGTCGGCCCAGAACGGCTCCGCGCAGCAGCAGGCGGCCCAGCAGCACGCCGCCCAGCAGTGGACCGGCCAGGGCAGAGGGCAGCCGGAATGGTCCGACGGGCGCTTCCGCCCGTGGTCGCGGCCTGCCGATACCGGAGACGACCGGCCCATACCTTCCTCGACCCGATCCACGTCACGCGGCGTGGACGTCCGCGTCTGACCCGAGAGGATTTCTGTTGACCACTCCCCTGACCGGCACGTCCCCGATCGCGACCAACACCGCCACGCCGTCGGTCGACCGTCCCGACATGATGGGCTCGGACACCTTCCTGAAGCTGCTCGTGGCCGAGATGAAGTACCAGGACCCGAGCAAGCCGATGGACAGCAGCGAGATGATGGCCCAGACGGCCACCCTGACGCAGACGCAGGCGCTGCAGACCATCGCCGATCAGAACAAGCAGACCCTGGCCCTGCAGCGCTCGCTCAGCGCGGGTGCGCTCGTCGGCCACCACGTCTCCTACACGGCCACCGACGGCACCACGCAGTCCGGCGTGGTCAGCGCCGTCCAGATCTCGGCCGCGGACAACACCTCAGCAGCGGTGATCGGCGGCGAGAGCGTCGACATCGCCCGCATCACCGAGGTCGGGCTCGCCGGCTGACCGTTCCCCGATCGATCCGGCCCGGCCGGCACCCAGCACAGCCCTTCGACCAGCTCGACCCTGATCTCGACCCGAGGAGTTCCGCCATGCTTCGCTCCCTGTTCTCCGCCATCTCCGGCCTTCAGGCCCACCAGACCAAGATGGACGTCGTCGGCAACAACATCGCCAACGTCAATACCGTCGGCTTCAAGAGCAGCACCACTGTCTTCGAGGACACGCTCTCGCAGCTCCTGCGCAACGGGTCGGCGCCGACGGCCAGCACGGCCGGCACCAACCCGGCCCAGGTGGGCCTCGGGGTGAAGGTCGCCGAGATCGCCACCAACTTCAGCCAGGGCTCGACCCAGAGCACCGGCCGCAACACCGACTTCATGATCAGCGGCGACGGCTTCTTCGTGACGAAGGCCGGCAACCAGCAGTCCTTCACCCGTGCCGGTTCCTTCGACTTCGACGCCAGCGGCCGCATGATCACCCCCGACGGCAACATCCTGCAGGGCTGGATGGCCACCAACGGCACGGTCAACACGAACGGGCCGATCGGCGACCTGAAGATCCCCTTCGGTCAGACGCTGCCCCCCGTGGCCACCACCAACGGGGCGGTCACCGGCAACCTGGCCGCAGAGTCCAGCTCCTCGACTCCCGTGGGCAACCCCGTGCAGACCCAGGTGACGATGTACGACCCGCTCGGCAACCCGCACCAGATCAGCTACGTCTTCACGCCGACCGGCACGCCCGACCAGTGGACCGTCTCGGTGAACGCGGGCGGCACCGCCCTGGCGACCACCCCGGCGACCGTGACGGTCAACTTCGACCCGACGGCCGGGGCCACCTCCGGGCAGATCATCCCCGCGACCAACCAGACGTTCACGATCGACCCCAGCGGCGCCTTCCCGAGCTGGACCGGCGCGGTGACCGCGGACCTCTCCGGCCTCACGCAGTTCGGTGGCGGCAAGACCACGGCGATCGCGCAGAGCCCGGTCGTCGGGGGCGGCTCCGCTGTCGGCACGCTCGAGTCCTTCTCCCTGGGCAACGACGGCACGATCACCGGCGTCTACTCCAACGGGCTGCGTCAGACCATCGGGCAGCTGGCCCTGGCCACGTTCGCCAACCCCGGCGGCCTGACCAAGGCCGGCAACAGCTCCTTCATGGTCGGTGACAACTCCGGCGCCCCGCAGATCGGCACGGCCGGCACGGGTGGCCGCGGCGGCCTGTCCGCCGGCGCGCTGGAGATGTCGAACGTCGACCTGTCTCAGGAGTTCACCGGCCTGATCATCGCCCAGCGCGGTTTCCAGGCGAACAGCAAGGTGATCACCACCTCTGACCAGATCCTCCAGGACCTCGTCCAGATGAAGCAGTAACCCCCTGCCACCGAACGGCCCGGTCACCCCCTGGGTGGCCGGGCCGTTCGACTCAAGCCAGGGCGCCGACGCGCCGATGACAACAGTGCTGTTCCAGGCCCTGCTCCCATGCAGCAGGCCCCCGCCGAGCTTGAGGACCGACCGTGATCCGTGTGACGCGCCTGAACGGAGAGCGGTTCGCGCTCAACCCCGACCTGATCGAGCGGGTCGAGGGCCACCCCGACACGGTCGCCTTCCTCGTGGACGGCACCAAGTACGTGGTCAAGGAGAGTGTCGACGAGGTGCTCACCGAGATCCGCGAGTACCGCGCGGGAATCCTCGCCACGTCGTACGCGATGGACCGCGGCGAGTACCGCATCGCGGTTCCGGAGGACGGCGAGCCGGACGTGTCCTCGGTCGTGCCGTTCCCGAGCCGAGAGGAACGCTGACCCATGGATCCGGCCACTCTGATCGGCATCGCCCTCGCCGTGGGGGCGCTGCTGGTCACGATGATCCTCGAGGGCTCCAGCCCGATGGCGATCATCCTGCTCCCCCCGCTCATCCTCGTCTTCGGCGGAACCTTCGGCGCGGCCATCGCCGGGTCCGCCATGGCCGACCTCAAGAAGGTCGGCGGTTGGTTCAAGCTCGCGCTCCTGCCGGCCAAGGTGCCGCCCGTCAGCGACCGCATCGCCACCCTCGTCGGCCTCGCCGAGAAGGCCCGCAAGGAGGGCCTGCTGGCCCTGGAGGCACAGGTCAAGGACATCGATGACGCGTTCCTCAAGCGCGGTCTGCAGATGGGCATCGACGGCACCGACCCCGAGGAGCTGCGCGCCGTCCTCGAGGGCGAGATCGCGGCGAAGAAGGGCGAGGACAAGGTCGCCGCCAAGTTCTTCACGGCCATGGGCGGCTACGCGCCGACCATCGGAATCATCGGCACCGTCGTGGGCCTGATCCACGTGCTCGAGAACCTCTCCGACCCGGCCTCGCTGGGCCCGCTGATCGCCGGCGCGTTCGTGGCCACCCTGTGGGGTGTGCTCAGCGCCAACATCTTCTGGCTGCCGATGGGTGCCAAGATCACTCGGATCAGCGACCTGCAGGCGGCCCAGATGGAGCTGCTGGTCGAGGGCATCACGGAGATCCAGGCGGGCACCAGCCCGCGCGCCGTCCGGCAGAAGCTGACGGCCCTCGTACCTCCGAGTGAGGCCGCGCGGGAGGCGGCGTGAGCGGCTCCGCGCACCCCGGCCGCAAGCGGCCGAAGAAGCACGAGGAAGAAGAGCACGAGAACCACGAGCGCTGGCTGGTGTCCTACGCCGACATGGTCACGCTGCTGATGTGCCTGTTCATCGTGCTCTTCGCGATGAGCCAGGTGGACAAGCAGAAGTTCGCCGCCCTGGCCAGTGGCCTGTCGGCCAGCTTCGGGGCACCGATCACCGTGCTTCCCGGCAAGACGCCGGAGGCCTCGGTGCTCGACGCACTGCCCGCGGCGGTGAACATCGCGGGCGGCGTCGCCCCGCAGCAGAAGGCCGCGAGGGCCGAGGTCGACAAGGCCGCCGCCCAGGCCGCCGCGGAGCGCGCCCAGCGGGTCGCCGCCGAGGCGAAGAACGCCTACGACAACCTCGCCGCTGCCCGCGCCAAGTTCGACCAGGCCCTGACCGCGGCCGGCTACAAGGGCGCGGCCCGCTACCAGATCGACGAACGGGGCCTGGTCGTCCACATCGTCGCCGACGCCGTGCTCTTCGACGCCGAGCAGGCCACGCTGCGTCCCGCGGGTCAGCGGATCCTGAGCGCCGTCGCCCCCACGCTGACGAGCCTGCCGAACGTGCTTCGCGTCGAGGGCCACGCCAACAAGCTGCCCGTCGACCCGAACGGCCCCTGGCCGTCCAACTGGGAGCTGTCGGCCTACCGCGCCACGACGGTGCTGCGCTACCTGGCGGCCGTCGGCGTCCCCGAGGCGCGGATGTCGGCCGCCGGCTACTCGTCGACCAAGCCTCTGGTGCCCTACTCCGACCCGAGCGCCCTCTCCGTCAACCGTCGCGTCGACATCGTCGTCCTGTCCCCCGCCTCGGCAGAGGCCAACGCTCTCCTGCCGGGTCTCGATGCCGCCACCCACAAGGGAGCCACGCCATGAGCCCCAAAGAGTCCACCGTCGACACCGACGAGGCCCCGGCCAAGGGCGGGAGGAAGAAGCTCATCCTGATCCTCGTCGTGGTGCTGCTCGCCGCGGGCGGGGCGGCCTACTTCTTCCTGTTCTCCGGCTCGGGCTCGGCCAAGGCCGCGGCCCCCGTGCCCGGCGTGGTCACGGTCCTCGACCCGGTCACGGTGAACCTGGCCGGAGGCGGCTACCTCAAGATCGGCGTCGCCCTCCAGCTCACCGACGCCGTGGGCTCCGAAGCCAGCAAGATCGACGGCTCCAAGGCCAAGGACCTGATCATCTCGACGTTCTCGCAGGCTCAGCCGGCCGATGTGATCGGCGCCCGCGAGGCGCTGAAGAAGGCACTCGAGAAGAAGATCGAGAAGGCCTACGACGGCGAGGTCATGGGGATCTACTACACCGACTACGTCACGCAATAACGCACTCCGCCCCACCAGTCACACCCTTCCCGGAGGACCGGCGGCGCCTCGGCGCCGTCAGTCAGGGTCGGCCGCTTCCCCGCCGATGAGGGAACCGTGACTGAACCCGAAGAAGGACCAGCCTCCCCCGGGGCGGCTCCCTTCGTGCCGGTCGCGGCGCCGCCGTCGTCCACCCGCAGCCGTCGCGGGGAGCCCCGCACCTACGACTTCCGCCGGCCGACGAAGCTGTCCCGTGAACACGTCCGCGTCCTGCAGATCGCCCAAGAGGCCTTCGCCCGCCAGGCGACGACAATCCTCACCACCTTTCTGCGCGCCGGTGCGCGCCTGGAGCTGATCGGGATCGAGCAGTACTCCTACGACGACTACCTGGTCACGCTGCCCAACCCGGTCTTCATTTCGACGTTCACCCTCGAGCCGCTGGCCGGCAAGGGACTGCTGGCCTACCCGCTCGACATCGCGATGGCCACCGTCGACCACATGCTCGGCGGCTCCGGCCGGGCCGAGCAGCCCAGCCGCCCGATGACGGCGATGGAATCGACGATCACCAACCACCTGCTCAGCCGACTGCTCGACGAGTTCGCCGCCTCTTTCGGCGCGATCACCGAGCTCCAGCCGGCGCTCAGCGGGCTCGAGTACAACCCGCAGCTCGCACAGGCCGCCTCGGGTTCGGACACGGTCATGGTGGCGACGTTCTCGATGGCCGTCGGCAACCGCGAGGGTGAGGCCACGCTCGTCCTGCCGTTCTCCTCCTTCGCCCAGTCGCTGAACAACGCGGCCTCCCCGCAGCTGTCGGAGTCCGCGATCGCCAAGCGCAAGCGCGCGGCCGAGGCGCTGACGGCCCGGCTCAACCTGGTGCCGGTCGACGTCAGCGTCCGCTTCGCGCCCCTCTCGGTCTCCTCCTCGGACCTGCTCTCCCTCGCCGTCGGCGACGTCCTGCTGCTCCGGCACGCCCCGGACAGCCCGCTCGAGGTCACGACCAATGACGTCACGTTCGCCTACGCGATCGCCAGCAACCACCGGCGCCGACTGGCCGCCGCCATCGTCCCGACCCCGCAAGCCGTGAAGGACACCGCATGACCGCGCCACGCACCGCCGAGCCGTCCCAGGACTCCCAGACCGTCGCCGCCGTGGTCACCGCCGCCGCGCGTGCCGCGGCCTCGCTGGTGCCGTCCGCCTCCCCCCTGGTTCCCGGGACGCCGGTCAGCGACCCGGAGACGGTCCCGCTCCCGCCGGCCGCCGCCTCCGCGGTGTCGGCCAGCCTCACCGGCGAGGTCAGCGGGGACGTCGTCCTCGTCCTGTCGGCCGACGTCGTCGAGGCCCTGCGCAACTCCCCCGTCGGCAAGATGGACGTCGCCTCGGCGCTGCGGCCGGCGCTGGAGGCCGCGGCCGCCACGCTGGGCCGGGTCCGGGTCACCTCCGAGCGCGAGGAGGAGCCGGTCGCCGCCCTCGACGGCCTGCGGGACAAAGGCATGTTCGTGGCCGTCCCGCTGCTCGCCGACGGCGAGCACCAGGCCACCTTCGCGCTGCAGGTGAACCTCCCGGCAGTGCGCGGTCAGCGCGGCAGCCTGGACCTGCTGCGGCACGTGGCGATGGAGGTGACCGTCGAGATCGGCCGCACCCGGATGACCGTGCAGGAACTGCTCTCCCTGCACCCCGGCGAGGTCGTCGAGCTCGACCGGGCCGCCAGCGCACCGGCCGATCTGCTGGTCAACGGCACGCTGATCGCCCGGGGCGAGGTCGTCGTCGTCGACGAGGACTTCGGGCTGCGGATCAGCGAGATCGTCACCGACGCCGCCGAGCTGGGGTCCGTGCAGGCATGACCTGGATGATCATCCGGCTGATCCTGTCCCTGGGGTTCATCGCCGTCGTCCTGCTGATGGCCGCCCGCATGGCCAAGAAGCGCGGCCTGGGCCAGGGCAACGGGCTCATCGAGGTCGTCGCCCGGCAGCGCATGGGCCGTACCAGCACCGTCAACGTCGTCCGGATCGCCGACATCGTGCTCGTCGTCGGCGCCACCGAGGAGCAGGTCACCCTGCTCGCTGAGGTGGACGCCGAGGCCGTGGAGGCCGCGCTCCTCGAGCGCCGGCCGCCGGCGCGTCTCGGCCCGGTGGCCCCGGCCGGCGCCGCAGGCGCCCCTGCCCTCCCGGCCCGGACGTCGTCCGGCGCGCTCGCGGGGTCGGTGTTCGACCGCAACGGCTGGGGCACCTTCGTGCATCAGCTGCGTGAGCGGACGGTGCGTCGCTCATGACGGCTCCCGCACAGCTGCTGCCCCGGACCGGCTCCCCCGCACGGCGCCGCGCCGCGCTGGTGACGCTGTTCGTGCTGCTGTGCGCTGTGGCCGCCGTGCTGCTCGCGGGGCCCGCGTCGGCCGCGCCGGTGGACCCCACCGCGCCCGTGGCACCGACCGCGCCCGTCGTCCCGGGCGCCGGAAACATCGGCATCTCGGTCGGCAACGGCTCCCCGAGCAGCTCCATCACGCTGATCCTCGCGATCACGGTGCTGTCGATCGCGCCGTCCGTGCTGCTGCTCGCGACGTCGTTCACCAAGATCATCGTGGTGCTGGGCCTGACCCGGAACGCGCTCGGGCTACCGACGTCGCCGCCCAACCAGGTGCTGACCGGGATCGCGCTGTTCCTCACGCTGTTCGTGATGGGCCCGGTCTTCTCCGACATCAACAAGGTCGCCGTCCAGCCGTACATGAACGGCAAGATGAGCGTCTCGCAGGCCTACGAGGCCGGCAGCGTCCCGCTCAAGGGCTTCCTGCTGAAGAACACCCGGCAGGACGAGCTCAAGCTGATGATCGGGCTCTCGGGTGAGAAGAAGCCGGCGTCAGCCAAGGACGTCAGCCTGACCACCCTCATCCCGGCGTTCGTCCTCTCCGAGCTCAAGAGCGCGTTCATCATCGGCCTCGTCATCTTCATCCCCTTCCTGGTGCTCGACATGTTGGTGAGTGCCGCCTTAATGGCCATGGGCATGATGATGGTGCCGCCCACGATCGTGTCCCTGCCGTTCAAGCTGCTGCTCTTCGTCGTCGTCGACGGCTGGGGCCTGATCACCACGGCCCTGGTGGGGTCGTACACGGGGGCGCATTAGGCATGAGCGACGCTGACGTCACGCAGATCGCCGCGCAGACGATGATGCTGGCCGCCAAGGTGGCCGCCCCGATCCTGCTGACGGCGCTCCTGGTCGGGTTCCTGATCTCGCTGTTCCAGGCGGCGACCCAGATCCAGGAACCGACGTTGTCCTTCGTGCCGAAGATGATCGCCGTCTCGATCGCGATGCTCGTCACGGGCAACTGGGTGCTCTCCGAGCTGGTGTCCTTCACGCACACCCTGTTCAGCGAGCTGCCCCGGTTGCTCAGCCGGACCTAGGGCGCAGGATGGACCTGCAGGTCTCGGAGGCCACCCTCGCGGCGCTGCTGCTCGGCACGGCTCGCGCCACGGGCTTCGTGCTGATGGCGCCGCCGTTCAACAACAAGGCGATCGCGGTGCCGGTGAAAGCCGCCTTCGCGCTGGCCCTGTCCGTGACGGTGTCGACGCACATCGCGCCCGGGCTGCCGGCGGTCACTCCGGGATTCCTCATCGTCACGGCGCTGACCGAGACGGTGATCGGGGCCGCCCTCGGTTTCGTCGTCCAGTTGCTGTTCACCGCCGTCCAGATGGCCGGCGACATCATCGACGTCACCGGCGGCTTCTCGCTGCAGCCGGCATACGACCCCCTGGCGATGACCCAGAACGCGACGATCGGCAGGTTGCACTACCTCCTGGCCACCACGCTGCTGTTCACCAGCGGCGGGCACCTGCTGATCGTGAAGGGCTTCGCCACCTCCTACGTCGGCCTGCCCGTCGGCGGCAACGTGCCCACCGCCCAGCTCGCGCACGTGATGCTGACGGCGTTCTCGATGATGTTCCTCGCCGCGCTGCAGATCGCCGGCCCGATGGTGGCCGTGCTTCTGCTCGCCGACGTCGCACTCGCCCTGATGAGCCGTGCCGCACCGGCGCTGAACATCTTCCAGATGGGCTTCCCGGTCAAGATCATGCTCACGCTGACGATGCTCGGGCTGACCTTTCCGCTGCTCCCGCCCGCACTGGACACACTGATGCAGCACGCGGCCCGCGCCATGATCTCGCTGAAGAGCGGCTGATGGCCGCCGACGGCCCGGGTGGTGAGAAGACCGAGAAGCCCACTCCCCAGCGTCTGAAGAAGGCCCGCAAGGAAGGGCAGATCCCGCGTACCCAGGAGCTGGGCACGTGGGCGGGCGTGGCCGCCTCGAGCGTGCTGCTGCCCATGCTGGTCAGCCACACGTTCGACACCGTGCAGAAGCTCTTCGTGCAGGTCGGGGCGGTGGCCAAGCACCCAGAGACGTCGCAGGTCACCGCACTGCTCGGCACAGCACTGGATGCGTTCCTCACCACGCTCCTGCCGACCGCGCTCGGTCTGATGGTCGTCGGCACGGCGGCCTCGGTGGCCCAGGGCGGCATCACGTTCGCGGCCAAGTCGATGAAGCCGACCCTGAAGAAGCTCAACCCGTTCCCCGGGTTCAAGCGGATGTTCGGCTTCCACGGTGTCTGGGAGGCGATCAAGGCGCTGATCAAGACGGCGGCGCTCGGCACGATCGTCGTCGTCACCAGTGGAACGGCGCAGACGCTGGTCTCCTCCTCCGGCGCCCTGCCGCTGTCGGCCGTCGCCTCCACGTTCTGCGGCGCCGCGGTCAACATGCTGCGGGTGGTCGCGCTGACCGGCCTCGGCATCGCTCTCGCCGACTACATCATCGTCCGCAGGAAGACGATGAAGAAGCTCAGAATGAGCAAGTACGAGATCCAGCAGGAGCACAAGAACTCCGAGGGCGACCCGCACATGAAGGCGCATCGCCGCTCGATTCAGATGCAGATGTCGCGCAACCGGATGATGACCGCGGTGGCAGACGCCGACGTCCTGCTGGTCAACCCGACACACGTCGCGGTCGCACTCAAGTACGACCCGGCCAAGGGTGCACCGCGGGTCGTCGCCAAGGGATCCGGCGAGGTCGCCGCCAAGCTGCGCGAGCGCGCAGCCGCGGCGCGGGTGCCGATGGTGCAGGACATCCCGCTTGCTCGGGCGCTGCACGCGTCGTGCGACCTCGGGCAGGAGGTGCCCGCCCAGCTGTTCACCGCAGTGGCCCGGGTCCTCGCCTTCGTGATGCACCTGGGCTCCCGCGGGGTGCGCGGTGGATTCCACCGGCCCGGGTTCGAGGCACCGAAGACCGAGGGTCTGCCGAAGGCCGGCCGCCGCCGCGCCCCTGCTCCCGCGACCAGCGCCGCGGCCTGAAAGAGGACGAGGGCGGTACCGGCACGCCAGCGGGCTGCCGATGAGGAAGGCGTGAGCCAGCTGCCGACACGCCATGACGGGGGAACCCCGTGAAGGGCATGGCCAAGCTCGCCGTCCCCATCGGGGTCGTGGCGATCGTCCTCATGCTGGTGGTGCCGCTGCCGTCGGTGGTCCTCGACCTGCTGCTCGGCGCGAACATCACCTGCTCGCTGCTGATCCTGCTGGTCGCCATGCAGATCCGCCGGCCGCTGGACTTCGCCGTCTTCCCGTCGCTGATCCTGATCGCGACGCTGTTCCGGCTCTCGCTGAACGTCTCCTCGACCCGCCTCGTGCTGACCGACGGCTTCGCCGGCAACGTCATCGCCGCGTTCGGGCATTTCGTGGTTGGCGGCTCGCTGGTCGTCGGCCTGGTGATCTTCGTGATCCTCACGATCATCCAGTTCGTCGTCATCACCAACGGTGCCGGCCGAGTGGCCGAGGTCGGCGCCCGATTCACCCTCGACGCCATGCCCGGTAAGCAGATGGCGATCGACGCCGATCTCAACGCCGGCCTGATCAACGAGAAGCAGGCCCGCAAGCGGCGCAGCGAGGTCACCGCCGAGGCCGACTTCTACGGCTCGATGGACGGCGCCAGCAAGTTCGTCAAGGGCGACGCCATCGCCGGCATCATCGTGATGGTCATCAACCTGATCGGCGGCTTCGGGATCGGGGTGATCCAGCGCGGCATGGCCCCGGCTGACGCGGTCAACACCTACTCGCTGCTGACCGTCGGCGACGGGCTGGTCTCCCAGATCCCGGCGCTGCTGCTCTCCACCGCGACCGGCATCATCGTCACGCGCTCTGCCACCGACGGCGATATGGGCTCGGACCTGCTCGCGCAGCTGGGCCGGTTCAAGCAGCCGGTGCGGATCGCCGGCGGCGCGGCGCTCGCGCTGATGCTCATCCCCGGCCTGCCCAAGCTGCCGTTCCTGGTCATCGGCTCGCTGTTCATGTTCATGGCCTCCCGCATGACCGACGCCCCGGCCGAGGACGAGGACGAGACCACCGCCGCCGCGGGCGAGAACGAGCCCACGCCGGACTCCCCCGAGGCGATCGCCGAGAAGATGCGGGTCGACCCCCTCGAGCTCGAGGTCGCCTTCGATCTGGTCGACCTCGTCGACGCCGCCCGTGGGGGCGACCTGCTCGACCGGGTCAAGGCGCTGCGCCGCAAGGTCGCCATGGAGACCGGCCTGGTCATCCCCCTCGTCCGGACCCGCGACAACCTCGACCTGCCCGGCTCGCAGTACGTCATCTGGCTCAATGGCGTCCCCGCCGCGAAGGGCACCTCCCCCGCGGGCACGGTCCTCGCGATCGGCGACAACCTCGAGGGGCTGCCCGGCAAGGCCACCCGCGAGCCCGTGTTCGGGCTGGCCGCCAAGTGGGTGCCGGTGGAGCTGCAGCGCCAGGCGGAGATGGCCGGTGCCACCGTCGTCGACCGCTCTTCGGTGATCACGACTCACCTCGCCGAGGTGGTGCGGCAGAACGCCGCCGACCTGCTCGGCCGCGAGGACGTGCGGCTGCTCGTCGAGATGGTGCGCCGGACGCACCCCGTCGTCGTCGAGGAACTGACCCCCACGCTGCTCACCCTGGGAGAGGTGCAACGGGTGTTGCACGCGTTGCTCGAAGAGGGTGTGTCGATCCGGGACCTGGTCCGCATCTTCGAGGCACTCTCTGTACGTGCAAAGCACTCCACGGACGTCGACGGTCTCGTCGAAGCGGCACGGGGTGCTCTCGGCTCGGCGATCAGCCACCCGTACGTGACCCCCGACGAGCGTCTGTACGTGCTGACCCTCGAGCCCAGTTTCGAACAGAAGCTGCTGGAGTCGATCCGGCCGAGCGACGCCGGCGCCGTCCTGGCGCTGGACACCGGCACCGTCGACGCGCTGGTCCACGGTTGCGGCGGCCTGCTCGAGGAGGCCGAGCGGTCCGGTCAGTCCCCCGTCCTGGTGTGCTCCGCCCAGGTCCGCGGGGCCCTCGCCCGCCTGATGCGCCAAGTCCTCCCCCGCCTCCCGGTGATCGCCTACACCGAGGTGTCGCGGACGGCGCAGATCGAATCGCTGGGGGTCGTGAGCGGTGCCGTTGCGATCCGTTGAGGCCGCCACGCGTGACGACGCGATCGCCGCTGCCCGCGAGCAGTTCGGCCCGTCGGCACGCGTCGTGGGCGTCCGACGCGTCCGCTCCGGCGGCGTGCTCGGCTTCTTCGCGACCGAGCGCTACGTGGCCGAGGTCGCCAACGACCCCGCCGGCCGGCCCGCCGTCCCGGTGCCCGCGTCCGGCCGTCCCGGCGCCGGCGAGCGCTCCGCCGAGCCCTCGACCGGCTACACGTCGTCGCCGCTGTCCGCGGCCGCCCCGGCGACCGCTGCCCCCTCCTCGGCCGGGGGCCGTGCGCGGGCTGCTGCCCCTGCCCGTAACGGCGCCGCCGCCTGGGCCGCCGCGGCCAGTGCCTCCGAACCGGCTGGTTCACCGGCTGCGGCACCGGCTTCGTCGTCCCGAGCCGACGAGGAGCGGGTCAGCGAACTGGCCGGGCTGCTCGGCCTCGAATCCGCGCCCGCCGCGCCGCTTCCTGGTGCATCGCTCTACGGACGGACGTCGTTCCCGCGCGTCTCCTCCACGCGCCCGGCCGCGTTCCCGGTCGCGGCGGTGGACGACGACGAGGACGACGACTCTCCCTTCGTCGAGGACTACATCGCGAGCCGCCCCGTCCTGTCCATCGAGGACACCCCGGCCGCGCCCAGCCCCTTCACCGCCGCGCTCGCACGGATGGTCTCCGGAGACCGGGACGTGCGCGAAGCAGTCGAGCACGCGCTGGAGAAGCCCGTGGTGATGCGCTCGCGCAGTGATGCCGAGCCCTGGCCGTCCCGATCCGGCTCGCTTCGTTCGGAAGACACATCGGTGCCGTCGCCTGCGGCGCGCCAGGAGGAGGAAACGGTGGGAGATCAGGTCATCGCACCGCCCTCCACAGATGCGCCGCTGACCGCGGAGCTGCCCAACTGGGCCGTCGAGCCCGAGGTCGCGGGCGGCGGCTCACCGCGTGAGGAGGCCATCGCCGAGGTGCTGCGCTCCGCGCTCGCCCAGGGCCATTCCGATGAGGCCCTTGCCGGGATCCTGCACAAGGTGCTCGCCGGCGCCTCGCCGCAGACCGCCTTCAGCGAACCGGCCACCGTGCCGGAGCCCGTGGGGTCCGCCGTCCCGGAGGTCCCCGCTCCTGAGCCCGCCCCCCTGGCGGAGGTCGCTCCCACCCGGCCGGAGTTCCCGGCTCCGGCGACGATGAGCCTCGCGATGGCGCTCGCGGCTGCCGGCATCACCGCGAGCGAGCCCGCGCCCGCTGTCGAGGAGATCCCGGCAGCTGTCGTCGCGTCCCCCACCTTCGAGGCGACCGAGGCCGCACCTGCAGCCGAGGAACCTGAGGCTGCACTGGACGCCGTGGACGAGGCTCCCCTGTACGAGGCGCCGGCCTTCGAGGATCCGGCCTACGAGGAGCCCGTGTACGAGGCGCCGGCCTTCGAACTGGCGCCCGTCCCAGCGGCGTCGGCGGCGACGTCGTACCTCCCGTCGACGTCGATCTGGGGCACTGCGACGGACTCCATCTGGGGCGGCTCGTCGATCGATTCCATCTGGGGCGGCGGCACAGCATCGGAGATCCCGCTCTGGGCGGACCCCGGCACGAAGCGCACCTCGTCGGTCAGTGCGTCCGACTCCCCGATCTGGGATGCCGTGGCGCGGCACGAGCTGCCTCCCGCGGACGGGACCGGCGAGTCCGCGGTGCTGGAGGCGCAGCAGTCGGCGGCCGAGGACCTGCCCGTGTTCGAGACCATGGCGATGCCGGTCGTCGAGACGGCCACGGACGACGTCCCGTCGCTTGATGCCGCCGCCGAGGTCGAGGAGCTCTCCGGGGCGCAGGTGGATTCCGAGGTCGCTCCGGACACCGAGGCCACCCAGAACACCGGAGTCGCCGAGGCGATCGAGACCGATGTGCGGGAGTCCTGCGCGGCCGAGGATGAGGTCGCCGTTCTTGCGCCGGTTCTGGCGCGCACCGCCAGTGACCCGGCCCCGATGTCGCTCGACGCGACGACGGTGATGCCCCCGCTGTCGCTGCTTCCGCCGCTGCCCGGGTCCCGGGGACGTGGGCGTCCGCCGGTGCCGCCGTCGACCTCACGTCCGAGGACGCCCGCGGCCCACCCGCAGGCCCCCTCGGTCAGCACGCCTCCCGCCGAGCCCGAGGCCCCGGCCGCTCCGGTCGCCCCGGCAACCACCGCGAAGCCGGCTGCCCGGCCGGCCACGTCGCCCCTGGCGACGGTCACCCGCCTTCCCGTCGCGCCGCTCATGGCCACCCCGGAGACCCCGGAGATGCCAGATCTCTTCGCCGAGGTCCGGGGCGACGAGCCGGTCATGCCTGACCCGGTTGCCGTTGAGCCGGTTGCCGTTGAGTCGGCCGTGGCCGAGCCGGTGGCCGCCGCCCCGCTCGTGGCCGAGCCGGTCGTCGCCGCGCCCGTCGTCGCCGCGCCCGTCGTCGCCGACCCGGCTGCCGCCGAGCCCGCGCCCCGGCAGGAAGCCCTGCAGACGGCGGACCGTGAGATGACCGGACCGCGGACGACCCGAACGGAGACCGCGCGTCCCCGTACCGCTCCCCCGACGGCACTGCCCAGCGCACCCGGCAGCGTCGCGTCCCAGCTGGAGACCCTCGGTGTCCCCGGACACCTGCTCGGCTCCGGTTTCGCCGCCGACGTGCAGACGCACGGCATCTACGCAGCGCTCACCCGGGCGCTCGGCCTTCGGCTGCCGCAGGCTCCCGAGCTGCCGACCGGTGCCGGCGAGGTGCTGTTCGTCGTCGGCCCCGGTGTGGAGACGCTGCGCGCAGCCCGCTCGCTGGCTGCCTCCCTGCGCCTTGACCCGGACCGCGTGCAGTGGGCGACCCGCGGCGACCTCGCCGGGCTGGCCCCCAAGGGCAGCCGCGTGACCACCGTCGACACCGCGCTCGACCGCTGTCAGGACGTCACGCACGCCGGCACCGTGACGATCGTCGCCGTCGACGCGCCGATGCGTACCGACGCCTACTGGATGGCGCAGATGCTGGCCATCTGGTCGCCGGTCGCCGTGTGGGCGGTCGTCGAGGCCACCCGCAAGCCCGAGGACCTCGAGCCATGGATCGACGGGCTGCCCCGGGTCGACGCGCTCATGGTGCAGGACACCGACCTCAGTGCCGACCCGGCCGCCGTCCTTCGCCGGGTGGCCACCCCTGTGGCACTGCTGGACGGCATCCGGGCCACCCCGCACCGGTGGGCCTCGCTCCTCTGTGAGCGCTTGGAGGGCGTGAAGGCATGAGCCCCTTCCGCTGGGACGTTCTCCTGGTCGGGTTCGTGCTGGCCCTCCCCGTGCTCGCGCTCGGGATGCGCGGCGACCTCTCCGTCCACGACATGACGGCTCGCCTGCCCTGGTGCCTGGCAGCGGGGTGGGGTGTCGTCGCACTGCTCCGTTTCGCCAGCACTCCGCCGGCGTCTGACCATGCGGCGCACGGCGGCCGGCAGCCCGCAGCGGACGACCACGCCGAACCCGCGGGTGACGAGCACGAGCCCTCGCTCGGCCACTGAACCGTTCCCTCCAGGGATGTCCGGCCGGCTCTAGGGTGTTGTGCACGCGCTGGGGGTTCTGCAAAACCCGCAGCGCGTGCACAACACCCCAGGAGCAGTTCGTCCACAGCATCAGCGGCTGTCCACGGATCCGTCGGAACACTTCTCCAAGCGTCTCGCCGTCGGAACGGTCGAGGGCATGACGGAACCTGCGCCGACCCACCCCGAACTCCTGCTCCGCAGCAGAGCCGTGCTGACCGGCTGGTCCGACGGCGAGCTCGCTCGCTTGACCAGAACGGGCGCCCTGCATCGGGTGCGCCGGGGCGCCTACGTCGGCGGAGATCTCCCCGCGCACGCGGCGAACCGTCACCGACTCCTCGTCCGAGCGACTCTGGCCGGGCTCCGACTTCCGGCGGTCGTGAGTCATCAGTCCGCAGCCGTCCTGCTGGGAGTGCCGTTGTGGGGCGTCCGACTCGACCGGGTCCACATCACTCGCCGTCCGCGGGCCTGGGGCGACATCTCCCAGGTTCTGCAGTGCCACGTCGCCCGGATGCGGGACGACGAGATCGTCGTGGTCGACGGGATCGCGGTGACCAGTCCGGTGCGGACGGCGTTGGACCTGGCGCGCTCGTTGCCGCACGAAGCCGCCGTAGTGGTCCTCGACGCCGCCGTGCACGACGGCGTGCTCGCGGCCGAACCGCTCCGCCGACGGTTGCCGGACATCCTGGGTGCACCCGGAAGCCGAAGTGCCGCCCGAGCCGTGGGCTTCGCCGACGGTCGGAGCGAGAGTGTCGGGGAGAGTCGCAGCCGCGTCGCGCTGGCCCGCCTGGGGCTTGCGCCGTCAGCGCTCCAGTTCGAGGTGCCGACGGCGGACGGCAGCTTCCTGGCCCGCACCGACTTCGCCTGGGAGGAGCACCGGTTGGTCGGCGAGTTCGACGGGCGGGTGAAGTACGGACGACTCCTGCGCCCGGGGCAGGACCCTGGCGATGTGGTGTTCGAGGAGAAGCGCCGGGAGGATGCGATCAGGGACGAGGGCTGGGGCGTCGTGCGCTGGACCTGGTCGGACATCGCGCGGCCCGACCGCCTGGGCCCACGGGTCCGGCGTGCTCTCGATCGGGGAGCCGCCCGCTCGCGATGAAGCCTGCGACCCGGGTCTCCGCGCTGCTCAGGACGGTCGGGCGCCCGGTCAGAGCGGGAGGTCCTCCAGCATCTCGGTGACCAGCGCCGCGATCGGCGAGCGCTCGGACCGGGTCAGCGTCACGTGCGCGAACAGCGGGTGACCCTTCAGGGCTTCGATCACCGCGGTGATGCCGTCGTGCCGACCGACCCGGAGGTTGTCGCGCTGGGCGACGTCGTGCGTGAGCACCACCCGTGACCCGGCCCCGAGCCGCGACAGCACGGTCAGCAGCACCCCGCGCTCCAGCGACTGGGCCTCGTCGACGATCACGAACGAGTCATGCAGCGACCGGCCACGGATGTGGGTCAGCGGCAGCACCTCGATCAGGCCGCGCGCGTCGATCTCCTCGAGCACCGCCGGGGAGACCAGCGCGCCCAGGGTGTCGTAGACGGCCTGCGCCCAGGGCGACATCTTCTCGTTCTCGCCGCCGGGGAGATACCCCAGCTCCTGGCCGCCGACGGCGTACAGCGGCCGGAAGATGACCACCTTCTTGTGCGCCCGGCGCTCCATCACCGACTCGAGCCCCGCGCACAGGGCCAGCGCCGACTTGCCGGTGCCGGCCCGGCCGCCGAGCGAGACGATGCCGATCTCCGGGTCGAGGAGCAGGTCCAGAGCCACCCGCTGCTCGGCGGACCGGCCGTGCAGCCCGAAGGCCTCGCGGTCGCCGCGCACCAGCCGCACCTGCTTGTCCGGCGTCACCCTCCCCAGCGCCGACCCGCGCGAGGAGAGCAGCACCAGACCGGTGTGCGGCGGTAGCTCGGCCGCCCCCGCCAGGAACACCTCGCCGTCCTCGTAGAGCGCGTCGAGCTCGTCGTCCTCCAGGGACACCTCGGACATGCCCGTCCACCCGGCGTCGACGGCGTCGTGCATCCGGTAGTCGTCGGTGTCCAGGCCCACCGCGGCGGCCTTGACCCGCAGCGGCACGTCCTTGGTGATCAGGCAGACGTCCCTGCCCTCACCACGCAGGTTGAGGGCGACCACCATGATGCGGCTGTCGTTGCTGTCGTTCCGGAAGCCGGCCGGCAGCGCCGAGGGGTCGCTGTGGTTGAGCTCGACGTGCAGCGTGCCGCCGTCCTCACCCACCGGGACGGGGGCATCCAGGCGGCCGTGCGTGACGCGCAGGTCGTCCAGGATGCGCAGCGACTGCCGGGCGAACCAACCGAGTTCCGGGTGGTCGCGCTTGTCCTCGAGCTCACCGATGACGACGAGCGGGAGCACCACGTCGGAGTCGCCGAAGCGCAGCAGCGCGCCCGGGTCGGAGAGCAGAACAGAGGTGTCGAGGACGAACGTACGGCGAGTGGTCACGAGTCGACTCCCGTGGGATGCGCGGGGCACCCCCGCTCGAAGGTGGCCGGGCCCCGGCGCAGAGGCCGGGCTCCGGCCTCCCTGGTCGACGAACTCGTCAGCACCAACCGGGCCTCCCGTGGACGGCGAGGAGAGCTCGTCGTCCACTGCGGACGCTAGGCCCGCCTACCGACAGAAGCGCCCGCACCACCCCGAAAGGGACCCGAACGTTCACCCAAAGGGGTACCAGCCGCCCCACGGATCCCAGGCGTGCGCGGCAGTCAGCTGGACTCGCGGCGGAACCGGCGCACCCCGAACGCCCATCCGAGCACCACCATCGCGACGGTCAGCCCGGCACCCCACCACGCCGTCGAAGTGCCGTAGCCGCCGACGAAGAGCGCGCGGGCCCCCTCGACGACGTGCTTGAGCGGGTTGATGTCGCTGATCGCCTGCAGCCAGCCCGGCGCGAGGGTCATCGGAAGGAGGATCCCCGACAGCAGCAGCACCGGGAGGACGAACGCGTTGAGCAGCGGCGCGAACGCGTCCTCGCTCTTGAGCGTCAGCGCAAGTGCGTAGGAGACCGACGCGAACGCCGCCCCGAGCAGCGCGATGACGACCAGCGTCAGCACGACGCCGAGGAACGGCGCCTTCAGGCCGAGCGGGAGGGACACCAGGACCAGGAGCGTCCCCTGCACCAGCAGGACGACGACGTCGCGCAGCACCCGCCCGAGCAGCAGCGCCGTCCGGCTGGCCGGGGTGACCCGTTGACTCTCGATGACGCCGGCGCGGTACTCAGCGATCAGCCCGAAGCCCACGAACAGTGATCCGAAGATGCCGAGCTGGACCAGGATCCCCGGCACGAAGATCTGGTAGGCGTTGCCCGCCCCGAGCTGGCCGGACAACGGCTTCAACAGCGGCCCGAACAGCACGATGTAGAGGATCGGCTGCATCATCATGATGACCAGCCAGGCGGGGTTGCGCAGCGACATCCGAAGGGCGCGCATGAACACCGTCCCGGTGTCCCGCATCAACGTGCGCATCAGACCGTCACCTCCTCGCCGGCCGGAGCCGCCACAGCGGTCTCGGCGTCCCGGAGCGACCGACCGGTCAAGCCGAGGAAGACGTCGTCCAGGCTCGGACGGCGGCTCTCGACCCCGCTCACCGTGATGTCGGCCCGGTCCAGCCCGCGGACCAGCTCGACGAGCGCGGCTCCGCCGTGCGGCACCCGGCCGATCACCATGTCCCCGACGATCTGTGGCTCTTCGGCGCCACGGAGGTCGGCGACGATGCGGGCGACCTCGCCGACCTGGTCGGCACGCGGCACGGTGACGGTCAGGACGTCCCCGCCGACCTGCGACTTCAGCTCGTCCGGCGTGCCGCTCGCCACGATCGCGCCGTGGTCGATGACCAGGATCCGGTCGCACAGGGCGTCGGCCTCGTCCAGGTAGTGCGTGGTCAGGAACACCGTCGTCCCCCGGTCCTCCCTCAGCGAGCTGATGTGCTGCCACAGGTTCGCGCGCGCCTGCGGGTCGAGGCCGGTGGTCGGCTCGTCGAGGAAGACCAGCTGCGGTACGTGGACCAGCCCCAACGCGATGTCGAGCCGGCGGCGCTGCCCGCCGGACAGCGTCTTGGGCTGCCGCTCCCACAACCCGTCGAGGTCGAGCTCGCCGAACAGCTGCTTGCCGCGCTCGGTTGCCTCCGCGGTGCTCATCCCGTAGAGCCGGGCGTGGTCGACGACCTCCTCTCCGGCCCTCGCGTCGGGATAGGCCGAGCCGCTCTGCGACACGTACCCGATCCGCCGGCGGACCCCGACGGGGTCGGTGACGAGGTCACAGCCGGCCACCGTTGCCGTGCCGGCGGTGGGCTCGAGCAGCGTCGTCAGCATCCGGAGCGTCGTCGTCTTGCCGGCGCCGTTCGGACCGAGGAATCCGACGATCTCACCGGCCTCGACGTCGAGGTCGACGCCGACGACGGCGTGCACTTCCTGCTTCTTCTTCCGGAACGTGCGGGCGAGGCCGCGGGCATGGATCACGTCGGTCAGGATGGTTCACGGGTCTGACAGAAGTCGAGGACATTAGCCGACAGCGCAGCCGGGTCACGGCCGTGGACCGCGGGGCCGGATGGCGACGACCGCCCAGAGCACCGGGATCAGGAGCACCGGCCACTGCACCGCCAGGTTGCCCAGCCACAGCAATCCGGCAAGCAGGAGCACCGCCAGCCAGCCCGCCGTCCACAACCCCAGCATCCGGGCTTCGTGGGGGTCCCGACGGGCCACTGCTCACACCCCCTGGAGCTCGCCGACGACGGCGGCCGGGGTCAGCGGCTCGTCGAGCAGCCGCACGAACCGCTCGGCGACGGGCTGGTCGGCCGGGCGCCCCGCCAGCCAGCGGGAGAGCAGGTCGAAGCCCTCCACATAGGTGGAGATGTACGCCCGCCACAGCGGATGGGTCAGGAAGCGCAGCTGCTGGCGCGCCCGGTCGGGGCTGACCAGCGACCACCGCTGCAGGTAGGCCACGACCTCGTCGGCGTCGGCTCCCCGGTCGTGCAGGAGGACGGCGGCGTCCTGGCGGACCCGGTTCAGCGGCGCGACCGCGGCGGCGACCCGCTCGGCGAGGTGCCCGTCGAAGTGCAGCCCGAGGTCGCCGAGGATCTCCGCCGCCCAGGGCCCCCAGCCCTCCCCGACCGACGCCTCGATGCCCAGGTCGGCCAGCCCCTCGGCCATGAGGCACTCCGGGGTGTTGACGAGGAAGATCGTGTGCTCGGTCCGGGACGCGCGCTCCACCAGGCCCAGCTCCTTGCGGCAGTGCTCGGTGTGGTGACCGGGGTAGGCCTCGTGCGCGACGAGGTGCGGCAGGCCGGAGAGGCGGTGCGGCAGGTCGGCGTTGATCGCCACCCGCGAGCGGAACCCGCCCTCGTAGTAGTTGAACCCCGACCAGGGCTGGTCGGTCACGACCTCGTAGCGCACCGTCTCGACCTCGGGCAGCCCGTACTGACCGCGAACCTTGTCCCGGAGCGCACTCGACAGCGCGTGCACCGCAGACTCGAGCCGCTCGGGCGGGCACTCCTCGCGGCGCCGGTGATCCGCGTAGCGCTCGGCCAGCGTGCCGCTGCCGGGGAGCAGCGCGTTCAGTTCGGCGTGCGCCGCGGCGTACTGCGCCTCGTCCCCGAGGACGACGTCGACCTGGAAGTAGCAGGCCACCTCGTCGACGAACCCGATCGGCTCCCCGCTCATCTTCCGCGCCGAGCACTCCAGGCCGGTCAGCTGACCGCGGAGGTAGTCGGCGCGGTCGGCAGGCAGCCCGGCCGCATCCACTTCGCCCAGCAACGTGCGCGCCTGCTGCGCCAGCTGCTGCGGAGTGGGCGCGGGCTCGTCGGCGACCCGGGCCCTGATCCGCGGATCCCCGGTGTAGGCATCGACGAACCCGGGCTCCAGCCGGTCGAAGCGCAGCCCCAGCCGTACGTACTCCAGGGGAAGGTCAACGTGGGGGGCTGCCATGGACGGAGTTTCGCAGCCGTACCTGAGCGCCCCGGAACCGGCGCTTCGTCAGCCACCGAACCGGCGGTGCCGCGCGACGACCCGCCCGAGCTCCGCCGGGCGCAGCGACCCCCGATTCTCAGCCACCGAACCGGCGGTGCCGCGCGGAGTAGTCGCGCAGCGCCCGCAGGAAGTCGATCCGCCGGAAATCCGGCCAGTACACGTCGGTGAAGTGGAACTCCGTGTTCGCGGTCTGCCAGAGCAGGAACCCCGACAGGCGCTGCTCGCCGCTGGTCCGGATCACCAGGTCGGGATCGGGCTGCCCGCGCGTGTAGAGGTGCTCGGCGATGTGCTCGACCTCGAGGGAGTCGATCAGCTCCTCGAGGGAGGTTCCCCGGACAGCGTGCTCGGTCAGCAGGGATCGGACGGCATCCGCGATCTCTCGCCGCCCCCCGTAGCCGACCGCCAGGTTCACCGTCGCGCCCGGCCGGCCGCGGGTGTCCTCCTCGGCCTGCTTCAGGACGGCGACCGTCTCCGGTGGCAGCACCTCGGGCGCTCCCATGGCCCGCACCTGCCAGGGGCGGCCCGGCCGCGACAGGTCGACGGCGACGTCCTCGATGATCGCCAGCAGCGCGGTCAGCTCGGACTCGGGCCGGTTGAGGTTGTCGGTGGAGAGGAGGAACAGCGTCACCACGGAGACGCCGGCATCGTCGCACCAGCCCAGCAGGTCGACGATCTTGTCGGCGCCGCGGCGGTGCCCGTGCGCGACGTCCTCCAGCCCGATCGAGCGGGCCCAGCGGCGGTTGCCGTCCATGATCACGCCGACGTGGCGGGGCTTGTCCGCACCCTCCAGCGCGCGGGCCAACCGTCGTTCGTAGACGTGGGTGAGCGCCTCGCGGACCTGCCGGCGAGCACCCACGGCGGTCACCCTAGGCCCCCTGCCGGATGCCTCCCGGGAGGCATCCCCCGGGCCACGCCGCCGCTCCCGACCGGCCCGCATCACCGACCGGGCAGAACTCACAGCCGGTTCCGGATGACGCGCAACCTACGGGTCCGTAACCTCGGCCCATGAGCCTCCAACCCGATGACCGGGAAACAGTCCGGGTAGAGGGGGACGGCGCCGAGCTCGAAGCCCCGCGCGGAGAGGGCGTCACGGCCGTCCTCGAGGAAGGCGAGCGCGTCGAGCAGGCCTGGACCGCCACGGACTACGGCGACGAGGACTGGGACCATCCCGACACCCGCCCCCGGATGCGTGGGTGGCTGCACCTGTTCGCCTTCTTCGGCGCCATCGTCGCGGGGGCCGTGGTCATTCCGCTCGCGTCGGTTCTCGGCCCCCGGGCCGGCTTCTCCGTGGCGATCTACTCCCTGACGATCTGCGGGCTCTTCGGGATCAGCGCGCTCTACCACCGCCGTCGCTGGTCACCGCGTGGCTGGAAGATCATGAAGCGGCTCGACCACTCGATGATCTTCCTGTTCATCGCCGGGACGTACACGCCGTTCTCGCTGCTGGCGGTGAACCAGCCGACCGGCTACTGGATTCTCACCGGCGTGTGGATCGCGGCGCTGGCCGGCGTGGTGCTCAAGTTGAGCTGGCCGACCGCACCGCGCTGGGTCGGTGTGCCGCTCTACATCGGGCTGGGCTGGGTCGCCGTCTTCGTGCTCACCGACATCCTGCACATCGCCGGGATCACCTCGATGGTCCTGCTCGCGGTCGGTGGCCTGCTCTACACGGCGGGCGGGATCGCCTACGGGCTGAAGAAGCCCAATCCGTGGCCCGGCACCTTCGGCTACCACGAGGTCTTCCACGCGATGACCATCGTCGCGGCGATCTGCCACTACATCGCCGTCTACTTCGCGATGTACAGCTCGCCGTTCGTCTGAGAAAGGACCCACCTGCCCCACCGCTCGCAGGCTCGCGTCGAGACCCTGCAGGTGGGCCGGCTCAGGAGAACGGAGGCCGGTCGTCCAGCTTCAGGGAGAGCCGGCCGGCGAGGCGCCAGCCGCGGGCGACGACGTCCCGGTCGGCGTCGGTCACCAGGTTGCCCATCACGCGCAGCGCCACCGTCATGAGCGCTCGGGACCGCATCCCGACCGGCCCGGCCGCGGGGAGGAACCGCGGCAGCGTGAGCAGGCCGGCCAGGCGGCGGGCGATCGAGAACGCCTCGCCGTAGTGCCGCCGCAGGCTTGCCGGCCAGGCGGCCGACCAGTCCGCCTCGTCGAGCAGCCCGGCGATGCTCCGCCCCGTCTCGAGGCCGTAGTCGATGCCCTCGCCGTTGAGCGGGTTGACGCAGCCCGCGGCGTCGCCGATCAACGCCCAGTTGCGTCCGGCCACGCCGGAGACGGCGCCGCCCATCGGCAGGAGGGCCGACGCCGGGGCGCGTACCGGGCCGTCGAGCTGCCACTCCGTCCGCCGCGACTCCGCGTAGAAGGCCATCAGTCCCTTGAGCGCCACCCCGGCGGGGCGCCGCGCGGTGGCCAGCGTGCCGACCCCGATGTTGACCTCTCCGGACTCCTTGCCGAGCGGGAAGACCCAGCCGTACCCCGAGAGCAGTTCGCCGCCGGACCCACGCAGTTCCAGGTGCGAGGAGATCCATTCGTCGTCGCTCCGGCCCGAGCGGATGTAGCCGCGTGCCGCCACGCCGTAGGCAGTGTCGCGGTGCCACTCGCGGCCGAGCACCCGACCCAGCGGCGACCTCGCCCCGTCGGCGACGACGAGCCGCTGGCAGGACACGGTCGAGCGCTCGCCGTCCGCGTGCTCGAAGACCACGGCATGGACGCGGTCGCCGTCCCGCTCGACGTCCACGGCGCGCGCCCCCTCGAGCGGGGTGACCCCGGTGTCGAGGGCGACCTGGCGGATGCGCTCGTCGAGCTCGGTGCGCGGCACGGCCCCGCCATGATCGGGCAGCGAGCCACCGGGCCACGGCAGCAGCAGCTCCTGGCCGAAGCCCGCCGCGCGCAGGCCGCGGTTGCGTCCCTTCGACCGCACCCAGTCGCCCAGGCCCAGCAGGTCGAGCTCCGCGATGGCCCGGGGGGTCAGCCCGTCGCCGCAGGTCTTGTCCCGCGGGAAGACGGCCGCGTCGGCGAGGACGACGTCGCGTCCGGCGCGGGCGGCCCAGGCCGCGGCGGCTGATCCAGCGGGACCGGCGCCCACTACGAGGACGTCGGTGGCGGAGGGGACGGCGCTGGCTGGCACGGCCCCAGTGTCCCTGGCCTGCGCCGACGGCCGCGCGCGGCTCAGCTGGAGAGCCTGGCAGAAGTCAGCCCACCTGCGGACCGCGCCCGCGGACCTCCTCGACCGACGCCATGGCGTCACGCAGCTCGGACAGCCACTCGTCAGCGTGCTGACCGACCAGCCGGACCGCCCAGGCCAGCGCCTCCGACCGCGACCGGGCCACGCCGGCGTCGACCAGCGTGTCCAGGACGAGTCGCTCCGGCTGGCGCAGCCGGGTCATGACCGGCACCGACAGGTTGGTGAACAGCTGACGGACCTCCCCGCACTCCGCTCCCCAGGCCACCGAGCGGCCATAGCGTTCCTGCGCGGCGTCGGCGATGGCCATGCGCTCCTGCCGGGTCTCCTCCCGGAACCGCTCGATCCTGCCGACGCAGGCCGCCTCCGGGTCCCCCTCGCCCGCAGGCGGTTCCGGGAGCCTGCCGACGACGGTGATCTCGTCCCGGTCGATGGTCAGATCGACCGGGCCGGTGAACCAGTCGTCGGGAAGCCGGCCGGCGAACCAGCCCGCGACCTCCGCACGGTCGACCGGGGGCGCGGTGTCAGGCCGGCCACGACCTCCCGGTCCGCGACCACGTCCCGGACCGAAGCCGCGGCCGAAAGCTGCACCGAAAGCTGCTTCTGAGAAACGGTGTCCGTGCACGGGGTGCCTCCAGGAGGGAGTATCGGATTACACGCTTACACCGTAAGCCCGTTCCCCTGTCAGGAAGGTGTCATCGCTGCGCTCAGAGCGGACACGTCCGTGACCGGCGCCGAGCAGACGAAGCCGCGGCACACGTAGGCGGCCGCCCGTCCGCCGACGAGGGGCCGGTCGGCGAGCAGCGGAACGCCCCCTTCATCGGGCTCCCCCACTACGACGACCGCACCGGGGCTGGTCGCACCCCGCGCTGCGGCGGCCAGGGCATCCCGCTCCGGACCGGCGGGCCCGCTCACCGCCACCTCGAGCGGGCCGGCGAGCAGGGCCTCCCCCACGGCCGCCGCCCAGCCGGCCGCCCGCGGGGCCTGGGTCACCAGCCGGGCCAGCGAGGCGAGGGCTGCCTCCCCGAGTTCCCTGTGACGGGGTGAGCCGGCCAGCGCTCCGTAGGTGACGGCGGCACCGGCGGCGGCCGCCATCCCGGCGGGGGTCGGCCCGTCCGCCGGGTCGAAGGGGCGGTGCACCAGCGCCTGGGCGTCGGCGGCGGTGTCGTGCCAGCCCTCCTCGTCGACGAACTGCTCGGCGACCACGTCGAGCAACTGCCCGGCCAGTTCGAGCCAGCGCCCGTCAGCGGTCGCCTGGTGCAGCGCCAGCAGCCCCTCGGCCAGGTCGCCGTAGTCCTCCAGTACGCCGGCGTGCGCGCCTGCGACGCCGTCCCGGGAGGTGCGCCGCAGCCGGCCGTCCACCCAGTGCGTAGCGGCCAGCAGCTCCGCGGCCCGGACCGCCGCGGCGAGCGACGCGTCGTCCCCGGTGAGGACGCCGTGCTCGGCCAGCGCGGCGATCGCCAGTCCGTTCCACGCGGCGACGACCTTGTCGTCGCGGGCCGGCTGCGGCCGCTGCGCGCGGGCGGCGAGCAGCCGCGCGCGCACCGACCTCAGGCGGGCGGGGTCGTCCGTGTCGTGCAGCCACTGCAGGGTCGACGTGCCGTGCTCGAAGGTCCCCCGGTCGGTCACCTCGAACCGGTCCGCCGCCCACCGGCCGTCGTCCGGCCCGAGCACCTCGATCAGCTGCTCGGGCGTCCAGACGTAGGTCAGGCCCTCGACCCCCTCGGTGTCCGCGTCGAGCGCCGAGGCGAAACCTCCCTCCGGGGTGCCGAGATCGCGCAGCAGGAAGGCCGCCGTCTCGTCGGCCACCCGGCGGGCCCACTCCTCGCCGGTCGTCCGCCACAGGTGCAGGTACACCCGGAGCAGCAGCGCGTTGTCGTAGAGCATCTTCTCGAAGTGCGGCACCACCCAGCGGGCGTCGACGGAGTAGCGGGCGAAGCCGCCGGGCAGCTGGTCGTAGATGCCGCCGCGGGCCATGGCCTCCAGGGTGCCCCGAGCCATGCGCAGCGCGGTCGGGTCGCCGGTCCGGGCATGCGACCGCAGCAGGAACTCCAGCAGCATGGACGGCGGGAACTTCGGGGCCCCGCCGAACCCGCCGGTCGCCGCGTCGTAGCTGCCGGCCAGCGAGACCACCGCGCCGTCCAGCACCTCGGCCGAGAGCGGGGCCGGAGCGCCGAGATCGAGCCGCGAGGAGATGCCCGCGACGATCGACGTCCCGGCGTTCTCGAGTTCCTGGCGGCGGCCGGTCCACGCGTCGGTCACCGCGGTGAGCACCTGCCGGAACGCCGGCATGCCAGGCGCCGGCCGGGGCGGGAAGTAAGTGCCGCAGTAGAACGGCTTCCCGTCCGCGGTGGTGAAGACCGTCATGGGCCACCCCCCCTGGCCGGTCATCGCCTGCGTGGCCGTCATGTAGACGCTGTCGACGTCGGGCCGCTCCTCGCGGTCGACCTTGATGCAGACGAAGTTCTCGTTCAGCTGCGCCGCTGTCGC
>JAODNN010000040.1 GCA_025465355.1 Blastococcus sp. | reverse complement strand
GGCACCACGAGGCGGATGCGCGTGCCGTCCGGCAGCACGGCCCAGTGGCCGTCCGCCGTCTTCTCGAAGGTCGGGCTGATCGGCTGCAGCGGTTCGGGCGGCGACCCCGCGAGCGCGGCGGCGACGTCCTGGAACGGCTGGAGCTGGCCCAGGGTGTGCGAGGTGGGCGGGAGCATCGGGCGTTCGCCCGCGACCATCTCCGCCAGCGCCGCGGACGGCGTCTGCCAGGAGGCCTCGTCAGCCTCGGTCGAGACGTGCCGCGCCTCCTGCCCCACCGGCAGTGCGGCGGCGAAGAACTTGGTGTCGTACCGCCGGGGCTCGACCGGCGGGGTGATCCAGTGCGCGAACGGGCGCAGCAGGTCCGAGCGCAGCACCAGGCCGCGGCCGGCCAGCAGCTCGGCGAGGGAGATCTCGCGCGAGAGCAGCGCCTGGCGCTGTTCCTCCCAGTCGTCGCCGGAGACGTCGGGCACCACCGCACCCGGGGCCCCGCGGTCCCCCGGCAGTCCGGCGAGCAGGACGCCGGCCTCCTCGAACGTCTCCCGCACCGCGGCGCAGACCAGCTCCCGCGCGGCCCGCTCGTCACAGCCGAACGCGGCCGCCCATTCGGCGGGTGAGGGGCCGGCCCAGGCGATCTCGGTGTCGCCGTCGCGCGGGTCGACGCCGCCGCCCGGGTAGGCCGTCATCCCACCGGCGAACGGCATGCCCTTGGTCCGGCGGAGCAGGTAGACCTCGAGCCCGGGGGCACCGTCGCGCAGGAGAAGGACGGTCGCCGCCTGCTTCGGCTCGGCCGGCGCACTCACCGCAGTTCGACGGTGAGCTCGACCTCGACCGGTGCACCCAGGGGCAGTTCGGCGACGCCGACCGCGCTGCGGGCATGCTTGCCCGCGTCGCCGAAGATCTTGCCCAGCAGTTCGCTCGCGCCGTTGACCACCCGCGGCTGGCCGGTGAAGCCCTCCGCGCTGGCCACGAAGCCGACGACCTTGACGATCCGCGCGACCGAGTCCAGGCCCACCAGGTCGTCGATCGCGGCCAGGCCGTTGAGGGCGCAGACCTTGGCGTCGGCGGCCGCGGCCTCTTCGTCGACCGATCCCCCGACCTTGCCGGTGCGCCGGAGGCCGCCGTCGACGAACGGCAGCTGCCCGGAGGTGAACACCAGCGAGCCGCTGCGGATGGCGGGCACGTAGGAGGCGACCGGGGCGGCGACGGCGGGCAACCGGATGCCGAGTTCCGCCAGCCGGGCGTGCCAGCCCGTGGCGGGGGCGTCGGGTGACGTCATGCCTGGCGCTTCAGGTAGGCCACCGGCTGCTCGGAGCCGCTCGGGCCGGGGAGCACGGTCACCAGCTCCCACCCGTCGACGCCCCACGAATCGAGGATGGCCTTGGTGTTGTGGATCAGCAGCGGGATCGTGGCGTACTCCCACCGGGGACGTGCCGGTTCGCTCATGGGCCGACGCTAGCGCAGCGTCGCGGTGACGCATCCTGTCCGGGCGGCCAGAGCCGCTCCGCCGAGCTGCTTCTACGCTGGTGCGGGTGAACCCCGATCCCTCGCCCGTGCGCCTGCACGTCGTGACCGGCAAGGGCGGGACCGGCAAGACCACCGTCGCCGCCGCCCTGGCCCTGGCCCTGGCCGCGGACGGCGGCTCGGTCCTGCTGATCGAGACCGAGGGCCGGCAGGGCATCGCCCAGGTCTTCGACACCCCTCCCCTCCCCTATGAAGAGCGCCGGGTGGCCGTCGCCCGCGGGGGCGGCGAGGTCAAGGCCCTGGCCATCGACGTCGAGGAGGCCCTCCTCGACTACCTGGACATGTTCTACAACCTCCGCCGGGCCGGCCGGGCGCTGCGCAAGATGGGCGCGATCGACTTCGCGACCTCCATCGCGCCGGGCCTCCGCGACGTGCTGCTCACCGGGAAGATCAAGGAGGCCGTGACCCGTCGCCACGACGGACGGCGGGTCTACGACGCCGTCGTCGTCGACGCGCCGCCCACCGGCCGGATCACCCGGTTCCTCGGCGTCACGGCGGAGATGGCCGAGCTCGCGAAGTCGGGCCCGATCAAGACGCAGAGCGACGGCGTCATGGCGGTGCTCCGCTCCCCGCAGACCGCGGTGCACCTGGTCACCCTGCTCGAGGACATGCCCGTGCAGGAGACCGCCGACGCCATCACGGAGCTGACGAAGGCCGGCCTGCCGATCGGGTCCGTCGTCGTGAACATGGCGACCGAGCCGGTGCTGCCGGCCGCCGAGATGAGACGGGCCGCCACGGGCGAGCTGACGGGGGCCGACCTCGCTCCGGCCCTGACCGCCGCCCACCTGCCCGCGGGCGCGGCGGTGGCCGACGCACTGGCCACCGAGGTGGTCGAGCACGCGCAGCGCTGGGCGGCTCAGGACAGCCTGCGCAACGACGTCGAGTCACTGGGCCGGCCGACCGTGGAACTGCCGTTGCTACCCGGCCCGATGGACGTGGGCTGCCTGTTCGAGCTGGCCGGCCGGCTCGAGGAGCACCTGCGCAACGGCGAGGTGGCCGCGTGAGCGCGGCGCAGCCGGACGCGGCCGCCCGGCCGGCCCGCGCCCCGCATCCCCCGGCCCGGCCCGCGGCGCAGGCCCCCCCGATGGACCTCGATGCGCTCATCACCGACCCCGAGACCCGCATCCTCGTCTGCTGCGGCGCCGGCGGGGTCGGCAAGACGACGACGTCGGCGGCGCTGGCCCTGGCCGCGGCCGAGGCGGGGCGGACCGTCGTGGTCCTCACGATCGACCCGGCCCGCCGGCTGGCCCAGTCGCTGGGCCTGGAGGAGCTGGACAACGAGCCGCGGCGGGTGGACGTCCCTGGGGTGCCGGGCGAACTGCACGCGATGATGCTGGACATGAAGCGGACGTTCGACGATGTCGTCGTCGCGCACTCGACCCCGGAACGGGCCGAGCAGATCCTGGCCAATCCCTTCTACCAGTCGCTGTCGTCGTCCTTCGCGGGAACGCAGGAGTACATGGCGATGGAGAAGCTCGGGCAGCTGCGGGCCACCAACCGCTGGGACCTGATCATCGTCGACACCCCACCGTCGCGGTCCGCGCTGGACTTCCTCGACGCCCCCAACCGGATGAGCCGCTTCCTCGACGGCACGATGATCCGGCTGCTCACCGCCCCGGCCCGCGCCGGTGGCCGGGTCGGGCTGCGCTTCGCCAGTGCCGGTTTCATGTTCTTCAGCAAGATCATCAGCAAGATCCTCGGCGGGCAGCTGCTGCGCGACATCTCCGCGTTCGTCGCCGCCCTCGACACGATGTTCGGCGGCTTCCGCGAGCGCGCGAATGCCACCTACGAGCTGCTGCGCCGGCCGGGCACCTGGTTCGTCGTCGTCGCCACGCCGGAACCCGACGCGCTGCGCGAGGCGTCCTACTTCGTCGACCGGCTCTCCGCCGAGGGCATGCCGCTGGCCGGCCTGGTGGTCAACCGCACGCACCCGCCCGCGACGACCGCCCTGTCCGCCACCCGTGCCGAGGGAGCCGCCGAGGAGGTCCTCGAGGCGGACGGCCCGGACGCCGAGCTGGCCGCGGCGGCGCTGCGGGTGCACTCGGAGCGGATGGTCCTGGCGGCCCGGGAGCAGCACATGGCCGACCGCTTCACCAGCGCGCACCCGGAGGTCGCCGTCCGGACCGTCCCGGCCGCCGCGGGGGACGTGCACGACCTCGACGGGCTGCGGACCATGGGGGCGGAGTTGACCGGGGCCGACGCGGACACGCCCACCGGCACCCCCCGGACGCGGATCCTCCCCGCGCGCCGCGGCTGACCGGCGACTTCGGAGAGTTCCGCACCGTACCCTGTGCCGCAATGTCTGAGAACGTGCGGATCCGGACCCGCCTGATCGTCAAGCTCGCGATGACCGTCGTCATCGCCGGTGCGCTGTTCGCCGGAGTGCTGCTGCCCTGGGTGGGCGGCACCGGCCTCGTGGCGCGCAACTCCGCCTCACTGCTGCATGCGCTGCCGGGTGAGCTGACCGACCAGGCGCCGGCCGGCAACACCACGGTGCTCGCCGCCGACGGGTCGCTGATCACCAAGTTCTACAAGAACAACCGCACCCCGGTGCCCTCGAACAAGATCGCGCCGATCATGAAGCAGGCGCTGGTCGACATCGAGGACTCCCGCTTCTACGAGCACAACGGTGTCGACGTGCAGGGGACCTTCCGGGCCCTGGTCGCCAACGTGGCGTCCGGCTCCGTCCGGGAGGGCGGGTCGACGATCACCCAGCAGCTGGTCAAGCAGACCCTGCTGCAGACGGCCACCAGCGCCGCGGAGCGCAGTGCGGCCATCGAGCAGAACGGCGTCCAGGGCGTGTCCCGCAAGCTCAAGGAGGCCCGGCTGGCGCTCGCCCTCGAGGAGAAGTACTCGAAGGACGAGATCCTCACCCGTTACCTGAACATCGTGTACTTCGGCGAGGGTGCCTACGGCATCGAGGCTGCCGCGCAGCGCTACTTCAGCGTGAGCGCTGCGGCCCTCAAGCTGCCGCAGGCCGCGATGCTCGCCGGGCTGGTGCAGAGCCCCTCCGGAGACGACCCCCTCGCCCACCCGGAGAGCGCGGCCGCCCGGCGCAACAAGGTGCTGGACCGGATGCGCAGCCTCGGGCACATCACGGCGAAGGAGGTCGCCGCTATCGCGCCCAAGCCGGTTGCCGTCAAGCCCGGGGGGTCCCCGCCCAACGGGTGCATCGACGCCGCACTCGGCGGGTTCTTCTGCTCCTACGTGCACGACTACCTGATCGGGAAGCTCGGAGTCACCCAGCAGCAGCTCGACACCGGCGGGCTGACGATCAAGACCACCCTCCAGCCCGCGCTGCAGCGCTCGGCCGACCAGGGCGTGCTCAACCACGCCCCGATGGGCGACAAGTTCGCCGGCATTGTCGACGCCGTGCAGCCCGGCACGGGGAACGTGCTGGCGATGGCCGCGAACCGCCGCTACGGCTGCACGGATCCCGACTGCGAGTCGGTCAACCTCAACGTGGTGCCCAGCCACGGCTCGGGGTCGACGTACAAGGTGTTCACGGCGGCGGCAGCGCTGACCGAGGGATTCGGCGCGCACTACTCGATCAACGCCCCACAGCCGTACACGTCCAAGGTCTACAAGGGCTACAAGAACGGCCACTTCGGACCGCTCGTGGTCTGGAACGACGACCCCCGCTACAAGTCGACCTACGACATGACGTCGGGTCTGGTCGCCTCGTCCAACACCTACTACGTGGGCCTCGAGGACGCGCTCGGGAGCGTGGAGAAGCCGGTGCGCATCTCCGAGGCGATGGGCATGCACTACGACGCCGCCACGCAGGACTCCGCCGACAAGATCATCCAGAACCAGTTCGGCGCCTTCACGCTCGGCTACAACGCCACCAGCCCGCTCGACCTGGCGAGCGCCTATTCGACGATCGCCGCCAGTGGGACCCAGTGCGACCCTCGGCCGGTGACGGCGGTCCTCGACCAGAACGGCCAGCCGCTGACCGACGCCAAGGGGAAGGTCATCGACACCGGGGTCCACTGCAAGCAGAACGCCATCTCGCCGAAGGTCGCCAACACGTTGGCGAACATGATGGTCGGCGTCGTCTCACCGGCCGGAACCGGGCGGAAGGCAATCATCCCGGGCCATGCCATTGGGGGAAAGACGGGAACGACGCAGGACAACCAGACCGCCGCATTCGTGGGGATCACCCCGCAGTACGCGGTCAGCGTCATGTACTTCGCCCCGCTGGGCCACCTGAACGTCGGCGGGGTCGGCGGCGGCGTGCCCGCGTCGATGTTCCACGACACCATGGCCCCGGTCCTGGGCGCCCAGCCCAATCACCCGTTCCCGCCGGCCGACCCGGCGACGGTCGAAGGCACCCGCGGGCGTGGCTACGTCGCGGCGCCGCCCCCTGCTCCGCCGACGACGACGGCAACCCCGGGAACGCCGACAACGCCGACACCTCCGGGGCCCAATGGCACCCCGCCGGTGGCCACGCCCCCGGCAGCTCCCACCACCGCGGGCGGCCGACCCGGCCGACCCCCACGGCATGGTGGCGGGCGGGGCCGCTGATCCGCCCGCGCCGCCCCCGGGGTCTCAGCCCAGCTGCCGGCGCACCTCCGCGGCCACGCGTGAGCCCTCGGCCCGGCCGGCGACGGCCGCGGTCGCCGCGCCCATGACGCGGCCCATGTCCTTCATGCCGGAGGCACCGGTCGTGGTCACGACATCGGCGACGATCGCGGCCAGGTCGGCATCCTCCAGTTGGGCCGGCAGGTAGCCGGCGAGGACCTCGCCCTCCGCCTGCTCCCGTTCCGCCTGCTCGGCGCGGCCGGCTCCCGCGAACGCCTCGGCGGCCTCCCGGCGCTTCTTCGCCTCGCGACGCAGCACGCTCTCGACCTCGTCGTCGGTGAGCTGACGGGCCTCCTTGCCGGACACCTCCTCGGCGCTGACGGCTGCGAGCGCCATCCGGAGAGTGGCCGTACGCAGCTCGTCACGAGCCTTCATGGCGGTGGTCAGGTCGGCGCGCAGTTGTTCCTTGAGGTCGGGCACTCCCCCAGCCTGGCACGGCGGCCCCGGCCCGGTAGTCCGTACCCTGACTCCTCGTGCGCTGGTACACCGCCGTCCCGACCGCTGCCGTCGCCACCGGCGCAGCGGTCACCGCCTACGCAAGCCTCTACGAGCGCACCCACTGGACGCTCCGACGCTTCGACGTCCCCGTCCTCGCGCCGGGTTCGCGACCGCTGACGATCCTGCAGCTCTCCGACCTGCACATGACGGCGGGCCAGCGCTCCAAGCAGGAGTGGGTCGCCGGGCTCGCGGCGCTGCAGCCGGATCTGGTCATCGACACCGGCGACAACCTCGCCGGCTTCGACGCCGTCCCGCCGACCCTTCTCGCGCTGGAGCCGCTGCTGGAGCGGCCGGGCGCCTTCGTGACGTCGAGCAACGACTACTACGCGCCGCGGCCGAAGAACCCGCTGAAGTACTTCTGGAAGAACCACAAGCGAGTGCACGGCGTGCAGCTGCCCTGGCAGGACCTGCGCGACGGCCTGCGCAAGCGTGGCTGGCTGGACCTCACCAACGGCACCGGCGAGCTCGTCGTCGACGGACGGCGGATCGTGTTCGCCGGACTGGACGATCCGCACCTCAAGCGCGACCGGTACGAGCAGGTGGCCGGCCCGGCCGACCCCACCGCCGACGTCCGGATCGGGCTGGTGCACTCGCCCGAGCCGCGGGTGCTCGACCGGTTCGCGGCCGACGGCTACGACCTGGTGCTCGCCGGGCACACCCATGGCGGGCAGCTACGGGTGCCGTTCTACGGCGCTCTGGTGACCAACTGCGGGATCGACCGCGCCCGCGTGCGCTGGCTGCACCGCTGGGCGCAGCCGACCGGCGACCATCCGGCGGGAACCTGGCTGCACATCTCGGCCGGGCTCGGCACCAGCCCGTACGCACCCGTCCGGTTCGCCTGCCCGCCCGAGGCCACCCTGCTCACGCTCACCGCGCGGGAGAGCTGAGACCGGGGCAGCTCCAGGCACCGAGCCCCCCGCCGGGCCGCGCAAAGACCTGGCGTTAGACTCGACCGGCACCTTCGGGGTGTGGCGCAGCTTGGTAGCGCGCGTCGTTCGGGACGACGAGGCCGCAGGTTCAAATCCTGTCACCCCGACTCACTGCTCAGGGGCCGCCGGTAGGCGGCCCCTGAGTCGTTCCCGGGGCTGGACACGGGGCCGCCGTCCCGCCGGGGGAAGATGGCCGGGTGAGTGCCGACCCGACCACCGCCCCCGCAGCCGAGGACCCCGCCCTTCCCTCCGAGGTCACCGAACGGTGGAAGGCCCGGTTCCGCGCGCCGAGGGTGTCCCTGCCCGACTGGGCCCAGGACGCCCCCCAGCGCAGTCTGTACGCCTCCGACCAGAGCGGCGTCGTCGAGCAGTACGCCTGGGATCGCGGGACCGATACCCACCGCCAGGTCACCGACCGGCCCAACGGCACGCTCATGGGCACGCTGAGCCCCGACGGCGAGACCATCTGGTGGTTCGCCGACAGCGACGGCGACGAGTTCGGCGTCTGGATGACCCAGCCGTTCGCCGGGGGGCCGGATTCCGCGGCCGTCCCCGAGGTCGGGCCGGCCTACCCCGCGGGCCTCGAGGTCGGCCGCACGATGGTCGCCCTCGGCCGCTCCACCGACGACGGCAGCGAGCTCTGGCTCGCCCCCCACGGCGCCGCGCCGCGCGTCATCTACACCCACGCCGACCCGGCCTCCGTCGACGCCCTCACCCGGGACGACGAGCTCCTGGTCATCTCGCACTCCGAGCACGGCGACCCGCGCTACCCGGCGCTCCGGGTGCTCCGCACGGCCGACACCACCGAGGAGGCGCCGTCCGTCGTCGCCGAGAAGTGGGACGGCGAGGGCCGCGGGCTGCACGCCCTGGAGTTCGGGCCACGTCCCGGCGACCGGCGGCTGCTGGTCGGCCACGAGCGGCGCGGCCGGGAGGAGCTGCTCCTCTGGGACGTCGACACCGGCACCGAGACCGAGATCGACCTGCACCTGCCCGGCGACGTCACCGCCGGCTGGTACCCCGACGGCTCGGCGCTGCTCGTCGGGCACGACCACGCCGCCCGCACCGAGCTCTACCGCTACGACCTCGGGACCGGTGCCCTGGAGAAGCTGGACACCCCACCGGGCGTCGTGCGCGGCGCCACCGCCCGGCCGGACGGCACCGTGGAGCTGGCCTGGTCGTCGTCGGAGCGACCGCCGGTGATCCGCCGGGCGGACGGTCCGGTCGTCCTGTCGGTCTCCGACCACGAGCCGCCGGCGGCCTACCCGGTCGAGGACCGCTGGGTGCCCGGGCCGGGGGGCGACGTCCACGCGCTGCTGGTCCGCCCGGAGGGCGAGGGCCCGTTCGCGACCGCGTTCCTCGTGCACGGCGGCCCGGAGTCGGCCGACGACGACTCCTACCGCGCCCGCCGGGCGGCCTACGTCGACGCCGGCTACGCGGTCGTGCACGTGAACTACCGCGGGTCCACCGGCTACGGCAGCGCCTGGCGGGACGCGCTCACCGGCCGGCCGGGGCTCACCGAGCTCGAGGACATCGGCGCCGTCTACGACGCCCTCGTCGCCGAGGGGATCGTCGACCCGCGGCGCGCGCTGATCTCCGGCGGCTCGTGGGGCGGCTTCCTCACCCTGCTCGCCCTCGGCACGCAGCCGGAGCGCTGGGCCGCCGGCATCGCCGAGGTGCCGGTCGCCGACTACCTCGCCGCCTACGAGGACGAGATGGAGGGCCTCCGGGCCTACGACCGGGCGCTGTTCGGCGGCTCCCCCGACGACGTGCGGGACGTGTACGTGCGGTCCTCTCCACTCACCTACGTCGACGCCGTCGCGGCGCCGGTGCTGCTGGTGGCCGGCGCGAACGACCCGCGCTGCCCCGTCCGGCAGATCGACAACTACCTGGCGGCGCTCGACGCCCGCGGTAAGACCCACGAGGTGTACCGGTACGACGCCGGCCACGGCTCCCTGGTCATCGAGGAGACGATCCGGCAGGTCGAGCTGGCGCTGAACTTCGCGCTGCGGACGGTTCCGCCGGCACCACATCCCGCACGGGGAGCAGCACCAGCAGCGCGATCATGATCAGCACGTAGGCGTTCTCCCCGAGCATTCCGAGGACACCGCCGTTGTGGTGCGCGCCCGGATCGGGGACGTCGAAGAACCACACCAGCGAGAGGACGAACGCCGTCACGACCCCTGCGGCGGCGAGGCCGGCACCTAGCCGCACCGTGGCCGGGCGCGTGCGGAGCCACCCGGGTGCGCCGCCGTGCAGCGGCCTCCCCCACGCCACGTCGGCCAGGACGAGCGCCGCCGGGATCACCCAGAACAGGTGGTGGGTCCAGGAGATGGGGCTGATCAGGCAGGTCAGCAGGCCGGTCAGTGTGACGCCGGTGAGCTCGTCCCCTCGGCGCGCGGCGTACACGGCCCGAGCGAGCCCCAGCGCGAGGAGCACCGCGCAGAGCAGGAGCCAGACGCGGGTGTCGGCGCGGGCCGGGTCGGCATCGGTCACGCGGGCCAGCGCGCCGAGGAGGGACTGGTTCGACGCGCGGTCCACCCGCCCCACCCGTCCGGTCTGGAACAGCGCATCGGTCCAGAACCGCACCGACGACGGCGCATCGAGGACGAACGCGAGCAGCGTGGCGGCGGCGAACGTCGCGGCCGCCGTCGCCGCGGCCCGGAACCGGCCACTCAGCGCCAGGTAGACGACGAACAGGCCCGGGGTCAGCTTGATCGCCGTCGCCAGCCCGATGCCGACCCCGGCCCAGGGCCGGCCGCGCCGGAGCGCATGGACGTCGGCGAGGACGAGCGCCACCAGGAAAATGTTGATCTGGCCCCAGCCGAGCGTCTCGCGGATCGGCTCCATGGCGAACATCAGCGGCACCGCCACGGCGACGGCGAACCCTCGCGACCAGCCGTGCCGATCGGCGACCGGGACGACGAGCCACCAGGTGATCGCCAGGACGAGCAACGCGGACGCCGCCGTGGTGACCACGATCGCGGTGAGTTTCGAGACCAGCGCCATCGGCAGCAGGACGAGGACGGCGAACGGAGGGTAGGTGAAGCCCTTCGAGGTGCCTTCGCGGATGAACGAGTACAGCGACCGGTGGTCGAGCCACCAGCGGGCCGCACCGCGGTAGATGGTCAGGTCGAAGAAGCCGTGCCGCGGGGAAAGCGGCAGGAGATACGCGACATGGAGGGTGAGGACGACGACCAGCGCGAAGACGACGAGCAGCCGCCCGCCGACCTTCACCGGACCACCTACCCCCGAGAAGCCAGGATCAACTCCGCGATCTGGACAGTATTGAGTGCCGCGCCCTTGCGCAGGTTGTCGTTGCTGACGAACAGCGCGAGCCCGCGCCCGCCGTCGACGCCCGGGTCCTGGCGGATCCGGCCGACGAAGCTCGCGTCCCGCCCGGCCGCCTGCAGCGGGGTGGGGACGTCGGACAGCTCGACCCCGGCCGCGTTCGACAGCAGCTCCGTCGCCCGCTCGACGGAGAGCGCACGCTCGAACTCCACGTTGAGCGACAGCGAGTGCCCGGTGAAGACCGGCACCCGCACACAGGTCCCCGAGACGAGCAGCCCGGGGATGCCGAGGATCTTGCGGCTCTCGTTCCGGAGCTTCTGCTCCTCGTCGGTCTCGAACGTGCCGTCGTCCACGACCGAGCCGGCCATCGGGAGCACGTTGTAGGCGATCGGCCGGACGTACTTCTGCGGCTCGGGGAACGTCACCGCGGACCCGTCGTGCGTGAGGCTCGCGGCCTTGTCGACGACCGCCTTGACCTGGCCGTCGAGCTCCTCCACGCCGGCGAGACCGCTGCCCGAGACCGCCTGGTACGTGCTGGCGATCATGCGGACCAGCTGCGCCTCAGCGTGCAGCGGCTGCAGCACCGGCATCGCGGCCATGGTCGTGCAGTTGGGGTTGGCGATGATCCCCTTGCGCATCTCGGCCAGCGCGTGCGGGTTGACCTCGCTGACGATCAGGGGGACGTCGGGGTCGCGCCGCCACGCCGAGCTGTTGTCGATGACGGTGACGCCCGCCTCGGCGAACCGCGGTGCCTGCGCGCGGGAAGTGGTCGCGCCGGCGGAGAAGAGCGCGATGTCCAGGCCGGTCGGGTCGGCCGTGGCGGCGTCCTCGACGGTGATCTCGCCGTCGCCCCAGGGCAGGGTGCTGCCGGCGGAGCGGGCCGAGGCGAAGAACCGCAGCTCGCTGAGCGGGAAGTTCCGCTCGGCGAGGATCTGCCGCATCACCGTGCCGACCTGCCCGGTGGCGCCGACGACGCCGACCCGCAGGCCGCTGCCGCTGCCGCTGCCGCTGAAGGTGCTCATCGGCCCGTCCCCCCGTAGACGACGGCCTCGACGTCGGAGCCGAGGTCGAAGGCGTCGTGCACCGCGCGGACGGCGATGTCGACGTCGACGTCGCGGCAGACGACGGAGATGCGGATCTCCGAGGTGCTGATCAACTCGAGGTTCACGCCCGCGTCGGCGAGGGCGCCGAAGAACTTCGCCGAGACGCCGGGGTGGCTGCGCATGCCGGCGCCGACCAGGCTGACCTTGCCGATGTGCTGGTCGAAGCTGATGTCGGAGTAGCCGACGGTGTGCTTGACCTTCTCGAGAGCGGCGAGGGCAGTGGGGCCGTCGCTGACCGGGAGGGTGAAGGAGATGTCGGCGAGCTTGCTGGCCTCGGCCGACACGTTCTGCACGATCATGTCGATGTTGATCTCGGCGTCGGCGAGGACCCGGAAGATCTGCGCCGCCTCACCGGGCCGGTCGGGCACCCCGTAGACGGTGATCTTGCCTTCGCTGCGGTCGTGCGCGACGCCCGTGATGATCGCCTGTTCCACCGGGAGGTCCTCCATCGAGCCGGCCACGATCGTGCCGGGGAGCTGTGAGTAGGAGCTGCGGACGTGCACCGGGATGCCCTCGCGACGGGCGTACTCGACGCACCGCAGCATGAGCACCTTGGCGCCCGACGCGGCCAGCTCGAGCATCTCCTCGTAGGTGACCGTGTCGAGCCGCCGGGCGTTCGGGACGATGCGGGGGTCGGCGGTGAAGACGCCGTCGACGTCGGTGTAGATCTCGCAGACGTCGGCGCGCAGCGCGGCGGCCACCGCGACGGCGGTCGTGTCGGAGCCGCCGCGGCCCAGCGTGGTGATGTCCTTGGTGTCCTGGCTGACGCCCTGGAAGCCGGCCACGATGGCGATCGAGCCCTCGTCGAGGGCCTGGCGCAGCCGGCCCGGCGTGACGTCGATGATGCGGGCCTTGCCGTGGCTGGAGGTCGTGATGACGCCGGCCTGGGAGCCGGTGAACGACCGGGCCTCGTACCCGTGCGTGGAGATGGCGATGGCCAGCAGCGCCATGGAGATCCGCTCGCCGGCGGTGAGGAGCATGTCGAGCTCGCGACCGGGCGGGTCGTCGGTGATCTGACTTGCCTGGTCGAGCAGTTCGTCGGTGGTGTCGCCCATGGCGGAGACCACGACGACGACGTCGTCGCCGTTCTTCTTCGCGCTGACGATCCGCTCGGCGACACGCTTCATGTGCTCTGCGGAGGCGACGGAGGATCCGCCGTATTTCTGGACGACGAGGGCCACGGGTCCACAGGCTACCGAGGTCGGTGCCGGGACCGGCGGTTGCGTCCTGGATCGCCTCAGGATCTGATCACCCGGTGGACGACCCCGGGACCTGGCTGCTGACCTCCGAAGAGCGCGGGAACCCCGCGACGACGCTGCCCGGATGGACGGAGGGCAACCTCGTCGAGCCCCTGCTGCACGGTGCAACGTACTTCGACCGGCTCGTGGAGGAGGTCGAGAAGCTGGAGGCCGGGGACCACCTGTTCTTCACCGACTGGCGGGGTGACCCCGACGAGCGACTGCGCGGGAACGGGCCCACCGTGGCCGAGTTGTTCGGCGCGGCGATCAAGCGCGGGGTGTGCGTCCGCGGGCTGGTGTGGCGCTCTCACATGGACCGGATGTCGTTCAACAAGCAGGAGAACCGCGCGCTCGACGCCGAGATCGAGCACAGCGGCGGGGAGGTCATCCTCGACCAGCGGGTGCGCCGGAGCGGGAGCCACCACCAGAAGTTCGTGGTGCTCCGGCACGCCGGGGACCCTTCCCGGGACGTGGCGTTCGCGGGGGGAATCGACCTGTGCCACGGCCGGAGGGACGACGCGGAGCACGGCGGTGACCCCCAGCCGCAGGCCATGGCGAAGGCCTACGGGCCCACGCCGCCGTGGCACGACGTGCAGGTGCTGCTGCGGGGCCCGGCGGTCGGCGTGCTCGACACCGTGTTCCGGGAGCGGTGGGACGACCCGAGCAACCCGGACGTGGACCATCCGTTCGCCTGGATCCACGACAAGCTGCACCACAACCGGCTGCACGCCGATCCGCTGCCGCCCCAGCCGCCGCCGCCGCCGGAGTGCGGGCCTCACGTGGTGCAGAACCTGCGGACCTATCCGGCCATCCGGCCGCCGTACTCGTTCGCGCCGAAGGGCGAGCGTTCCGTGGCCCGCGGGTACTCGAAGGCGATCACGCGTGCTCGCCGGCTGGTGTACCTGGAGGACCAGTACATGTGGTCGGCCGACGTCGCCCGCCTGTTCGCCGACGCACTGGCGGCGCACCCGGAGCTGCATCTGGTGGTCGTCGTGCCCCGGGTGCCGGATCAGGACGGGGCATTCGCGAAGCGGCCGCAGTACGTGGGGCGCTGGGAGGCGATCGAGATGTGCCGGCGGGCGGGACAGGGCCGGGTGCACGTCTTCGACCTGGAGAACCACGAGGGGACGCCGGTCTATGTGCACGCGAAGGTGTGCGTGGTCGACGACATCTGGGCCAGCGTGGGCAGCGACAACTTCAACCGGCGGTCCTGGACGCACGACAGCGAGCTCTCCAGTGCCGTGCTGGACACCACGCGGGACCGGCGTGAGCCCGCTGACCCGAGAGGCACCGGTGAGGGCGCGCGGACCTTCCCGCGCGACCTGCGGCTCGCGCTCGCCCGCGAGCACCTGGACCGGGCGGCGGACGGCAGCGAGGACAAGGACCTGCTCGACCCGGACACCTTCGTGGCGGCCATGGAGGCCAGCGCCACCGCCCTCGAGGCCTGGCACACCGGCGGCCGCCGGGGCCCCCGCCCCCCGGGCCGGCTCCGCCCGCATCGGCCCGAGCGTCTGTCGCTACTGACCCGGCTGTGGGCCACGCCCGTGTACCGGTTGCTCGACGACCCCGACGGCCGCCCGCTGCGGAAGCGGCTTCGGCGAGAGTTCTGACCCGGCCGGTCGCCTGGCACCGGCCGACCTTTCAGGACCGGCCCCGGCGACCACCTGTGCCCTGGGAACTTTGTGCTCTGCCCACCGTCGTGGGCAGAGCACAAAGTCGTGGGCAGAGCACAAGCCGTGGGCAGAGCACAAAGGGGAACCGCACATTGTTCCCCCGCGGAACCTTGTGCTGTGCCCACCGCTGTGGGCAGAGCACAACTGTCCACAGCACACCTGTAAGGGGTCCGCTCCCGGGTCTGCGGCGGCACGCTGCACCGGTGTCCGCGTTCGACCTCCCGGCGGCGCTGCGGCGCATCCGGCGCGTGGCGGACGCCTCCCAGCGTGAACTGGCCGCCCGGGCAGGAACCTCGAAATCGACGATTGCCGCGGCCGAGAGCGGCGTGCGAGGCCTGGACGTCTGCGTGCTCGCCCGGGCCGCGGAGGCGGCCGGCCTGCGGCTCGCCCTGCTCGACGCCAAGGGCCACGAGGCCGTCGGCATGAACGGGGACGCCGTCCGGGACATGAGCGGGCGCCGGTTCCCGGCCCACCTCGACACCCGGTACTCCGACGAGCGCTGGTGGCACGGCCGGGAGCGCTACTCACGCAGGCAGCCCTGGTACACGTTCGACCGGCACCGGGAAGGCCGAGATGCCACGCGGCGCAGGAAAGGCACCCCCGACGACCACCAGCTGCCCCAGCACGGCGACTCACCCGCCGCCCGCGCCGCGGCCCGCAGGCAGCGGTACTGGGACGAGCAGGCCGCGGAGCGCGAGCGCCGGTTCGCCGCGGGCGAACTCGCGCGCATCGACGTCGGGTTCCGGTGCGACTGCCCCGCGGCGTGTGAGGAGCTCGACGACTGGTCGGGCCGGCCCGTCCACGCCGAGGAGTGCCCCTGTGGCTGCGACGTCGGATGAGGCGCTGCTACCGTGAGCGTGTGCGCGGCAGCCTCCTGCTTACTTGCCGCGGCGAGGCCCTCTCCTAGGTCGGCCCCCTCGCCGCGGAGTTCGCGCGTTCCCGGCGCCTGCTGACCGCCCCACCGGAGCTGAGTCCAGCCCGCGCCAGAGGAGCCCCATCGTGAACGAGCAGCACCCCCACGCCGCCCATCCTCATGCACGCCATCCGCAGCAGGCCTCGCGGATGCCGATCCACCGCTACGCCCCCTTCACCCCCGTCGTCCTGCACGACCGCACCTGGCCGCAGACCGTCACCACGAAGGCCCCGCGCTGGTGCGCTGTGGACCTGCGCGACGGCAACCAGGCGCTGATCGACCCGATGACCCCCGACCGCAAGCGGCGGATGTTCGAGCTGCTGGTACGCATGGGCTACAAGGAGATCGAGGTCGGCTTCCCGGCCGCCAGCCAGACCGACTTCGACTTCGTCCGCCAGCTCATCGAGGAAGACCTGGTCCCCGACGACGTCGTCATCCAGGTCCTCACCCAGGCCCGCGACGAGCTGATCGAGCGCACCTACGAGTCGCTGGTCGGCGCCAAGCAGGCGATCGTGCACCTCTACAACTCGACCAGCACCCTCCAGCGCCGCGTCGTCTTCAACTCCGACCGCGCCGGCATCGTCGACATCGCCGTCCACGGCGCCGAGCTGGTCCGCAAGCTGGCCGAGCAGACGGACGACACCGAGATCCGGTTCGAGTACTCCCCCGAGTCGTTCACCGGCACCGAGCTCGACTTCGCCGTCGAGATCTGCAATGCGGTCACCGACGTCTGGGAGCCCACCGTCGAGCGGCCGGCGATCATCAACCTGCCGGCCACGGTTGAGATGGCCGAGCCCACCGTCTACGCCGACCAGATCGAGTGGATGCACCGCAACCTGGGCCGCCGCGACGCCGTCGTCCTCAGCCTCCACCCGCACAACGACCGCGGCACCGCCGTCGCCGCCGCCGAGCTCGGCTACCGCGCCGGCGCCGACCGCATCGAGGGCTGCCTGTTCGGCAACGGTGAGCGCACCGGCAACGTCGACCTGGTCACCCTCGGCCTGAACCTGTTCAGCCAGGGCATCGACCCGCAGATCGACTTCTCCGACATCGACGAGATCCGCCGCACCGTCGAGTACTGCAACCAGCTCGGCGTCCACGAGCGGCACCCCTACGGCGGCGACCTCGTCTACACGGCCTTCTCCGGCTCCCACCAGGACGCCATCAACAAGGGCTTCAACGCCCTGGCCGCCGACGCCGAGGCGGTCGGCAAGCGCGTCGACGAGATGCCGTGGGCCGTCCCGTACCTGCCGATCGACCCCAAGGACGTCGGCCGCAGCTACGAGGCCGTCATCCGGGTGAACAGCCAGTCCGGCAAGGGCGGTGTCGCCTACATCATGAAGACCGAGAACCACCTCGACCTGCCCCGCCGGCTGCAGATCGAGTTCAGCGCGGTCATCCAGCAGCACACCGACGACGAGGGCGGCGAGGTCACCGCCCAGCAGATGTGGACGGCCTTCAGCTCCGAGTACCTGCCCGACGCAGACGCCCCCTGGGGCCGGTTCTCGCTCACCGGCCACCGGCACACCGCCCATGGTGACCAGCTGGACGAGATGACGGTCGAGCTGACCGACAACGGCGTCCCGGTCACCCTTCACGGCCGCGGCAACGGGCCGATCGCCGCCTTCGTCGACGCGCTCACCGGCCTGGACGTTGACGTCCGCGTCCTCGACTACGCCGAGCACGCCCTCTCCGCGGGTGGCGACGCCCGCGCCGCCGCCTACGTCGAGTGCGCCGTGGGTGAGCGGGTCCTCTGGGGCGTGGGCATCGATCCCAACATCGTCAGCGCGTCCCTGCGCGCGGTCGTCTCGGCGGTCAACCGCGCCCACCGGTAGCGACCTCGCGGTGGCCGGCCCCAGCAGGGGCCGGCCACCGCGCTCACTCACCCCTCGGCGATCTCCGCGGCGGCCAGCCAGTCCGTCTCGACCTGGTCCTTCTCCGCCTGCACGGCACGCAACTGGGCGTCCAGCTCCGCGGCCTTCGCATAGTCGGAGGCCGCGGCCGCCAGCTGCTCGAGCAGCCGCTTCTCGTCGGCGTCCAGCTTGAGCATCCGGCGCTCCAGCCGGCTCGCCTCCTTCTTGGCGGCCCGGGAGTCGGCGGCCGAGACGGCCGGTCCGCCGGCCGGTCCGGCGGCCGGGGCGCCCACCGGCCGTGTCGCCGCGCCGGCCGCCGTGGTCAACGGCGCTCCCCCGGCGGCCCGTCGGGCCAGGTACTCCTCGACCCCACCGGGCAGCTCGGCCAGCGAGCCGTCCCCGAGCAGCGCGACGACCTTGTCGGTCACCCGGTCGACGAAGTACCGGTCGTGGCTGACCACCAGCACCGTGCCCGGGAAGCTGTCGAGCAGGTCCTCCAGCGCGGTGAGCGTGTCGATGTCCAGGTCGTTGGTCGGCTCGTCGAGCAGCAGCACGTTCGGCTCGGCCATCAGCAGCCGCAGCAACTGCAGCCGCCGGCGCTCACCCCCGGACAGGTCCCCCACCGGGGTCCACTGCCGGTTGGCCGCGAAGCCGAACCGCTCGGCCAGGGACGACGCCGAGATGTCCTGGTTGCCGATCCGTGCCACCCGGGCGACGTCCTGCACCGCCTCGAGCACGCGTGCCTTCGGGGGCAGCTCCGTCACGTGCTGGGACAGGTACGCCGGCGCCACCGTCTGGCCGACGCCCACGGTGCCGGCGTCCGGCTGCGTATCGCCGACCAGCAGCTTGAGCAGCGACGTCTTGCCGGCCCCGTTGACGCCGACGATCCCGATCCGGTCTCCGGGGCCCACGTGCCAGTTCAGGTCCTTGAACAACGTGCGCGGGCCGTCCTCGGTCGGGACGGCGTAGTCGACGTCCTCGACGTCGTAGACGGTCTTGCCGAGCCGACGTGCGGCGAAGCCGGCCAGCGCCATCGAGTCGCGGGCGGGCGGCTCATCGGCGATCAGCGCCTGCGCGGCGTCGATCCGGAACTTCGGCTTGCTGGTGCGGGCCGGCGGACCCCGGCGCAGCCAGGCCAGCTCCTTCCGGACCAGGTTCATCCGGCGCTCCTCGGTCACCGCCGAGATCCGCGTCCGCTCCGCCCGGGCCAGCGTGTACGCCGAGTAGCCGCCGTCGTAGGAGTGCACGCTGCCGTCGGCGACCTCCCACGTGGTGGTGCTCACCTCGTCGAGGAACCACCGGTCGTGGGTGACGACCACCAGACCCCCGGCCCGGTTCTTCACGTACTCGGCGAGCCAGGCGACGCCCTCGACGTCCAGGTGGTTGGTCGGCTCGTCGAGCACCAGCAGGTCCAGCGGGCGGATGAGCTGGGCGGCCAGCGCCACCCGCCGGCGCTCCCCACCGGACATCGAGTCGACCGGCGAGTCCAGACCCAGCCGGTCCAGCTCCAGCCCGGTCAGCACCGACCGAACGGCGGCGTCCCCGGCCCACTCGTGCTCCGCGGCGAACATCGACGGCGGCAGGACCACGTCACGCACCGTCGTCCCCGGCGGCAGCGTGCCCGACTGGTCGAGGACCCCCATCGCAAGGTCGCTGCGGCGGGTGACCCGGCCGGAGTCGGGTTCCTCGGTGCCGGTCAGGACCGACAGCAGCGTCGACTTGCCGCCGCCGTTGCGGCCGACGACGCCGATCCGCTCACCGGCGGCGACACCGAGGGAGACATCGTCGAGGAGCACCGTGGTGCCGTGGGCCTTGTGCACCCGTTCGAGGTTGACCAGGTTCAGGGGTGCGCTCATCGACCCCAGTCTCCCAGGTTCGGAGCGGCCCCCTCGCGCAGTCCTCAGACGGCGGTGGCGACGGCGAGCCAGGGGCGCAGCGACCCGTCCGCGAGTAGCCGACCCACCCGGCCGGACTGCTCCTCGGCCTGCTGGAAGGCCGGCTCGTCGCCGTGCCGGCGGGCCACCTCCGCCTGGACCGCCTCGGCCCGCTCGGTCCATGTGGGCGGGCTGTCCGAGAGGTCGGCGTCCGCGGCGTCGTCAAGGCGGAACCCCGCGGCCGTCAGGAGGTCCCGGACCTCGCCCTCGCCCGGGAACTCGTTGCCCTCGGGCAGGGGCGGCGGCAGCGGTGCGTCGGCGACGAACACCAGCAGCCCGAGCCGCCCGCCGTCGGCCAGCACCCGGCGCAGTTCGCCCAGGGCACCGGCCTTGTCCGAGGTCGTGCAGAGGACGCCGAGACACCAGGCTGCCTCGAACCCGCCGTCGGCGAAGGGCAGCTGCTGGCCGAGCGCCACCACCGAGGGCAGCCCGAACAGCCGGCGGCTGGCCCGCACCGCCGCCGCCATGGGCTCGGCGCACACCGGCCGCAGGTCCCGCTCGGCGGCCAGCCAGCCGGCCGGCCCGCCGACGCCCGCACCGGCGTCCAGCAGGCGGGTTCCGGCGTCGAGCCGCAGCCGATCGGCCAGCCAGCGCAGCGCACCTTCGCTGCCACTCCCCCGGCAGCCGGCCGGGACGGCGTACTCGGGCCCCAGCGCGCGCACCGCCTCCTCGGTCCAGCCCGCGACGGTGTCGAACTCGGCCTCCATCGCCTCGCTCTCGAGCGCGCTCACGCGACCTCCCGCAGTCGTCCCGCGACGGCGGCCTTGACCTGCGCGCCGTCGTCCTCACCCCGGCCCGAGCCCAGGCCCGACAGGTTGACGCCGACCACGCCGGGCACCGCCAGCAGCGCCCGCGCCTCCGCGACGGCGGCCTCGATGCCCGCCGCGCGCGGGTCGGGCGCCGCGAGCACCTGCTCGACGGCGGCGTCGTCCAGGTGCAACCCGGGGAAGCTCTGCAGCAAGCGCCCGGAGCGTTCGTCGGTGTAGACGGCGACGCCGGCCACGAACGGCAGCGTCGCGCCGGCCGCCCTGGCCGCGGTGACGAATGCGGCAACCTGCCCCGGGCTGCTCACGTGGTTGAGCACGCAGAGCTGCCCCCCGGCCCGCTGCTTCTGGACCACCCGGGCGGGCCGCAGATCCACCGGCGGCGCCTCGGGCGACTCCGGGACGGCGACCGCCAGCCCTGCCGCCGCGGCCAGCGCGGCCAGCCGGGTGCCGTCGAGGTCGAAGACCTGGGTGGCGCCCAGGCGGACACCCGGGCCGCGACCGTCGCCGGTCACGCAGAGGACGCCGTCGACACCGACGGCGGCGAGTCCGGCCAGCTCCTGTTCGAGGACGACGCGGTTACGGTCGCGGCACGCCAGCGTCGTCCATGGCCGCCCCCCGGCGCCCAGCACCTCTGCGGCGAACATCGTCGGCGGGAAGTCGGGCCGGTTGGCGTGCTCGCCGACGAGGAGCCCGTCGGAGACCGGAGCCAGGACCTCCACGACCCGGCGCACTGACGCCGGGTCGAAGGGGACCACCGACAGGTCGACCAGGACGGCGGGGCGCCCGTCGGTCCGCGCGGTCAGCGGATCCGGGACCGCGGGCACCGGATCGGGCCAGGCCACGAGCGGCTGGTCGAGGAAGACGCACCGGTGCTCGGCCAGCTCGCACCGGCCGTCGTCCCGGACTCCCCCGCACGGTCCGAAGACCATCCGCTTCGGGCAGCCGAGCCGCCCGGCAGCGTCGTCCATGGGAGAAGGCTGTCCCGAAGCCGCCCTACGGAAACCCCGTTCGCACAGGGGGAAGACATCGGGGGCGCGCAGCGCTAGGCTCACCAGTAGTTGAGACCTCAACCAAGGAGGACGGCAATGCCTGCCGTGACCGTCGAGGACACCACCACTCTTCCGCGCGTGCCCGCACCCGTACCGGGAACGGTGCGCCGCCGGGTCCGCTCGGTCACCACCGCGCCGTCCGGCTTCGAGGGCGAGGGCTTCCCGGTCCGCCGCGCCTTCGCCGGCGTCGACCTGCGCGACCTGGACCCGTTCATCCACATGGACCAGATGGGCGAGGTCGAGTACGCCCCGGGCGAGCCGAAGGGCACCAGCTGGCACCCGCACCGCGGTTTCGAGACCGTCACCTACATCATCGACGGCACCTTCGAGCACGCCGACTCCCACGGGGGCGGCGGCACGATCAGCAACGGCGACACCCAGTGGATGACCGCCGGCGGCGGCGTCCTCCACATCGAGCGGCCGCCGGAGCACCTCGTCCTCAGCGGCGGGCTCTTCCACGGCCTGCAGCTCTGGGTGAACCTGCCCAAGGCGCAGAAGTGGGTCGAGCCGCGCTACCAGGACCTGCGCGCCGACGAGTCCGTGCTCCTGGCGAGCCCCGACGCGGGCGCCTTCCTCCGGGTGATCGCGGGCGACGTCGCCGGGCAGCAGGGCCCCGGCTCGACCTACACGCCGATGGCCATGGTGCACGCCACCATCGCCCCCGGCGCCACCCTCGACCTCCCGTGGCGCCCGGACTTCAACGCCCTGGTCTACGTGCTCTCCGGTGCCGGCTCGGTCGGCGTCGACAGCCACCCGGTGCGCACCGGCCAGCTCGCCGTCTTCGGCCCGGGCGACACCATCACGATCAACGGCGCGCTCCAGCAGGAGTCCCGGACGCCTGCGCTGGACGTCGTCATCCTCGGTGGGCAGCCGATCCGCGAGCCGGTCGCCATGTACGGACCGTTCGTCATGAACACCCGGCAGGAGGTCATGGACGCCTTCACGGACTTCCAGGCGGGACGGCTCGGTTCCATTCCCGCGCAGCACGTTCCGCACGGCGACGTGCAGGGCGAGACTGGCCAGGTTCCCCAGCGCTAGGAGGACCGCCGTGAGCAACCTCGATCGCCGCCCCGCCGCCCGGCAGCTCGGCGGGCTGGGGTCCACGTCCGCCGGCCCCGCGCTGGACCTGCTGCCCGGCCGGGAGGTGCTGCTCGGCGAGAGCACCCGCGTCCGCCGGTTGCTGCCCACCCTGGGACGCCGGATGGTCGGCGCCTGGGCGTTCGTCGACCACTACGGGCCGGACGACGTCGCTGCCGGTACCGGCATGCAGGTCGCGCCGCACCCGCACACCGGGTTGCAGACGGTGTCCTGGCTGCTCGAGGGAAAGGTGCATCACCGGGACTCTCTGGGCAGCGACGTGCAGTTCGGGCCGGGTGAGCTGGCGCTGATGACCGCGGGGCACGGCATCGCGCACGCCGAGCAGTCGCCGGTGGTCCACCCGCGCTACCTCCACGGCGCGCAGCTGTGGGTGGTGCTCCCCGACGCCGACCGGGAGACCGCACCGGCGTTCGAGCACCACCCGGTACTGCCCGGCTTCACCTCGGATGGGCTGACGACGACGGTGCTCATGGGCTCCTTCGGGGGGGCGACGTCCCCCGGCACCGCGTACACGCCGCTGGTCGGCGTCGACCTGGACCTCGTCGCCGGGGCGGACGTCGAGGTGCCTCTGGAACCGGACTTCGAGTACGCCGTCCTGGGCGCGACCGGCTCCGTGACGGTCGAGGACGCCACCCTGGAACGCGGGTCGATGCTCTACCTCGGCACCGGCCGCCGGTCACTGCGGCTGCACTCGGCCGCGCCCGCCCGCCTTCTGCTGCTCGGCGGCGAACCCTTCGACGAACGGATCGTCATGTGGTGGAACTTCGTCGGCCGGTCGGGTGAGGAGATCGCCGACTACGCGGCCTCGTGGCAGGAGGAGTCCGACCGGTTCGGCGTCGTCGTCGGGTACGACGGGGTCCGCCTCGACGCCCCGCCGCTGCCCCCGGTGCCGTTGACGGCTCGCGGTCGGGAACGCTGAGTCCCATGACCGTCGATCCCCGGATGCTGGAGTTCCTCGCCGAGAACCGGTGGGGCGTGCTCGCCACGATCAAGCGCGACGGGCGGCCACAGCTGTCCAACGTCGGCTACGCCTACGACCCCGGCGGGGAGGTCATCCGTGTCTCGGTCACCGACGACCGCGCGAAGACCCGGAACCTGCGCGCCGACCCGCGGGTGACCCTGCACGTCGCGTCGAAGGACTTCTGGACGTGGGTGGCCGTCGAGGGCACCGCCGAGCTCACCCCGGTGGCCGCCGACCCGCACGACGCGACTGTCGACGAGCTCGTCGCCTACTACCGCGGCGTCAACGGCGAGCACCCCGACTGGAACGACTACCGGAAGGCCATGGTCACCGAACGCCGGCTCGTCGTGAAGTTCCGCCCCGAGCACACGTACGGCCAGATCCCCGCCTGACTCAGAAGTCTCCGCCGAAGTCGCCGCCGCCCCCGAAGTCGCCCCCGAAGTCGCTGCCGCCCCCGAAATCGCCGCCACCGCCGCCCCAGTCCCCGGAGCTCCAGTTGCCGTCGTTGCCGTCGTGGTCGCCGAAGATCAGGCCGCCGAGCAGCAGCCCACCGAGGCCGGCGCCGAGCGGGCCGATGCCCCCACGCCGGCCGCCACCACCCCAGCCGCCGCCGTACCCGCCACCGCCGTACCCGCCGCCGTAACCGCCGTAGCCGGTCTGCTGCGACCACTGCCCCACGTCGTTCTGGGCGACCTCGAGGGCGAACTGGGCCAGTCGGTCGGCGTCCCTCGCCTCACGGAGCGCGGCAAGGGGATCCCGCTTCGCCTGCGCCTCAGCGGCGTCGAGATGCCGCTGAGCCTCGGCCAGCCGCGTGCGGGCGGTCGGGCCGACAGCTCCGCGCCGGGTGCCGATGAAGTCGTCGGCGGCCGCGACCGCCGCACGGGCGGTGAGCAGCGCCTGGTCGAGAGCCTCCGCCGCGTGGCGCGCCTGGCTCTGGGCGTCGCGGGCCACCGACAGGGCCTGCTCGAGGGACCGGTCGGCCTCCTCGAGCTGCCGGAGGGCCGTCAGCGGGTCGGGCGGTGAACTGGCGAGCGCGGCGTCCGCGGCGGTGACGGCCGCCTCGGCGCGCGCGATCAGCGGCGCAAGACCGCTGCGGTCACCCGATCCGACCATCGACCGGGCCTCGGCGAGATCGGTGGTGATGTCCGCGCGGACGGCCGGGAGGCGCTGTTCAGCCGCGGTGAGGTCGCCGGCAAGCCGGTCGATCGCGTCCAGGAGGGTCGCACTCTGGCCGGCGGCGTCCTCGGCTCCGCGCAGCCGACCGACGGATCGGCCGACCTGGCCGCTCGCCTGGTCCTGCCGCGCCAGGCCGAGTGCCTGCTCGGCAGCGGCGAGGCGCACCCCGGCCTCGCGCACGTTCTGCGTGACGGGAGCGACAGCGGCCGCGGCATACCGGTTCTGCAGGTCGGCGATCCGCTGCTCCTGCACCGGGAGCCGCTGCTGCAGCTCCGCGATCCGGCCGGCGAGCTCCTCGGCCGCCTGCGGTGCGGTGCGTTCCCGCTCGCGCAGCGCGTCGAGGGTCGCCGCCTGGGCCTTCAGCCGATCGCTGGCCGCACTGGTGAGGCCCAGCAGCTCGGCCAGCATCTTCCGCTGCGTCGGCTCGTCCTCGGGGATCTCGTCGTCGAGCTCCTGGCGGATGGTGAACGCCCGGGCCAGCTCGTCGCGCGACTTCGCCAGCCCCTCGTCGAGCCCCGGCACGGCCTCGGCGCCGAAGTAGGAGCGCGCGTAGTCCGCGTCCACCTGGCCGGTACGGACCCGTTCGTCCAGGTCCAGCAGGGCGTTGCTGGCCTGGTAGTTCAGCTGCTCGGTCGACGTCCCGGCGTACGGGTCCGGCGCCGGCAGCGGCGTCGCGGGCGCAGCCGCAAGGGCCTCCCGACGCCGGCGACGGGACCGCGAGAAGAACATGTACGAGCCGCCGGCGACCGCGAGCAGAGCCAGCACGACGACGAAGGTCAGCGCGCCGGACGACGCCCCGGACGCAGATCCGGTCGTGGCGGTGGAGCCGGTCGTCCCCCCCGCGCCCAGGCCGTCGGCGAGCGCGATCGCCGCGCCCGGCCAGTCGCCTGCGGCGAGCTTCGGCTTGACCTGGTCGATCACCACGCGGTCGAGCTGCGACGACGGCACACCGGCGCCGGCGTGCACGCCGAAGTGCCGGGGGCTGTCGTTCACGGCGACGGCGAGGAGCACGTCCTTCGACCCGAGGCCGGACCGCTGCGCCGTCTGCTGCGCCCACTGCTCGCCCAGCATGCCGTCGAAGCTGGCGACGAAGACGACGTACTCGCCGATGCCGGTCGTGGCCTGCAGGGAGTCGATCGCCTTCGAGACGTCCTGCTCATGGCCCTTCAGGGCCCCGACCTGGTCGGTGATCCGATTCGAGAGCTGCAGCGGAGCCACCGCCAGGGCGGGCGACCCCGCCGCGACGAGCAGCACGGCCACCAGGCCGAGAACGACAGTCAGGCGGCGCACGGTGAGACCTCCGATGAGCATGGACGACCTCCGAGGTACGTCCGGACTGTACGCACGCTCGGGAGCGCCGCGGAGTTCCCGGGCAAGGCCCCCTGGGAGCAAGGGGTCCTCTTTTCAGTCGGCGGCGCGCAGCTGGTCCCAGTGCGCCCGCCGGCGCGCCTGCTCGTCCGGGTCGGGAACCGGCAGCGACGCGAGCAGCCGCTGCGTGTACGGGTGCTGCGGCGCGCCCAGCACCTGCTCCCCCGTGCCCTCCTCCACGAGCTGCCCCCGGTAGAGGACGGCGATCCGATCGGCGAGCAGGTCGACGACGGCGAGGTCGTGGCTGATGAACAGCGCGGCGAAACCGAACTCGCGCTGGATCTCGTCGAACAGGTCGAGCACCCGCGCCTGCACCGACACGTCGAGGGCCGACGTGGGCTCGTCGGCGATCAGCAGGTCGGGCCCGAGGGAGAGCGCACGGGCCAGGCTGGCCCGCTGCCGCTGCCCCCCGGAGAGCTCGTGCGGGAAGCGGTCCCCGAAGGCGCGCGGCAGCTGCACGGCCTCCAGCAGCTCATCGACCCGGGGCCGGGCGTCCTGCACATCGGCCGCGCGGCCGTGCACGATCAGCGGCTCGGCCACACAGGCGGCGATGGTCAGCAGCGGGTTGAAGCTGGACGCGGGATCCTGGAAGACGAACCCGATCCGCTCGCGCACCGGGCGGAAGGCACGCTCCCTGACGCCGTTCAACTCTGCGCCCAGCACCGTCAGCGAGCCGTCGGTCACCCTGGTCAGGCCGGCGATGGCGCGCCCGATGGTGGTCTTGCCGCTGCCGCTCTCGCCGACCAGGCCGAGCACCTCACCGGGCCGGATGGCGAAGCTGACGCCGTCCACGGCGGTGAAGTCGGGACGGCGGAAGCGACCCGGGTAGACGATCCGCAGGTCTCGCGCCTCGACCACCGGTGCGGTCGCCGCCCAGCCGGGCGCGCGGCCGGCCGCCCGCTCCCGGGTACGGGCCACGCCCTGCCCGAGCCGCGGGACGGCGGCCAGCAACTGCCGGGTGTACGGGTCCTGCGGGGCGGAGAACAGTGTCCGGACGTCGGCCTGCTCCACGATCCGGCCCTGGTACATGACCGCGACCTGGTCGGCGAGGTCGGCGACGACGCCCATGTTGTGCGTGATCAGCACGATCGCGGTGCCGAACTCGTCGCGGCAGCGGCGCAGCAGGTCGAGGATCTCCGCCTGCACCGTGACGTCGAGGGCGGTCGTCGGCTCGTCGGCGATGATCACACCGGGATCGAGGACCAGCGCCTGGGCGATGACGATCCGCTGCTTCTGCCCGCCGGAGAACTGGTGCGGGTAGTGGTCGACCCGCTTCTCGGGGTCGGGGATGCCCACCCGGCGCAGCACGTCGATCGCCTTGGCCCGGGCCTCCTTGCGGCTGTAGTGCCCGTGCGCGCGAAGGCCCTCGGCGATCTGCCAGCCGACCGGGTAGACCGGGTTCAGCGAGGTCGAGGGTTCCTGGAACACCATCGCGGCGTCCCGGCCCCGGATGTCTCCCAGCCGTGCCCCCGACAGCGCAACGACGTCGTGCGCGCTGGAGCCGTCCTTGCGGCTGAGCAGGATGGCCCCTCGCGTGGTGGCGGTCTCCGGCAGCAGTCCGAGGATGCTGCGCGCGGTGACGGTCTTCCCGCTGCCGCTCTCCCCGACGATGGCCAGCACCTCCCCGGCGGCCACCGACAGGCTGACGCCCTGGACGGCTGCGACGGGACCGGCGTCGGTGGCGAAGGACACCGACAGGTTCTCGATCTCGACGACGTCGTTCACTGCCCCGCTCATCGCCGGTCCACCGATTCTTCGATGCCGGCGAGCCCACCCGGTCCGGCGTCGAGCGTGCCACCGGGCACCACGGCCGTCTCCGCGACGCCGGCAGGTGCCTCGCCGCCCCGGCGGCGGGTGCGCAGCCGCGGGTCGGCCAGGTCGTTGAGGCTCTCGCCGACGAGCGTGAGACCGAGGATCACCAGCACGATGGCGAGCCCGGGGAACAGTGCCGTCCACCAGATGCCGCTGCTCACGTCCGCGATCGCCTTGTTCAGGTCGAATCCCCACTCGGCCGCCGCGGTGGGCTCGATGCCGAAGCCGAGGAAGCCCAGGCCGGCGAGGGTGGCGATCGACTCGGAGGCGTTGAGCGTGAGGATCAGCGGCAGGGTGCGTGTGGCGTTGCGCAGCACGTGCCGGGACATGATCCGCCAGTGGCCGGCGCCGATGACCTTGGCCGACTCGACGAACGCCTCCGACTTGATCCGCACCGTCTCGGCCCGCACCACCCGGAAGTACTGGGGGATGTAGATGACGGTGATCGAGATCGCCGCCGCGAGGATCCCGCCCCACATCTTGGACTGGCCGCCGCTGATCACGATCGCCATGACGATCGCCAACAGCAGCGACGGGAAGGCGTAGACGGCGTCGGCGAGCACGACCATGATCCGGTCCAGCCAGCCGCCGAAGTAGCCGGAGACGAGGCCGAGCAGCACGCCGGCGAAGATCGAGAGCACCACCGCGACGACAACGACGTACAGCGCCGTGCGCGCACCCCAGATCACCCGGGACAGCACGTCGTACCCACCGACCGTCGTCCCGAGCAGGTGCTGCGAGGACGGCGGCTGCTGGGCGCCGAAGGATCCGGCGGCGTCGCTGAGCTGGTTGTAGCTGTACGGAGCGAGCAACGGGGCGAAGATCGCGGTCAGCACGAAGACACCGGTCAGGACCAGGCCCGCGACGAGCATGCCGCGCTGTAGGCCGACGCTCTGCCGCAGCTGGCGGACTACCGGCAGGTCGCGCCGGCCCCGGCGGTGCCGCACCGCTGTGGCGGTGGCCATCAGTACCTCACTCGCGGGTCGATGAGCGCGGCGATGACGTCGACGACGAAGTTCGTCACCGCCACGATGACCGCGAGCAGCACGACCATCCCCTGGACGGCGACGAAGTCCCGCGCCTGCAGATAGTGGGTGAGCTGGAAGCCCAGGCCGCGCCATTCGAAGGTGGTCTCGGTGAGCACCGCTCCCCCGAGCAGCAGCGCGATCTGCAGGCCGATGACCGTGATGATGGGGATGAGTGCCGGCCGGTAGGCGTGCTTGCGCAGCAGCCGCCGCTCCGAGACGCCGCGGGAGCGGGCCGCCTCGACGTAACCCATGCCGAGGGTGCCTATGACGTTGGTGCGTACGAGCCGGAGGAAGACCCCGGCGGTGAGCAGGCCGAGTGCGATGGCCGGCAGCACGGCGTGCCGCAGGACGTCGGAGACGACCGCGCCGTCGCCGGTCCGGATCGCGTCGATGAGGTAGATGCCGGTGGGGTTCGGCAGGGACTCCATCTGGATCTCGGCTCCGGTCGAGGCCCGGCCCTGCACCGGCAGCCACCCCAGCTGGACGGCGAAGACCAGCTTCAGCAGCAGGCCGGAGAAGAACACCGGGGTGGCGTAGCAGAGAATCGCGAACACCCGGAAGACGGCGTCCGGCCACTTGTCCCGGTGGTAGGCGGCGAGCCGGCCCAGCGGGATGCCGACGAGGAACGCGACGATCAACGCGTACACGGCCAGCTCGAGCGTGGCGGCGCCGAACGTCATGAAGACGTCGATGACCGGCCGGCGGTCACTGATCGTGGTGCCGAAGTCGCCGCGGATCAGGCTGCCGAGGTAGTCGAAGTACTGCGTGAGGATGGGCCGGTCGTAGCCCGCCTGGTGCACGCGCTCGGCCAGCTGCTCGGGGCCCAGCCGGCCGCCGAGCGCCGCGGTGATCGGGTCACCGGTCAACCGCATGAGGAAGAAGACCGACGTCACCAGGATGAAGATGGTCGGGAAGATCAGCAGGAACCGGATGACCAGGTAGCTGCCCAGGCCACCGCCCCCGCCGCGCCGCCTGCGCGGAGCAGCGGGCGCGCCGGCGGGGCCGGCGTCGGTCTGGGCGATCTCAGTCGTACTCGTGCTCACACTCTTCCATCTCGAAGTACCGGTGTCCGGACGTGCCTGGCCCCGGGGAACCCCCCGCGCGCGGGGGTTCCCCGGGGCCGCGACTCAGGCTCCGATCAGCCCTTGGAGAGGGCTCCGTACCGGAACTTGAAGGACGGGTCGAGCGTGTCCTTCGTGCCTTGCACAGTCTTGCCCACGACGGCGACCTGGGCCCCCTGCAGGTACGGCACCGTCGACAGGTCCTTGGCCTCGAGGTCCTGGATCTGCTCGATGAGCTTCGTCCGTGCGGCCTTGTCGGCGGTGACCGCCTGCTTGAGGATCAGGTCGTTGACCGTCTGGTCCACGTAGTGGTTGCTGAGGAAGTTCTTCGTCAGGAAGAACGGCGTCAGGTAGTTGTCGGCGTCGGAGTAGTCCGGGAACCAGCCGAGCTGGTAGGCCGGGTAGACGTCGGCGACGCGGTCCTTGGAGTACTGGACGTACTCCGTGGACTGCAGGTTCACCTTGAACAGCCCGCTGCCTTCCAGCTGGTCCTTGATCAGCGCGTACTCGTCGCCGGACGAGGGACCGTAGTGGTCGGTCGTGTACTGCAGCGAGAGGGTCACCGGCGTGGTCACACCGGCCGCGGCCAGGGTCTCCTTGGCCTTGCTCGCGTCCGGGCCGCCGTTGCCGTTGCCGTAGAGCGTCTTCAGCGACTGGGTGGCGCCGGTCAGACCGTCGGCGACGTAGGAGTACAGCGGCGTGTAGGTGCCCTTGTAGACCTGGTCGGCGATCTTCTTCCGATCGATGAGGTCGGCCACCGCCTGGCGGACGGCGAGCGCCTTCTTCGGGTCGGCCCCGGTGGCCTTGGCACCGAAGGGCTGGGAGTCGAAGTTGAAGACGATGTACCGGATCTCGCCGCCGGGACCGTCCACCACCTTGACCTTGTTGTTCGTGCGGAGGTCGGCGATGTCGGTCGCGGAGAGGCTGCGGAAGGCGACGTCGACGTTGCCTTCCTGGACGTCGAGCTTCAGGTTCGACGCGTCCGTGTAGTACTTCACGTTGACCGACGAGGTCTTCGGCGCGCCGAGGATGCCCTTGTAGCCGGAGAACGCCTTGTACGACAGCAGGCTGTTCTTGTCGTAGTGGGTCAGCGAGTACTGACCCGCGAAGGCGTTGGCCTTGACGATCTCGTCGTCCGGCGTGAGCGCGGTGGCCGAGAAGACCTGTTCGTCGACGATCGGGCCGACCGGGCTGGACAGGATCTGCGGGAACACCTGGTCGTTGGCCGACTTCAGATGGAAGACGACGGTCGTCGGGTCCGGCGCGTCGGTGCTCGCGAGGTTGTAGAGCAGCGAGGCGGGACCGTTCGGGTCGTTGATCTTGAGCTGCCGGTCGAAGGTGAACTTCACGTCCGACGACGTCAGGTCGTGTCCGTTGGCGAACTTCAGCCCCGGCTTGAGCTTCACGCTGTATTCGGTCGGCGCGGTGAACGAGGCCGACTCGGCGATGTCGGGCTTCACCTCGGGGCTGCCGAGTGGGGTGTTCATGAGGAACGGGAACACCTGGTTCTCGACCGCGAAGGACCCGTTGTCGTACGAACCGGCGGGGTCGATCGCCGTGATCCTGTCGGTGGTCCCGATCGTCAGCGCCCCTCCGCTGCCGCCCGAGTCGCCGCTGGCTCCCCCGCTGGTGCCTCCGCCACAGGCGCTCAACGTCAGCGCCGTCACCGCGACACCTGCTGTGGCGACGATCGCGCGGCGCGTGTTCGAACCGGATCTCATCCGTACCTCGTCTTCATGGGAGCGGCCTGCCCGCGCGGGACCACGCCAGAGCGGCCGCCCGGACCATTGGTCATCAATGCCTAACACACGAAGTTCCTGCGGCAAGGGGCCCGGGTGATCCCGTTACGGTCTCGTGATTGGTCTGATCAGGCGTCGATTCTTCTGCGACCCTCGAACGCGCGGCCCAGGGTGACCTCGTCGGCGTACTCGAGATCACCGCCCACCGGGAGGCCGCTGGCGAGCCGCGAGACGGCCAGCCCCATCGGCGACACGAGGCGGGCGAGGTAGGCGGCGGTGGCCTCCCCCTCGAGGTTCGGGTCGGTGGCGATGATCAGCTCGGTGACGGCGCCGTCCATCAGCCGCGTCATGAGCTCCTTGACCCGCAGGTCGTCCGGCCCCACCCCGTCGATCGGGCTGATCGCCCCGCCGAGGACGTGGTAGCGGCCCCGGAACTCACGGGTGCGCTCGATGGCGACGACGTCCTTGGGCTCCTCGACGACGCACAGCACGTCGTCGACGCGGCGTGGGTCGCGGCAGATCCGGCACTGCTCGCCCTCGGCGACGTTGTAACAGGTCACGCAGAAGCGGACCTCCTCCTGCACGCGGATCAGCGCCGCGACGAGCCGGGTCACGTCGGCGGACCCGGCGGACAGGAGGTGGAAGGCGATCCGCTGGGCGCTCTTCGGCCCGACCCCCGGCAGCCGGCCGAGCTCGTCGATCAGGTCCTGGACGGCACCCTCGTACACGGGAGTTCCTCTGGGTTCGTGGTGGAGAGCGGCGTCAGAAGCCGGGCAGCCCGAGGCCCCCTCCGGGGCCCCCGCCCAGGCCGCCGGCGAGCGGGCCCATCCGGTCGGCGGCGAGCTGGTCGGCCTCCCGCTTGGCATCGTGGACGGCGGCGACGACGAGGTCCTGCAGCGTCTCCAGGTCGTCCGGGTCGACCGCCGCCGGTGCGATCGTGATCGCGGTGAGCTCACCGCTGCCGGTCATGGTCGCCGTCACGAGGCCACCGCCGGCGGTGCCCGTCACCTCGGCGTGCGCCAGTTCTTCCTGCGCGGTGACCAACTGCTGCTGCATCTGCTGCGCCTGCTTCAACAGCTGCGCCATGTCGGGCTGACCTCCGGGGAACATGCCCCGAGGGTAAGCCGCGATGGCGACGGAACGTGCCACGCTGGCCTGATGCGTTGGCAGCGGAGCGGAACCGTCGTACTGCTGCTCGCACTCACCGCCTGTTCGCCGTTCACCGCAACTACTCCCACCGCCCATGAGGCGACGGCTCCGGCGACGGCGCCGTCGGCCCGGCCGGCCGCGTCGGCACACCCGTCTCGACCGCCCGCCACCGTCCGGGTGGCCACCCCGGCGCCGGCGCGGGTCCCGGCCACGCCCGCGCGGCGGCCGGTAGTGGTCCTCGATCCCGGCCACAACGGCGGGAACGCCGCCCATCCCGCGACGATCAACGCTCCCGTTCCCGATGGCCGGGGCGGCACCAAGCCGTGCAACACGACGGGCACCGCCACGAACGCCGGCTATGCGGAGCACTCCTTCACCTGGGACGTCGCCCTGCGCATGCGGGCCCGGTTGACCGCCGCCGGTGTCGCCGTCGTCCTCACCCGGCCGAACGACGTCGGCGTGGGGCCGTGCGTGGACGTCCGCGGCCGGATGGGCGCGAAGGTGGGGGCAGCCGCGTTCGTGGGCATCCACGGTGACGGCGCCGCGCCGGGCGGCCGCGGCTTCCACGTCATCACGTCGTCGCCGGCTCCGGCCGGTCCGGGGGTGGCGGCAGCCAGCTCGGCGCTGGCCCGGACGGTCCGCGACTCGATGACCGCGGTCGAGCCGGTGAGCAACTACCTGGGCAGCGCCGGGCTCGATCCCCGGTCCGACCTGGCGGGGCTGAACCTGAACGCGGTGCCCGCCATCTACGTCGAGTGCGGGAACATGCGCAACGCGAGCGACGCAGCCTGGATGTCTTCCGCGGCCGGCCGGGAGGCGATCGCAGCCCGCCTGGCCGCCGGGGTGCTGAGGTTCCTCCGGCGCTAGGCCCCCTCCCGGGTCCCGCCGCGAGCGTGCGAGCGGTGGGGAGGAGGGGGTCCTTTCTCCGGGTCCCGCCGCGAGCGTGCGAGCGGTGGAGGGGCCTTTCTCAGGCGTCGAGCGGGCGCGCGCCGAGCTGAGCGCGCAGCAGCGAGAGCGCGGCCTGTTCCGGGTCGACCGCCGGCTCGGGCTCGCGATCGCCACCTTCGGTCCGGTCCGCCGCCCGCTCGGCCATGAGCTCGCTGGCCTCGGCCGCCTCCGCGACACGGGCGGCTTCCCGGGCCACCTCGGGTGCGACCGGGGCGCCGGTGGCGGCGCCGGCCCCGTCGACGACGGCGTCGACCCGCCAGCGCACGCCGAGCAGCTCGTTGAGCGCCTCGCGGATGACGTCCTTGTTGAGGTCGTCGCCGAGCCGCCGGGCCAGTGCGGGGGACGACGTCGACAGCGTGAGCACGCCGCCCGCCAGCTGGTGCACCTGGGCGTTCTTCAGCAGCGCCTCGGTGGTGCGCTTGTGCCGCTTGACGACGGCGAGCAGCTCCGGCCACACCCGGCGGACGTCGGCGGTGGTCAACTCCCCGTCCGTCGACGCCGGCGGGTCGGCCGAGACGACGGGTGTCGGCTCGCCGCCGCGAGGCACGGGCGAGGACTCGGCGGCCGCCCGCGGTGGGACGCCGGCCGGAGGGCGCTCGGCCGCGGCCTCGGTGCGGGATGCCGCTGCGCGGGCCGCGCCGGGCTGGGCCGGATGCGGCCAGTCCTCGTCGTCGGTCGGCTCGGGCGGCAGGGGGATGTCCGGTTCACCGGTCGCCGCTTTCGCCGCCGCGGCGGACCGGGTTGCGCCCGAGCCGGGGGGAACCGTCTCGGGCCAGTCGTCGGTGGACGCCGCCGGAGTGGGCGTGGCTCGCGCGGGGGTGGCCGGTGCGGGGGCCGGAGTGGCGGGCGCCTGCGAGCGCCGCACGAACTCGCGCCGCGGCGCGGCCGTCGGTTCGGCCACGTCGGGAGCGGCCGCGGGAGCCGCCGGAGCCGGCGCCGCCTCGCGAACCGCCGCCTCCCGCACCGGCGCCTCGCGCACCGCGGCCTCGCGAGCCGGGGCCTCTCGCGGCGGCGCCGCCTCTGCGCCGGGGCGGCCGGCGTGCTCGCCGGCGATCGACATCCGCCGCTCGAGCCGCTCGAGCCGCTGCAACGTGGCGGCGGCGGAGCCGTCGACGGCGGGCAGCAGCATGCGGGCGCAGACCAGTTCGAGCAGCAGACGCGGCGCCGTCGTCCCCCGCATCTCGGTGAGACCCTCGTGCACCGTGTCGGCCATCCGCGACAGCGTCGCCGACCCGAGCGCCTTCGCCTGCGAGCTCATCAGGTCCAGCCGGTCGGGTGGGCTGTCGAGCAGCCCGTTGCTGCCGGCCTGGGGCACGGCGTCGAGCACGATCAGGTCGCGCAGCCGGTCGAGCAGGTCGGTGGCGAACCGGCGCGGGTCATGGCCGGCCTCGACGACCCGGTCGACGGCACGGAAGACGCCGGGGGCGTCGTGCGCGGCCAGCGCGTCGATCGTCTCGTCGAGCAGGGCGTCGTCGGTGACCCCGAGCAGGCCGACGGCGCTCGTGTAGGTGACGCCTTCGGGCCCGGCGCCGGCGAGCAGCTGGTCGAGGATCGACAGCGAGTCGCGGACCGAACCGCCGCCGGCCCGCACCACGAGCGGGAACACCGTCGGCTCGACCGTGACGCCCTCGGCGTCACAGGTCTTCTCCAGCAGCGCGCGCAGCGTGGTCGGGGGCACCAGCCGGAACGGGTAGTGGTGCGTGCGCGAGCGGATGGTCGGCAGGACCTTGTCCGGCTCCGTCGTCGCGAAGACGAACACGAGGAACTCCGGCGGCTCCTCGACCACCTTGAGCAGGGCGTTGAAGCCCTGCGTGGTCACCATGTGCGCCTCGTCGACGATGTAGACCTTGTAACGGCTGTTGACCGGGGCGAAGAAGGCGCGTTCACGCAGGTCACGGGCGTCGTCGACACCACCGTGGCTGGCCGCGTCGATCTCCATGACGTCGAGCGAGCCGGGGCCGTCGGGGGCCAGCGCGATACACGACTCGCAGACACCGCAGGGCGTCGACGTCGGGCCCTGCGCGCAGTTGAGCGAGCGGGCCAGGATGCGTGCCGACGACGTCTTGCCGCAGCCACGCGGGCCGCTGAACAGGTAGGCGTGGTTGATCCGCCCGCCGTCGACCGCGTTCATCAACGGTGCGGTGACGTGCTCCTGCCCGACCACCTCGGCGAACGTCGCCGGGCGGTACTTCCGGTAGAGCGCGAGAGCCACGCCGCGAGGTTACTCAACGGACCTCGTCCCCCTCACCGCTCGCACGCTCGGGGCGAGCCTCTGGACGAGGCCGCGGGACGTCGATGGTGCCGACCGGCCGTTGTGAAACCGATACCTCTCGGTATGGGGCGAGGCGGCCCTCCCGAAGCGTCTACCTCCTGACGACCCACCACCGGAGGAGCCAGTGAGCAACCAGAGGGACGACGAGTTCACCGACTTCGTCGCCGATCACGGTCCGCGGCTGTTGCGCACCGCGTGCCTCGTCACCGGCGATCCGCACCTCGGTGAGGACCTCGTCCAGACGGCGCTCGCCAAGGCCTTCGGCTCGTGGGCCACGGTGCGCCGGGCCGACCACCCGTTCGCGTACGTACGCCGGCTGATGATCAACACGCATCTGAGCTGGCTGCGTCGGCTCACGAACACCGAGCGGGTCCTCGAGACCTTTCCCGACTCCGGGTCCGGCGACCTGCAGACGGCCCATGCCGACGGCGACGAGTTGCGGCGGGCCCTGCTGACCCTCTCGCCCCGGGTACGGACCGCCGTCGTCCTGCGTTATTTCGACGACCTCAGCGAGGCCGACACCGCCGCGGTCATGGGCTGCTCGCGCAGCACCGTCAACAACCACGTCACCCGAGGTCTGGCCGCGCTCCGCGTGCTGCTGGCTGTGGTGACCGGCGACACCAGCGGGGCCCGGGCCGAGGCCACCACCTCCTGTCCCAGTGCACGCCGGCTTCCGGTGACCCGACGGAAGACACTCGCGGAGCACCGTCAACAACCACGTCACCCGAGGTCTGGCCGCGCTCCGCGTGCGGCTGGCCCCGGCAGTCGACGGCCTCACGTACACCACGGGGAGCACCCGATGAACGACCTCGGCACGTCCTTCCTCAGCACCCGGCTGCACGACCTCGCCGACGAGCTCGCGCCCGCCGTCGACGTGACCACCCAGGTCCGGGAGGCGCGGTCGCGCCACCGGCGCCGGCGGCGGGGACGGCTGGCCGTGATCGCCACCGTCGCGGCGACGGTCGCCGTGGTCGGCGTCCCGACCGCGATCGGCGCGCTCTCGAGCGCGCAGGCGCCTCATGGTCAGGTCGCCCACCCGGGGATCAGCACACCGGCCGGCCCCTCGGCGACGTCGGCGCCGTCGGACCGGTCGACGGCAGAGGAGGGCGTGCGGTTGGCGAGGGCGGTGGCCGAGATGCACGAGGTGACCTCGCGTCTGACCACGCCGCTTTCGCTCACCGCACCGGGAGATCTCAGCGGCTGCCCGGACGGTGCCGGTCTCGGCCGGGTCGCCGGGGTGCGGCTCGCGTACTGGAAGGGGTCCCTGCCCGGCGGCCCGCGAGGCTGCCTGTGGGCGACGGACGGCGGCGCCGGGTCCCTGGCCGCGGACCGCTACGCAGTCGGGATCGGCTTCCTCAGGGGCACCACCCCCGCGCAGCTGCGTGCCGGAACAGCGAAGAGCGACAGCGGGTGCCGGACGGTGGACGTCCCGTCGGTCGCGACCGGCGCGGTCCTCCAGCGCTGCGACACCGGGTCCGGAACGGACTGGTGGCTCGACGTGCCGGACACGGACGGAGCCGGGATCTGGGTCCTCAGCACGATCATCCCCGCCGACTGGCAGGGCGTCGGAGCCGGCGAGGGCCTGGCGGCGGCGGCCCAGCTGGCCACGGCGACCTGGTGACATCAAGGACCCCTCGTGCACCCGCCAGAGCCTGCTTATCCTTGCTGCCTTCCGGCCCTGGGGAGGTTCACAGGGTGGACGCCGCGCGGGGTCCATGGACGAGTGTAGCGGGCGGCTCGCGTGGGGCGCCGCGGTGGGGCAGGTGCGCAAAA